>CAZNMS010000500.1:0-6465 GCA_964573505.1 uncultured Planctomycetaceae bacterium | reverse complement strand
GCGTCGTTAGCCGGCCAGTCGTTGCTCCCACTGACGCGGGGTCAGTGGAGAGCCGGATCAAACGGCCCCGACGGCTTCGCTGTGAGAGGCGGCCAATCACTCCTGCTTCTCCAAATTGCCGCATCGATACGACCGATGAAAACGATTCACGCGGCACAAACCGAATGACCGATAAACAGAGATGAGCGCCGCTTCGCACTCGGAGTGGCTTTTGGGGAAATGACTGCAACCGAGCACCAAAGGCCGGGGGCAGTGGCTCATCTGGAAGGAGAAGCACGGATGCGAAAAACACTTTGGACGATGGGAACGCTCGGCGCGTTAGGTCTCGCGCTGACGGTTTCCACTGCGCAGGATCGAGTCGGAACAAATACGGCTCGTCCGCGCGGCTACACCTATCTCGGAAAAGACGCCGAGAAGAGCACGACTCCTCAAACCGAAGCAGCGAGCGATGATCAAGACGCTGCTCGTTACTCGCGATCGCGAGGTGCGGCGGGGCAACCCGGTGCGAGCGGTTTGAAGAACTATCACAACGAACTGTTCGGCAAAGACGCTGCCGGAGCGAAGCCTGCTGCAAAAGATGCGGCGACGGCTCAGCGACCGCTTGGCGCGAAATCAGCCGGTCCGATTCAGCAGACGAGCGGCACCAATAAGGACGCGAGTGGCAATGCCATTCGGCAAGCCGGCGGCCTGCTGAAGGACGACGAAGAAAGCGGAGTGACTCAAGCCGACTTCGCGACCGACAGCAAAGCGAAGACGACTCAGATCAAGCAAGTGAGCGGCTCGAAAGCTCCCGCAATGCCGGATCTCGACGAGTTCGCTGGCGGCAAGGCCGAGTTGAATCTGCTGCCTGATGCGCCGCCTGCTGCAAAGGGCAAAGCTCCGACAACGAAAGTTGAAGCTGCTCCGGCAAAGGGCAAACCGACAGCGGTCGGCAGCAATCTCACGAAGGACAGCAAGCCTTCGAACGGCCGATCGGTTCCCGGAGTTACGAACTTCTCGAAAGAGACTCCGCGTATCATGACCGAGTGGAAGAAGCTCGGTGACTTGAATGTCGGGCAGACATGCGCGATCGAGTTAGTGGTCAGCAACTCGGGCGGAGCGGCAGCTTCGGACGTGAATGTTGATGCCTACTTCCCGTCGAGCATTCGCATCACGGACGCGAAGCCGGCACCGAATGCTGCGACCGATCACGTTACATGGAGTTTTAAATCCATTGCCGCCGGTGAAGAGAAGCGAATTGCTCTCAACATCATTCCGAGTCAGCGCGGCGAACTGGCTGCGAACGCCAATGTGCGTTTCACATCAGCAGCATCGACGGTCTTCACCGTTGAAGAGCCGCAACTGAAGCTCGCTCTGACGGGCCCCAGTCAGGTCACTGTCGGTGAGCCCGCGACTCAAGTCGTGACGATCACGAATCCCGGCACCGGCGTCGCTCACAACGTGACGATCGACGTCACGATTCCTGAAGGTCTTGAGCACGCTCGCGGCAGTCGTCTGCAAATGGAACTCGGCTCGCTGACACCCGGTGAGTCGCGCAGCGTGAAGCTGTCGCTCAATGCAAAGCACGGCGGTTCGCAGACGTTGAAGGTCGAAGCGAAAGCCGGTACCGACTTGCGACAAGCAGCGACTTCGAAGATCGACGTGCTTGCTCCGAGTCTGAAGCTCGCAGTGGCCGGACCGGCTCTGCGTTATGTCGGTCGCGATGCTCGCTACACCGTCAACGTGAAGAACGACGGCGAAGCGACGACCAATAATGTCCGCGCCATCTATGTTGTTCCGAAGAGCTTCGAATTCCTGCATGCGAGCAACGGCGGTGCGTATGACGAAGGCAACCGCACCATCACATGGTTCCTCGGCAGCATCGAGTCCGGAAAGACTTCGGAACTCAACGTTCGCCTGCGTCCGACGGAACTCGGCGAGTTCGCTCACGTTGCCCGAGTGACCTCCGAGCACGGTTCACCGGCGGAATCGAAGGTCTCGACAAAGATCGAAGGCGCCGCGTCGCTCGTGCTTGAAGTCGTTGATCTTGATGACCCGGTCGAAGTGGGACGCGAGACGGCTTACGAAGTCCGAGTCCGCAATGACGGTTCGAAAGAAGCTCAGAACATCGGCCTCTCGATCGAACTGCCGAACGCGATTCAGCTCATCGGTGTGAAAGCACCGGTCGAGTATCTCGCCGAGAGCGGCCTACTGGTCTTCAAGAGCTTGCCCGCACTGCCTCCGGGACGCACTGCCATCTTCCATATCACCTGCAAAGGTAAGGACGAAGGCAATCAACGTCTGCGAGCCCGCTTGACGAGCGACTCAATTCAAGAGCCGCTGACGGTTGAAGAGCTGACGAAGTTCTATGCGGACTAAGTCAGGTAACTCTTCTGACATCGCCGCCTCAGTTCCCCACTGAGTGAGTGCCTCAGCATTCAGCGGCGAACAACTTCCAGAAGCCAAACGCCCGCTCGGCAACGAGCGGGCGTTTTTTTGTTTTCGAGTCAGCGTGCTTGCTGTAGTTCTTCTTACTGAAGGGCGTGCTTGTCGCAGCGAATTAGACGGGCTAATTGGCGAACGGGATTGTCGGCTCTTGCTCCGCAAAAGCTTCCTTTCGCGGAGCGAAAGGCGACTATCCGCCGCAGCGTCGATTCAGCCCTGACAGCGATTGCGGCATTCGCACCGTGAGTTCGTTTTCATCCTCCGACCAATGGCATCCCGTGACTGAGTCGTCCCTCGAAGTTCTGCTGCACCTCGATGACGTTCGAAAGACGTTTCAAATGGGCGAGGTTGCTGTCGATGCGCTGAAGAAGGTCAACCTGCAGATCTATCACGGCGAGTTTCTCGTGATGGTCGGGCCGAGCGGTTCGGGGAAGACGACGATGCTCAACATCATCGGGGGCCTCGATCAGCCGACATCGGGCAGCGTTTGGTATCGCAATGAGGATCTCTCAAAGGTCTCCGCGCGCGAGCTGACGCGCTATCGTCGCGAGACCGTCGGGTTCGTCTTTCAGTTCTATAACCTCGTGCCGACTCTGACCGCGCGCGAGAATGTGATGGTCGCGACCGAACTGAGTAAGCAGCCGATCGATGTCGACGAAGCGCTCGATCTTGTTGGGCTTGCTCAGAGGCATGAGCACTTCCCCGCTCAGATGTCGGGCGGCGAGCAGCAGCGAGTCGCGATCGCGCGTGCTGTCGCGAAGAACCCCGAACTCTTGCTCTGCGACGAACCGACCGGCGCACTCGATTACGAGACCGGCAAGAAGGTGCTAAGGCTGCTCGTCGACTTGAAGAACAAACTCGGCAAGACGGTGCTGATCATCACGCACAACGCGGCGATCGCCGAAGCCGCCGATCGCGTCGTCCGCTTACGCAGCGGAGAAATCGTCGACGTTCACGCGAACGAGCACCCGAAGCCGCCGGAAGAAATCGAGTGGTAGATGCGCGGCGTCGGACGCATCCCGTAGGTTGACTCTCCGAGTTGCGCTACGGCTCAATGCCCCGCCGCAAACGGAAGTTTGTCGAGACTCACATTGCCGCCACTGAGCACCGCGCCGATCGCTCGTACTGGCTGAGGCCGCTTGAATCGCGGATCGAGAATCGCCGCGAGCACCACTGCGGAACTGGGTTCGATCAATAGCTTCGCGCGTTCCCAAAGAAGTCGCATCGCGTGAATGATCTGCTCGTCGCTGACCGTGATGATGGCTTCAACATGCTGCTTGATGATCGGCCATGTTTGATCGCCGAGACTCGTTAAGAGCCCGTCAGCAATCGTGTTCGGTCCCGTCTGAGGCACGAACTCGCCCGCCGCCAATGAGCGTGCCGCGTCGTCCGCACCGAGCGGTTCTCCGGCGAAGACTCGCAAGCTCGGACGCAGGCCCTTCGCGGCGATGCACGTGCCGCTCAAGAGTCCGCCGCCGCCGACTGGAGTAATAATTGCATCCAGTTCGCAACCGAGTTCTCTTGCTTGCTCATCGAGTTCGAGCGTTGCTGTTCCCTGTCCCGCCATCACCGCGAGGTTGTTGTAGGGATGAATGAACGTCGCGCCGGTGCGTGCTTCGATTTCGGCTGCCGTTGATTCGCGCGCCTGCTGATTCGGTTCGCAGAGCACGACTTCCGCGCCATAGCCCTCGACCGCCGCTTTCTTCACCGGCGACGACGTGCGCGGCATGACGATGTAAGCCGGGATGCCGCGCATCCGCGCCGCGAGTGCCAATGCCTGCGCGTGATTGCCCGAGCTATGAGTCACGACGCCCTTTGCCGCTTGCTCGTCGGTCAATTGCGAGACCGCGTTGTACGCACCGCGAAACTTGAACGCGCCAACCTTCTGCAAATGCTCGCACTTAAAGAAGACGCGGCACCCAGCAAGCTCATCAATCGTGCGGCACGTCATCACCGGAGTCCGATGAGCAAAGCCTTGAATGCGTCGAGCAGCATTCTGAATGTCGTCGAAGTTGAGAGGCATCATCGCGGTCCCATGAGGAATGAAAGAAAGCACGAGCAGTCTTACTTCTGCAGCGCGAAGTAGCTGAAATCGTCAGATTTCAGGCATTTCAACCGTCCGAAATCTGACGATTTCGGCTACGGAAACGCGAAGCAGTGCAGTCTTACTTCACTGCTCGCAGTGATTGAAGTTCGGCAGCGACCTCATTGAGGCAACGTTGTCGGCATCACGGGCGGGCGCAAGAATCGCGGCGACTTCACTGACGATGGCAGCGCGACTGTGACTGACTGCTTCTGACGAACACATCCGTTTTTTGGGTACGACGGACTTGCAGTCCGTCGTTTCTCTCGACGTTCGACGGTCTACAAGTCCGTCGTACCAGTGTTTCTCACCCATTGTGCCGGCCCGGCCGGTGAGGAACTTCTCTCAATGGACGATCTCATGACACCGCAACTCGAACTCATCCGCTCGCAGACCCGCCGCCACTTCTTTCAGACAACGGGACTCGGCGTCGGAGCAATGGCGCTGCAAAGTCTGCTCAGCACAGCAGCGGCGGACTCGAAGGCGAAAGAGTCGGTCGTCAATCCGCTCGCCGCAAAGAGCCCGATGATTCCGGCGACGGCGAAGCGCGTGATCTATCTCCATATGGCCGGATCGCCGTCTCAATTAGAGCTGTTCGAACACAAGCCCGAACTCAACAAGTTGCACATGCAGGATTGCCCGAACGCGTTCCTCGAAGGCAAGCGGTTCGCGTTCATCAAAGGGCATCCGAAGATTCTCGGCAGCCAGTTTCAGTTTCAGCAGCACGGAGAAAGCGGGCAGTGGCTCAGCGAACTGCTGCCGAACTTTGCGAAGGTCGCGGACAAAGCCGCCGTCATTCGCACCGTACATACCGAGCAGTTCAATCATGCTCCGGCGCAACTTTTCATACATACCGGCACTCCGCGACTCGGCAATCCGTCGCTCGGCTCATGGGTCACTTACGGACTGGGCAGCGTGAATGAAGATCTGCCCGGCTTCGTTGTGCTGCTCTCGGGCGGCAAGACGCCGGATGCCGGCAAGTCACTTTGGGGCTCGGGCTTCCTGCCGTCGGTCTATCAAGGAGTCCAATGCCGCACGGCCGGCGATCCAGTGCTCTACTTGAGCGACCCGAATGGGCTCGATCGTAAGCTGCGCCGCCGCATGCTCGATGCGCTCGCTGAGATGAACGACGCCGAGTTTCAGCGCAGCGGCGATGCCGAAACGCTGACGCGCATCGCTCAGTACGAACTGGCTTATCGCATGCAGGTCTCGGTGCCCGAGGTAATGGATATTACAAAGGAGCCGCAGCACATTCTCGATCTGTATGGCGCGAAGCCGGGCTATGTGTCTCCGGCAGAAAGCGCTGACGATCCGCGCGTGCTCTACAAAGGCGACGACCCGACGTTCGCCAATAACTGCTTGCTCGCACGGCGTTTGATCGAAGCCGGAGTCCGCTTTGTGCAGCTCTATGATTGGGGATGGGACCATCACGGTTCATCGCCCGGTGAGAGCGTTGATGAGACGTTGCCGATCAAGACTCAGCAGACGGACCGCGCGATCGCGGGCTTGATTAAGGATCTCGATCAACGCGGCTTGCTGAAGGAAACGCTCATCGTTTGGGGCGGCGAGTTCGGTCGCACACCGATGATGCAAAACAACGTCCGCAGCGAACTGAAGAAGGGGCTCATCGGCCGCGACCATCATCCGTTTGCTTACACGATGTGGCTCGCCGGCGGCGGAGTGAAAGGCGGCACCGCTTACGGCAAGACGGACGAGTTCGGTTACTACCCCGTCGAGAACCCCGTCAGCATCCGCGACCTGCAAGCAACGATCCTGCAAACGCTCGGCCTCGATCCGTACCGCTTGAACTTCAGCTATCAGGGTCTCAACAACCGCCTGATCGGCCCGACGAACGAAGGCAAAGTGCTCAGCGGGGTGCTGGCGTAAGAAGCCGTGCGACCCAGTCGATAGGGGTAGGGAGAACTGATTGAGTTCAGTCCCCCCTCCCTCCGAACCGG
>CAZNMS010000499.1:0-6473 GCA_964573505.1 uncultured Planctomycetaceae bacterium | reverse complement strand
GACCGAGTTGCTGATCGACGAACTCATTCGGCACGGCAAGCAATTTGATCTGATGGCCTATCCGAACCGGTCGCATGCGATCAAAGAGGGGCAGGGGACCGTGCCGCATATGTTCGAACTCATGACCCGCTACTTCGAACGGCACCTACTGAAGTGAAGTCGTCTTAGCAGAGCGTGAGGTCGGGCTTAGGATGACGCCCGAGGATAGGACAAATAGGGTCGATAAGACGTAGAGGACTCATAGAACCCATAGGAAAAGCAGAGCCTACCGCCGCCTCTGAGTCCTATCCGTCATATTCGTCCCATAAGTCCTATGCCTTTCAAGCCCGCGCTCTCACGACGAAGGATCGAACGTGACGCTTCGCAGCGACATTTCCGCAACTCTGCCTCGGACGAAAACGCCCTTGCGAGTGCTCGGTATTGATCCCGGTTTGAACCGCACTGGATATGCAATTTTGGAGCAATCGCCGCGAGGGCCCGTCCTCAAGGAAGGCGGTATTATCCAATCGACGAAGAAATTGTCGCTCGCCGAACGCCTCTGCGAAATTGCATCTGGACTCAGAGACCTCATTACCGAATTTCAGCCGACGGTCATGTCGATCGAGCAAGTCTTCTCACATACTGACTTCCCCAAGACCGCGATCCTGATGGGACATGCTCGAGGAGTGATCCTATTTTGTGCCGCCGAAAAGAGCGTCCCGGTCATGCACTACACTCCGACGCAAGTGAAACGCCTACTAACGGGCAGCGGCAAAGCGACGAAGGAGCAAGTGCAACTAGCAATCAAGCGAGAACTCGGTCTGAAGAAGATTCTCGAACCGAACGATGTCGCCGACGCCTTCGCCATCGCGATGTGCCACTACTACTCCTCGCGCCACAAGCTTCGCGCGTCATGATCAGGGCGGCACGTGAGTCCTCGCGAGTGAGTATCAATATTGGGAGGATGACGCTTCGCGAAAATACATAAGAAATTTGCGACGCCCGCTTGAGCGGTGGATTCGCACGCCTGTGTCAGTGGTCGGCGGCCATGACGCAGATAATCGCTCTTCGGGAACTGATTCAGACAAGTAGATTGGGATTCCATCCTGAACCTCAGCGGGAAGAAGTTCCCAATAAACGCACGAGAAAGCCGTCACGATTCGGCAAGCAATAAGCGTCAAAGACGGATCGACTCAAACCGAGTTCCCAACTCACATAGGATCGCGATGCCGAGCCGCACGACTGATGGGGACTTATTGCCGATCCATTGCCGAAGGACACGATGGGGGATCGTTTGAGTTGATATTGTCACGCAACGCGAGATGCGGGTTGATACCACTAAAAAAAGAAAGAGCGTCAGGAGAAGACTCCTGACGCTCTTTTTTGTTATTTCTGCGATTGGTCGGGCGATTATTAGGTCTTGACCAGTGCGCGTTTCGCTCGGCGGCGAGCTGGGCCGGAGGGACGCTTGCCATGATTGGCCTTCGTGAGCTTTCGCTTGTTCTTTGCCATTTGTGTGACCTCATTGAGTTCGAGAAAAGTGTCTTTGAGCAGAGATCGCGATCTCGTTTGCTGTTCGGATTCGATCGGACGTCAGCCTGCAAACTGCTTGAAATTACGAGCGTTTCAGCAGTTCAGAGACTTGTTAGGACGCTCAAGCGGGCGGGATTCTAGGGGCGAGCATCCCTTCTGCAATGCCGGGATCGACCGGGCCAGTGCGAGCAGCGAAAGGGCGGGGGCATTGACCTGATGGGGACGACGATGACGCCGTTCGGATCTCGTCCGTCTGATGGGCAACTTCGCTAGCTGGGCGGGTCGTATCAGCTTCCCGTCTGGGCCGTCACATGAATTATTCGCGTTCGAGCTACATTTACTGCTCAGCTCCGGCAGAATAATCACACTACGACGGCTCAGTCAGACTCCCCGCGCTATGCAGAAAATAAGTATTACTGCCGGTGTGAAGGCAAACTCTGCAGTGAAGACACATCATGTGCCGCTGAGTCGGAGGGCTCCGTCGAGGCCGGAGCTCTCCCGGATGGCTGCGAATTTCTCCCCTTCGCCTCGCGGCTTTTGGACCGTGTCGCCGAGTCGCACCTTTGATTTAGGTGATTTAAGGCTCGTTTAAGTGGTCTAGACAGGTTTTGAAGATTTGTCTGAGAATCGCGGGCGACTCGAGGGAGTCATTAGGGAGATCGGCTCGACCGCTTGTGTGTCGGCCACACAGGGAGGGGAACGCGGTTGCGACTGACGTTCCCGAGCATGGGTGAGACGGCGCTGGCTGATGCTCGCCCTCAAGCAAGGGATGGCGAAATGTTGCGGAGACTCTCTTCTTCCGCACTGATTGCGGCAGCAGCGTGCGCGCTGACTGGCTGCTACTCAGTGCCGCCGTATGGCGCTTACCCCAACATGTATGCCCCCGGTGCGCCGGCTTATCGGCAAATGCCCCCGCGAGCGGGCTATGTCTTGCCGGGTGAGATCATTCATTCTCAGCCCGCGACGTTCTCGACCGCTCCACTGGCGACTCCCGCAAATGGAATCCAGTCGGCTCCTCAAGTGAGCCCGAAAGCTGCGACTCCGGCGACCGAGAATCCGGTGCCCGAACCGCGCGATCCTTCGGCCAATGGTGGCAAGCAAACGGATCGGAGCACGTCGCTCTTCGATGAGTCGACTCGACCAACACTGGCCGCGAGTTCGTTCGATTACGAATCAGAGGCCACTGACAGTGAGTTTCAACGCCCGCGTGTCGCAAGTGTTACGCGTACAACTCGACCGACTCCGGTTGATCGTTCTGTTCGCAGTACAGAGTCCGAGATCACTCAAGTCGGCTTTCAGCAGGTTGCGACGCGCGATCCTGAGTTCCGCTGGGTGCAAGGCTTTCTGCAATACAACGCGCGAATGCAATCATGGCATCTGCTTTATGACCCCAATCCCGGTGAAGACCCGAATGGCGGCGACGTGAAGCTGACCGGTCGGCTGCCGTTTACTCCAGCAGATCACAACAAGCCGTTCCGAGTTTGGGGCCGCTTTCATAACTCGCTGCTCGATGAGCTTAATAAGCCTCAATACGTCGTTGACCGAGCGGAGCGCATTGTCCCGAACATGTTGGAATCGCGATAGAGGCCCGGCGTTTTCGTGTTGAGGTCGCATTTGCTGATTCGGTGCAAGTATGCGAGCGGCAGCACGGGCTCGCGGGGGAGTCATGTCCGCGACTGCTTATCGAGTTCTGCTTTCGCACTTTCCCGAATGCCGAGAGGCCGTATTGCATCCGGTCTCGCGGCCGGGCTTCTCAGGAGCAGCGATCTTTCGAGTCGTGACGAGTGGCTCAACGCTTTGTTGGCGAAGATGGCCCCGTCAGCAGTCCGTGCGACGTCTCACAGAGCTGCATCAATTGTTACAGCACGTCGCGGCGAGCGGTTTGGCCTTTGTCCCCGCGCCGCGCTGTGATGTCACCGGCCGCAGCGTGATCGAGGACGACGGAGCATTGTGGCAACTCGAAGCATGGATGCCGGGCGCTGCTGACTATTGGGAGAACCCGCAGCCTCAGAGATTGATCGCGGCCTTCGAGGCATTGGCACGATGGCATCGCGCCGCAGCGACGATCGACTGTCGCGGCGAATGGTTTGCGTGCGCAGCGTCCGCTCAAGCTCCGTCTGTCTGCGACCGCACCGCGTCATTACGCAGCTATTCCGACGACGTCATGCAGACGATTGAAGCAGGACTCATCCGCGAACCGCAGCCGATGTGGCGCGAGTGCGGGCAAGTCATTACGACCGCACTTCGTTGGCGCGGTCCTCAATTGCGCGATGACCTGCTGCAAGGCGAGACGCTGAAAGTCCCGCTGCAACCGGTCATTCGAGATGTGTGGCACGATCATGTGCTCTTCACTGAGAACGAAGTCACGGGCCTCATCGACTACGGAGCCGCTCGCACCGATACGGTCGCTGCCGACATCTCACGCTTACTCGGCAGCTTGATCGGAGATCATTCAGAGCAGCGTCGTATCGCTCTTGATGCCTATGAAAAGCTGCGACCGTTGAGCCTCAACGAGCACCGGCTGATCTCGATGCTTGATCTCTCGAACGTCTTATTGAGCGGACTCGTTTGGCTGCGGCGGCGATACGTCGAGCACTTGCCGATCGACTCTGAGTCTCGCGTACTCGAACGCCTGCAACGCATCGCAAAACGGCTTGCCGGCGCGGGGTTGCTGATGGGGGCACTCAACTCGCTTGATGGGGAATAGCGAAGAGATGTCAGCATCTGCGAAGTCTCCTGCGAGTGGCAAATTGCATGAGCCAGTTCTCGCCGGGTGTGAATTGAGGCGTCGGCCGTCTAACCGCGAGTCGTAGAGTTCTCCACCGCGCCCGCGTTTCTGTTCCTGTCGGAAGAAGGCGAATGGAACAGAAGGAAACAGAGGAAACGGAGGGGAAAACCGTGAGCAGTTTCGTCGTTTGAGAGACGGCTTGCTGCGGTGTCGAGCGGATGAAGGATGCGACTGATGCCTTTGCGCGGGACGTTGCTGCGATGCGAACTGCGAGTAGCGAGTCTCACACTGCTGCCAAATCGGATGTAGGAAAAGCGACACTCACTGCGTGACGGCATGTCGGCAGGCTCGATAGCTGTGAGCAGATGGCAGCACTAACCTGCCGGGAGTGCGTTTTTTCTCGTCCCAATGACTCTTTCGGAGACTTCTCGATGGCTCACGTTGACGCGCTGAACCGACGGCAGTTCCTCGGTTCGGCAGCCGCACTCGCCGGAACCGCGATGCTCGCCCCGTCGCTACTGGCAGCGGACAAAGACCCGTATGCCGGTTTCAAGATGGGTATTCAAAGTTACTCACTGCGGCACTTCAAAGCTCCTGAGGCGCTGCAGCACACAAAGACGCTCGGCCTGAAGTACTGGGAGGCCTATCCCGGCCATATCCCTCAGAACAATGTGCCGAAGCAGATCGAAGAGCAGAAGAAGTTGCTCGCCGACGCCGGCGTCACGTTGATGGCTTACGGAGTTGTCGGCTTCGATGAGAACGAAGCGAAGGCTCGCACCTTCTTTGACTATGCGAAGGCAATGGGCATCAAGTCATTGAGCGCGGATCCGAAGAAGGACAACGCGACCTTTGATGTGCTCGACAAACTGGTTGCCGAGTACGACGTCGCGATCGCCATTCACAATCACGGTCCGGGGCATCGCTACAACAAGATCAGCGACGTTGAAGCAGTGGTGAAAGATCGGCATCCGAAGATCGGCGCCTGCGTCGATACCGGCCACTACTTGCGCGGCGACGAGAAGCCGCATGAAGCGATTGAGCGACTCGGAAAGCGCGTCTTCGGGGTCCACTTCAAAGACGTGAAGACTCATCCCGATGGCAAGAAGCAGTTCCGCATCTTGGGTGAAGGCGATCTCGATCTGCTCGCCTGTCTGAAGAACCTCAAGAAGCTCGATTACCAATACTGCTTGGCGCTCGAGTACGAAGAGAACCCGATGAATCCGCTCTCGGATCTCGAAGTGTGCTTCAAAGCCGTTCGCGACGCGGCGGCGAAGCTGTAGTGCAAGCCGCTTGTATGACGGGGCAGACGCCATGTTGCGTCTGCCCCTTTTTCGTTCCGTGATTATGTTGCGCTATTGGCGAGGATTGCCTTTATGTCGTTGCCGCCCGTTCGAATTGGACTCGGTCATGACCGACATCGCTTAGGCCCGGATCGACCGTTGATCCTCGGGGGCATCCGCATTCCGTATGAACTGGGCCTTGTGGGTCACAGTGACGCCGACGTCCTGCTGCATGCCATCACCGACGCACTGCTCGGAGCATTGGCACTCGGAGACATCGGCGAGTGGTTCCCGAATAGCGATCCGCAGTGGAAGAACGCGGACTCAGCCATCTTCCTGCGCGAAGCCGCTCGGGCCGTGCGCGAACGCGGATGGCAGATCGCCAATCTCGACTGCACCGTTCACGCCGAGCAACCGAAGTTGTCTCCCTTCAAGCAGCAACTTGCTGAGCACATCTCGGAGTTGCTCGCGATCGACGTGAGTTGCGTGAACGTCAAAGCAAAGACCGGCGAAAAGGTCGGCCCGATCGGTCGCGGAGAAGCAATCGACGCCGACGCCATCGTGCTGCTGTTTAAACCCGCCGAATAACTCGCAACCGCATGCCATCTCACAAGTAACAACGCTTACATGCAGAGCGACGCAATCCGCCTGTTGCGCGTTCGGTCGCTTGAAACTCGAGTTCGTGAATTCAGAAGCAAGTTGCGAGTGAGAAGTTGTTGGCGACCTTTGGCCTGCAATTCGACTTACATAGGCACATCCGCAGTTCGGCTTTGCCATCCGCAGGGAAGCACGACTGCGAAAAAGCGGCTTCCTACGAATGGCAGGAGCTGGACTGCGGATGAATCACGAGTCGACTCGTTCGGCAACTCAATCCCAGTCAGCGTGCCGCGCATGCATCTCGTAGCTTGCCTGTCCGAGTGGTCGATAGTCGTGGGTGGGGGCGCGCACCACGC
>CAZNMS010000498.1:0-6480 GCA_964573505.1 uncultured Planctomycetaceae bacterium | reverse complement strand
GACTTGCATAAAAAGTAATATCGCTTCTTATGACGTTGCAAAAATGAGTAATTCAAAAAGCGCCCGTGCTTCTCGCGGCACGAATAGAGAATTAGAGATACGCATCTGAAAAGCAGCATCCCGGAACAACATCAATCGCCCGGCAAGAACTTCGATTTACCGCAGCACCAGCCT
The DNA here is from genome assembly GCA_964573505.1 of uncultured Planctomycetaceae bacterium. GTDB lineage: Bacteria > Planctomycetota > Planctomycetia > Planctomycetales > Planctomycetaceae > AM-0621. The sequence goes on along the minus strand of CAZNMS010000498.1, from coordinate 6,306 downwards.
CTTTAAACGAAGAAGCTCCGGACAACATTCGCTGCCCGGAGCATCAACACAAACTCAAATAAAAACTCAGAAATTAGCTTAGTAATCCTCAAGTCCTTGAACTGTCTGGCCATTCTTTTGGCCGTTCGAGGTCAGCAATCTTGCATATACGGTCGAACTAAGCCCATCGGAAATCTGCTTCGCCGAGCCATCTGCAAATCCATAGACAGAAATGCCGAGGTGATTTGATGCTGGACGAGGAGTTGTACCAGTCGCTGCAGAAAGATTTGCTCCCGGCAACGATGGCGTGACGGTGGCGCCGCCAAACGTCGCAGCAAGTGCAAGTGGGGTAGTTCCCGTGACAGCCAGATCCGTTCCTGCCGTCATCGAAACACTCAACGAAAAAGTCGAATTCCACAAATGAGTCGCAGCAGACCAAGACGTCGCTTGGATATTCTCAGCGAACATGATTGTATTCGACTGGCCATCGCCAGAAGAAATGAAGTCCAATGTCGTCCCGGAATTTGGATTATAGACATTATTAAAGGTGTATGGCTGAAAAAACACACCCGTCGACCGCGTAATTAAAGAGTCGGCCTTGGTGACATTTGTCGCCCCCCAGTCATAGCTGGAATCGTGAGGACTCGTCCCGGCCGTTGTCGGCGTGCCAATAACGTTGGTGCCCGCCCCCCATGCTGTATTTAAGACGTAGCCCATATTCACGACGTAGCTCAGGCCGTCTGCTGTGGCAAAGTTATTACTGTCAACCGGGCACTGGAATGCTCGCAACGACATCGTCGCAAAGCTATTAGTCCCACCAGATGCGGCCGCATCTGCATCGATTGCACGTCGAATTTGGGCGTTATCGAGATCAGAGAGCAGTGCCACCGTCCAAGGGCGGAGAAACTTGCTAGCCGTCGCAGCGGTTCCATATCCCGCCCAGACAGTGGGCAAGCGACCGTTACTGCGGCTTGCGAGGTTCATAGTCGCAGTCACGATCTGCTTCATGTTGTTCTGGCACTCAACGCGACGAGCAGCCGCACGAGCTTGTTGAACTGCCGGGAGAATCAGAGCTGCGAGAGTGGCGATGATGGAGATCACCACCAGCAGCTCGATCAGCGTGAATCCCTTCCTGAGGGATGACTTCGGACTGGTAACGCTTTTCATGGGAAGAACTCCTGACTGACGAGACGTGAATAATGACGCTGACCCGACAATGTGCATGTTGACGACTTCGCGACGGAAAGCCTTTCGAGTTTCGAAAGGCCGCGACCAAACGCGAAAGCAATTTTCGGCGATTGTGGAACGAAAGCCGCTGCGAGCCAACAACAGCTTCCGCGATATTCTCAGAGAATTCTGACTGGTGTCGGCCAAAGCAACTCGGACGGCCATTTCCCTGCAATGCGACCGGCTCAGATGAGTTTCTGTTGAATCTGCTTTCGACTCGCGAATTGTGCTTAAAATTAGCCCAATTTCGGTTGCTCATTGACGACCAATCGCACTCGTCCAACAGCCGCCTTTAGGATGAAGTCGTCACGACCGAACTTTGCGTCAGACTCGCTGAATCAACGAGATCTCTTGATCGCACGCATTCGCGGGATTCGTTCGTCCTTCAATCGGGCAGTCGGCCTGAAACGGTTCTTCCTCACCATGCACACAAACCCCTCGACCTCTCACTTCTTCGATCGGCGGCGGTTCCTCGGAGGCACTGCGACGGCCTTAAGTTCGATCGCGCTTTCGAGCTTGCTGTTGAGCGACCGGCTATTGTCAGCAACCTCCAACGGCGGCCCGGTCATCAATCCCGCTCAGCCGTTCGCTCCTCGATCCGGGCACTTTCCGGCGAAGGCCAAGAACCTTGTGGTCATCTTTTGCGCCGGAGCTGTTAGCCAATTGGAGTCATGGGATTACAAGCCCGAACTGATCAAATTCGATGGCAAGCCGCTCAAAGGCGGACCGGCTGTCACGTTTCAAGGGCCCGCAGGAGAACTGGCACGGCCGCAGTATGAATTCCGGCCGCGCGGGCAAACTGGCAAATGGGTCTCGGACATGATTCCGCACCTCGCGGAACTCACTGACGACATCGCCTTCGTGCAATCGCTGACGAGCAAGAGCAACACGCACGGACCGGCAGAGAATTTTCTCTCAACCGGCAATGTGCTCGATGGCTTTCCGAGTCTCGGCTCATGGCTGACTTATGCACTCGGTAGTGAGAGTCAAAACCTGCCGGCGTATGTCGCGATTCCCGACCCGCGCGGGGTGCCTCAAGCCGGTTCAAACAATTGGAGCTGCGGCTTCTTACCCGCTGATTTTCAGGGCACCCCATTCAGTATCAAAGACCCCGTGCGACATTTAGTGCCGCCAAGCACCATTAGGGCTGATGCCAACAAAGCCGCTCAAGCACTGGTGCAAAGAATGAATCAGCGGCATCTCGAACAACATCCGGGTGACGACAAACTCGCGGCCCGCATCGCGAGTTATGAGCTCGCCGCGCGTATGCAATTGAGCGTGCCGGCGATCAGCGATCTCTCAACCGAGCCCGAGCACATTCTCAAGCTCTACGGTGCCGACGACACAACGAATCCCATCAAGGCCGTGTTCGCTCGGAACTGCATACTCGCTCGGCGGCTGCTCGAAAGCGGAGTCCGGTTCGTGCAACTCTTCAATGGCGCCTATGCCAGTGGCGGCGAGCTGAACTGGGACGGCCACAGCAAGCTGCGCGAGCAGTACGACAAGCACGCTGCGATTCTCGATCAACCGGCAGCCGGACTCATCCGAGACCTCAAGCAGCGCGGCTTGCTGCAAGACACGCTCGTTGTTTGGTGTACCGAGTTCGGACGCATGCCCATGTTTCAAAAGGGCGCGAAAGGCCGCGATCACAATCCCGATGGCTTCACTTGCTGGCTGACCGGAGCCGGGGTCAAGCCGGGCGTGAGCTACGGCCGCACCGACGACCTCGGTCGCAAGGCGGTCGAGAACGTGCTGAGTCTCTACGACTTCAATGCGACGATCCTGCATTTGCTCGGACTCGATCACGAGCAACTGACGTTCGAGCACAACGGCTTCCAGCGCCGACTCACCAACGTTGAAGGGCGAGTCATTCGCGAAGTGTTGGCGTAGACGCTTTCTCTTCGGCAAGTTGTTTCTGTAGCAAAAAGCACACTCAGGCAGTCAGCAGCGGCGCTGCTTTCAACGCCGGTCAAACGACGCCGCTGCGCGGCACCGATGGGACGATCGCAAGGCTGGCGCGCGGCAAATGGGAACGGACCAACGATTTTTCGTACGACGGACTTGGAGTCCGTCGCGCCCGATCATCGACGGACTACAAATCCGTCGTACCAGTCAAAATTCATCCGCTGCTCGCCGTTCCGCCGCACTCGTTATTGCAGACGACACGTCGCGCGGTGCCGCATCCAATGTGCCCGGACGCGAAGTCACTTTACGCGCAGGCCAAAAAGAAATCGCAAACTAGAAGTACAAAGAGAGCTACCCGAAGCGAGCGGCCAACAGTCGCTCGACGTATTTGCCGAGAATGTCGGACTCGATGTTGACGGTGTCTCCGACGGCGCGTTGCCCGAGCGTCGTGACCTCAAGAGTGTGAGGAATCAGCGCGACGCTGAAACGATCCGGCTCGGCGTTGACGACAGTCAGACTCACACCATCAACCGCGACCGAGCCTTTCGGCACCATGAACTTCGCGAGTTGCGGGGCGAGCTGAAAAAACATCGTGACCCATTCGCCATCACGGTCGATCGATTGGACCCGCGCCGTCCCGTCGACATGACCTTGCACGATGTGCCCGCCGAGTCGCGCATCAGCTCGCAGCGATCGCTCGAAGTTTACCGAGCGTCCCGGCTTCAACTCTCCAAGATTGGTCTTCGAGAGAGTCTCAGTCCCGGCTTGAAAGGCCGCCGTCCCTTCCGCCAATTCGACGACCGTCAAGCAGCAACCATTGAGTGCAATGCTTTCGCCCATCGTGAAAGCGGCAGCAACATCAGCCGGGAACTCGATCGTCAACCGGACGGCATCCGCTTCGGGCACGACATCCCGCACGCGAGCCTGACCTTCGACTAAGCCGGTAAACATGCAAAAGAATCCTGTTCCATAAATGGCGGGTGCGCTCGACGATAACACGCGGCGCAACTTTTCTAGCTGTCGCAAAAATTACTTATTGCGCCCCGTGGCGAGGTCATAAGTCGCCTGCTGAATCTTCGCCTGCCGACGCGAGAGAGTTTGCAACTGCTCGACGACTTCGGGTTCCTTCGCCTGCTCGCCCTCGATCAAGCGGCCCAGTTGTTTCGTCTGACGATTGATCCTCAATTGCAGCGACCGAAGCATCTTAAGTTCAGCCAATGCGTCGACGAGCGGATCATCTTCCGGCTGACCTTGCTGCTGCTGTTGTTGCTGCTGCTTGTCTTTGTCCTTCTGCTTCTCGAGCTCCTTTTGCAGCGCGTCGATCATCTCTTCGAGAGCTTCGATCACGTTGCGCTCGATCGTCTGAGTTAACTCACCGGGGTCTGCTCGATCGAGCCGTTGCACGATCGTCGTCATGTCGTCGCGAATCGCTTCGGCCGCGTCGGGGAATGCCACTGACGACCCTTCCGACTTCAGCAAGACGAGCGCCTTCTCTGCTTCGACGACGATCTCATCCTCGTTGCGAGCCAGTTGCTTCGACTTCGCTTCGAACGTCGGGTCGTCCTTCTTCCCGGTCTTTGCGAGCGTGATCGTGTCGTTGTAGACGAGCAGTTGCTGAGACAGCATTTTTCGGAAGCGCGCTTCTAACGCCGTCAGAGTGAGCTTCTTCTCCTCTTCTCGGAGCTGACGCAGGATCTCTTCGAACTTCTCTTTGGCTTCGAGCAATCGCTTGATCGCTTCGTCTTGATGGCGCGAAGCCTTATCGCGATCGAGCTTCTTCAAGTCCTCAATCGCTCTCTGCATCTCTTCGCGAGCTTGCTCAAGATCTTCTCGTCCCGGCGTTTTCTGTTGTTGTTGCTGCTGTTGCTGCTGACCGGGCATTGGCTGACCTTGTTGGCCGGGCATCGGTTGCCCCTGCTGACCTTCTTGCTTTCGGCCATCCGAGTTCTTTGAAGGCTCGCCGTTTTGCTCGGGCTTATCGTTCTTCTGAACTCGGCTCTTGGGCGAGTCCTTATCGTCGGACTCCTTCTTGTTGCCGTCTTTCGGGTCTTGCCCGTCCTTCGATCCGTCTTTCTTCTGGCCGTCTTTGCTTTGACCATCTTTCGATTCGGATGCCTTGCCGTCTGACGACTTTCCATCCGACTTCTTCGGATCCTTTGAATCGCTCTGCTTGCCGTCGGACTGCTTGCCATCTTGTGACTGAGCGTCGCCTTGAGGACTCTTCGAATTCTTGCCGTCTTGTTCGGCGCGTTTCTGAGCGTCCTGCTTGTCGATCTTCTCCGCGACCTTCTTCGTCTCGTCTGAGACATCCTTTTGCTGACCGGCAGCCTTATCAGCATCAGCTCCGCGTTCGGTCGCGGCACGCGCATCCTTCTCTTTGCCGATGAGCTTGTTGACGTCCTTCAGCAATGCCTCGATTCGCTTGCGCTCGGCGTCAATCTCATTGAGCCGATTCTCGCTCTGTAACAATTCCAACAACGCAAAGAGCGACTTCGTGAGATCATCCTGCCGACCAATCGCCGAGCCGAATTGCTTCTTTGTGAGCAACTCTTCGATGACCTTCATCTGACCCGAGACACGATCTTCTTGGCTCTTACTGAGAGCCCGAAAAATCAACTCGGCGCGGTCGGGATCGGTCTTCCGCATCTGCTCTGCCATTTGCAGCAGTGTGTTCTGAAACTGCTCGAAGCGTTTCGCGAGCACCTGCTGATTGATCTCAAGCGGCACTTCTTTCGGCTTGTCTGCAGGACCATTCGCCGCCGGTTGTTGAGCAGCATCCTGTGCTCGCACCGCGACCGATGCGCTGAGTCCGAACACAATGGCAATCATGGCCACTACGCGAACGACAAAATTCCGAGTCATGAAAACTCCCGCCGCTAATAAGGTTGTGCCGCGAGTCCCTTCGGATTGAAGAACGTCGCGCGATGATGGCTGAGGGAGTCAACATCTTGGAAGCGAAGTTCAGTTTCCCGCCGAAGTTGAATGACCGATCCGCCGCGTTGCGCTCAGCCAATTGTCCCGCGATCAACTTCATTCACGGCTCAATGGATAGAGAACAACAAAACGAAGAGAGCCGTAGATCGCTAGCGATCTACGGCTCTTCTCTGACTTGCGGCTTCACTGACTAAAGCGATCGTTCAATCACTTCGCGTCAGACTTTGCTTCGCTGGCGGGAGCGGACTTGCTCTTTGACCG
>CAZNMS010000497.1:0-6487 GCA_964573505.1 uncultured Planctomycetaceae bacterium | reverse complement strand
GTGCCGGGGGTTCAACGGCCTTTGCACTACTTAAAATCAAGGGCAATTCGAGTAGCGCAAAGGCCGTTAAACCCCCGAGGCAAGCTCGGGGGCGATTTAATCACAGCCTCTCCGCGAAAGGCGCCAACATGCCGTCATCAAACAGTCGGGCCGTAGAGCACTTCGGGTTCGTTCGCGCCGGGCACGTAGAGCACGAGTCCGCCGCGCGGGTCGTTCACGCGGACGACGCAGTCGGGCTGACCGGCGGCGGCTTTCTCTAAGACCGCTTCAAGTGCTTGCACGGCTGCCACTGTTTGACGGTCTGATGCGAGGTCGTTGTAGGACAGTGCTCGCATCTCATTGAGCCGTGCGGCGCGGTGCTCTTTGTCACCGGCAAACTCGACGTAGGAGATTTCGCGAACGAAGCGTTCGAGAACTTCGATGCCGTAGCCGCGCTGCGATCGCTCGCCCCACGGTTCGATGAAGGTGCCGTTGTAGTGCGTATTCATCGTCGTCTTCATCTTGATCGGAGTGAGCCCTTCGACCGTGCATTCAATGCCGCGCTTCCGCGAGTGAGCGTTCCAAACTCCGTTGTCGAAGCGGAACTGCACCTCTTGTTCGACGTAGCCGGGGAAGTTGTCAGGAGTGACCCATGACGTATGAATGTCGAAAGCAGCCTCGCGCCCGTCGGCGTACTCGTAGACCATTTTCATTTGGGTGCTGTCCCATGTTGTGCCGTGCTTCGGACCGACAATGCCTCGCTGCCCGGAGGCCGTCACGGTCTTCAACTTTCCGCCGAACGTGAAGTCGATGAGCTTGATGTAATGGCACGCGACATAGGTGCCGGGATTGCGACCGGTGATCCACTCCGCGAACTGCGCTCCCGAGATTTGCTTCGGTTCCAGCAGCGAGCAGTAGCCGTTGTTGACGTGCTGCAAGACGCCGTCATGCACGAGAGTCCGCAACTTCTTGTGATCGGGGTCGAGTAATTTGTGATACACGACCTTTGCGAGCAGTCCCTTCTGCTGCGCGAGTGCGACAAGCTCATCAAGCTCTTGCAGCTTGAGCACCGACGGCTTCTCGACGAGCAGATGAGCCCCCGACTCCAGCACCGCTTTCGAGGCCGCGAAGTGCCGATCATCAGGAGTGGCGACGCAGGCAAAGTCGACTCCGGCTTTGACCATTGCCTGAGCAGCATTGTCCCCAACGAAGTTGTCGAAGTGGTGAATCTTGTCACCAGCAGCCTGCTGATAAGCCGCCGCTCGCTTGCCCGTCTTCGAAGCGACCGCCGCGAGTTGCACATCAACATCTCCGAACCGTCGGTCGAAGACCCCCGCCGCCCGCGCCTTCTCAAAGAAAGGCCGATAGGTCTCGTCGAAGATCATGCCGATCCCAATCATGCCAGCGCGAAGTTGATGCGACATTCGTGATGCTCCTCTGCAATGCGAAGTGGGTAAGTGAGATTGATGATGATGATGATGATCACGCGAAGGGATCGTCGGGGAATGACTTCCTGATTCGGTGATTGCTCTCCGTCCGGCTCGCCCGGACGGAAGCCGCGACTGGATAGCTACAACACAGAGCGGGTTGAATCACTCTCCGTCCGGCTTGTCCGGACGGGAGTCACGACTGAATTGCTACTTCCTCGCAGCGGTAGCTGGCCAGTCGTTGCTTCCGTCCGGGCAAGCCGGACGGAGAGCGAAAACGAGTCGTGATCTCGTGATGAGGTAGCCGACCAGTCGTTGCTCCCGTCCGGGCGAGCCGGACGGAGAGCCAAACCGGGAAGTTATTTCCCGACTAACCCTAAGTTGCTGGCCATCACCTTGCGGCAACGGACAACGTGCAGTCGAGCGCCGCTTCAAGGGCCGTGATGAAACGCAGGTTTGGCGGATACCTTCTGAGCCATTCAACGAATTCATCGAGTGGCATTCCGAGCTTTTGTTGAGTGTCGAGCACGAAGGCGACGTGACTGCAGCGGTCCATCACGACCTCGCGCTTATTCATTCCGAGGAACTCAATCAGGTTCTTGACTTCGACATCGTTCTCGTCGCACGGCTCAAAACAGTCACCGACATAACGCACTCGTTGTCGCAGCGTCGGGTCATGAGGCTGCGGCATTGGTTCGAATTCGTCGATCCGATGGGGCTTGTGCTGATTCATCCAGGCTGTGACGGCGTACCAATTCCAATAGCCGTCGGCCGGAGTTCCCTTCAATCGCGGGTCAAAGTGCTCGACATGGACATCACGGCTTGCGCCCAAGTGGTCTTCGGAGTAGGCGCAGTAATTCGATTGCTCCGTTCGTAACACCTCGCGAATCGCGTCGCGGTCTGCCTTTTTCGTGTACTGCCAACCTGCTGCCAAGATGCGAGAGGAATTGGTCTTACTGAGATATCTCATGGCCCTAGATGTTTTTGGGGTTGAAGTTGTAAGCGTTGCCGATCGTCATGTACTCGTCGGCCAATGCGAGCTTCTTCGTCTTGTCAGTTTCATGTTCGATTTGTCGACGTAGTTCGACGAAGCGATTCCAATTCTCGATGCCCTTTTTGCCATACAGGTTTGCGACCGCGAAATCCTTATAGAGCAGGTGATTGGGATCGTCTCCTTCAGGCGAAACGCCGCGTCTGGCGACGACGTGATAGGACTCATCGAAGTTGAGGATGAACCGCTCTTCGGGTCGGAACTGAGCCGCGATGATCGGGCTATGAGTCGCGACAAAGAACTGCGTGTTCTGGCCTTTGATGATGTCGAGATAGATGTCGATGAGGTCATAAAGGAAGTCGGGATAAAGACTGTCTTCAGGCTCATCGACGAACAGAAACCCGCGCTCGATCTTGCGGCCAAAGTAGAGAGCAAACACATGCCCGAGTCGGAACAAGAAATTCCGCATTCCGCTGCTGAGCACGTTGTAGTCGGTGATGACTTCGCCGGTGCTTTTCACTTTGACAAACGCCTCAAGGTTGTCAGTGAGCTGCGTCGGTCGTTTGGCGGCCTTGTAGTCAAACTCAAGACCGGCCTTGTCGAGGATCTTCGCCCAGAGCCTTGCTAGTTCCGCCAGTACGTCGAGGTGAGCAAGATCAAAAGCCGCCTCTGCATCAGCAACGGTCATTCTGCGAGTTGCTGGTTCGGCAAGATATCTCTTCCACAAGACTTCACGATCCGCACAGTGTCGAAGCAATTCATTCCAAAAGTTGTTGACCGTCTCGGGCTTTACGAGCCACCTGATTTGTTCTCCATGTTCGAGTTCGTCGAAGGCTTCGCGCAGCGTACTTGTTGGAACAGCCTCTGGAAGACGACTTCCTGTATCTGCTGTCGTCAAAACAGACCGATCGGCCCGGGGAGAGAGTGGATGACTCCATACGAGTGAAGGCTTTCGACCGAGTCCAAAATTGGAAAGTAGTTCCGCCGACACCAACCCTCTAAGGAGGGGCAGTCCGTGCTGGGTATGGCGGGGATTCGTTACTGGAAACTGCTTATTTCCTTCCTTCACTATTGCGGCTACCGAAGCCGGAATTTGGTCTGTGGATCGGGTACTGATATGGCAGAGAAGGTTTAGCAGCGTCGTCTTCCCCGTCCCGTTCGGCCCGATGAAGCAGACCTTCTCCAATGGCTCGCCGGTTTTGGGGTCGGTGAAGTCGAGGTGCAGATTGCGGAACTGGTTTAAGCCTTTCAGCACCAGTTTCTCGATGCGCATCTGAGTCATTAAGGACGCCTCTTTGTGGTGTGCGAGTCGTTGCTGCCAGTTCGCTCTGAGACAGCGGCGGCAGGCTCTGCTTTGGGCTCGGCAATGTAGTGGGCGAGCGGTTTCGCGAAACCGGTGACGCGATGCTGCGCAACGGATGGGGGCGCTCGGGCGTCGAAGTCGCAGCAAATACGGACGGCCGAGGGCGGCCATCTTACAGTCGGATTGAATGCAACAGTCGGTCGCAGTTTGAGCCTGCGGTCGCTCGGAGGTCGTCTGCTCTTTGGCCGAGCGGCGGTGCGTTCGATAGCTTGCGGCCCCCACTGGCGGGCTTCGCGATCCCGCATTCGTCCTTGCTCAAACAAATTGTTGAGTCCTCTCATGAACGAACTGCTGCTCGAAAACTCGGATCGAGTTACTCGTCGCCAATTCTTGGGTTCCACTTCCGGGGGCGTCGGAGTTGCCGCTCTTGCGTCTCTGCTGAATGGCCCTTCTGCATGTGCTGCGGATAAAGGGTTGCCGGGACTGCCGCATCATTCGCCGAAGGCCAAGCGCATTGTGATGCTCTGGCAAGGAGGAGGACCGTCGCACGTCGACCTCTTCGATGAAAAACCGCTCATGCGCGAAATGAAGGGGCAAGACATTCCCGATTCCGTGCGAGGGACGACTCGGCTTTCAACGATGTCGGCGAGCTATGCGAAGTGGCCCTGCCAACCGGCGATCAAGCCCTTCAAAAAGTACGGGCAAGCCGGCATCGGCATGAGCGAGATGCTGCCGAACATTGGCTCGATGGCAGACGAACTGTGCCTCGTCCGCAGCATGCATACGGAAGCGGTGAATCATGCTCCCGGAGTGACGTTTTTTATGACCGGAGCGCAAGTGCCGGGGCGTCCGAGTATGGGAGCATGGCTGCAATACGGGCTCGGCAGTGATAGCGAGAACTTGCCCGCGTTCGTCGTCATGACGTCGAGCGACAAAGGCAAGACCTGCGGGCAACTCTTCTTCGACTATTACTGGGGCAGCGGGTTCTTACCGAGCCGCTTTCAGGGAGTTCGCTTTCGCAATACCGGAGACCTCGTGCCGTATCTCGCGAACCCGCCCGGAGTCAGTCGCGAGTCGCGCCGCGCGATGCTCGATGACATCGCTGCGATGAATGCCGCGCATCTTGCGGACTACGGCGACCCGGAGATCGAAACGCGGATCGCTCAATACGAAATGGCGTTTCGCATGCAGTCGAGCGTGCCGGATCTCGTCGACTTCTCGGGTGAAACAAAAGCTACACTCGATCGTTACGGTCCCGACGGAATGGTCAAAGGCACGTTCGCCAACAACTGCTTGATCGCGCGGCGGTTGCTCGAACGAGGAGTCCGCTTCGTCCAACTGATGCATTCCGGATGGGATCAGCACGGCAATCTCTTCACGCAGCTTGAGGCTCAGTGCAGAGACACCGACGCGCCTGCCGCAGCGTTACTGCAAGACTTGAAGGAGCGCGGCATGCTCGAAGACACGCTCGTTGTTTGGGGCTGCGAATTCGGACGCACGCCGTTTGGGCAAGGCGATCCGAAAGACCCGAAAGGCCGAGATCACTTCGGTCGCGCCTACAGTTGGTGGCTTGCTGGCGGCGGTGCGAAGCGCGGGTCGGTCTACGGAGCGACCGACGATTTCGGCTGGAACATCACTCAAGACCCGGTGCATGTGCATGACATGCAAGCGACGTTGCTGCATCTTTGCGGCATCGATCACACGCGGCTGACGTTCCGCTATCAGGGGCGGCAATACCGACTGACCGACATTCACGGCGATGTTGTGAAGGGGATCGTCGGATAGAGGGCGTCGCTCCGAGGCTGTGAATAAATCGCCCCTGGGCTTGTCCCAGGGGTTTAGCGGCCTCTGCGCTACTCGAATTTGGGCATGGTTCAAAGTGAGGTCGCAGAGCCGCGCCCGTCAGGAAGCGGAATCCACTGCAAAATAGGCAAAACACCGCTTCCTCACGGGCGCGGCTCTGCGACCCAATGCGAGGCCAAATTAAACCAATCCCGAATTTGCCCGAAATCGTAGTAGCGCAAAAGCCGTTGAACCCCCGACGCAAGGTCGGGGGCGATTTCATCACAAGCTCTCCGCGAAAGTCGACTGCCGCTTGCGATGCCATCGCGGCGAAACATCTGAATGCACTTCTCATTACATCCCGGCAAGCTCTGCAAACCTATCGCTCCGAGGACTCGCTCGATGTCGCGTTTCATGCTTTCTCTGCTGCTCGTTGCGTTGCTCTTGCCGCAGTCCGTCGGTGCTCAGACGACCGGCAAGACTTCAAAGCCGATGACGACCGGCAAATCTGCGCCGGCTAACTCAGGGCCGCGCGACTACTCCTCGAAGAACTTCTTATTACACACCGATCTCTCTGAAGATGAGGCAAAGGAACTCCTCATTCGACTGGAGAACATGCTCAAGCTGATCTCGACGTATTGGGGCCGTCCCAGTCGGCAGACGATCGAGTGCTATGTCGTGAAGAACCTCTCGAACTGGCCCGACGGTGCGCTCGACCCGCGCGGATTGCAGAGCATTCAAGATCAAGCCGGAGTGACATCCACTCGCAAGATTCAGAGTTCGACGGGCGCATTTCTGGCGAAGTCGATCGTCTACGCCGTCGCGGATCGCGGCACGCCTCAGCATGAAGCCGTGCATGCTTATTGCGGTCAGACTTTCGGCACGACGGGGCCCACATGGTACAGCGAGGGAATGGCCGAAATGGGCCAGTACTGGAAGGAGAATGACTCGAGCGTCAACTGCCATCCGGGCGTCGTTGAGTACATCCATACGACCGAGCCGAAG
>CAZNMS010000496.1:0-6504 GCA_964573505.1 uncultured Planctomycetaceae bacterium | reverse complement strand
AATGAACGGAGCCACTCGTTGAATCGTCCGCAAGATGAGCGAGTACTCAACTGAGTGCTTCTGCCTCAGGTAGTAGAGGTAAGCGACTAAGTTCGACCCATCAGGACGAAGGAAGCGATTGTCGTTGAGTTCATTCGTGCGACGCAGTGCCGAGTTCGGGCTCGTGTCGTGAAAGTGATAGATCTGCAAGGCCGCAAGCTGAGTTCGTAATTCACTCCAGAGGCCTCGCCAAAATTCGCGGGCTTCCTCGGTTTGAGGCAACTCACCTTCGGGAATCGTCATCGCCGGAACGTCGTATTCCAAATGCTCTCTCGTCTCGTAAAGAGCATCCCCGTCTGATGTCCTGAGGTCGGTAGCGAATGACTCGATTCGACCACATCCAAAGCTCAGAACGAGTTCAATCTGCTGAGTCGTCTTCGCTCCGAAGAAAAGCAGTTTGTCCGCACCGCGCGCACTGCGAACAAATTCTTTCAGACGCTCTTCGCCTAAAGCCTGCACCAGCTTGAAGACTCCAATGAAGTTGGACTTACCCGCGCCATTGGCGCCGATGACAACATTCATCTCGCGAAGTTCAAGAGCGATCTCGCGGATACTCTTGAAGCCCTTCACTGTTATCGAGGTAAGCATTGACATGACTGAATTCCGACAAGCTCAAAACGCAATTCGAAAAGAGTGCTCCGGTTTCACGGAGCACTCGCGGTAACTCAAACTACTTCCCGAACGACGCGTCGTTCGGGAATCCTGACTCCGAAGTAAGTGTCCCCGAATTCAAACTCTGCATCGGGACTGCCGTTCTTCTGCAAAGCCGACCGAGCTCGGATCACTCCGCGACCGTACTGGTTGACGAAGCCCAAGACGTGAAGGGCTTCGGCGATGACCGGGTTTCGATAGCTCGTTTGCTTCGGAAAATTGGCCGGGGTCGCTTCGCCATAGAGAGGACCGGGATTGCTGATCTCGATGCGATCAACGAACTGGTAGAACCGAATCGGCGAGGCTCCTTCATACGAACGGTGAGCGACTGCATTCATCAGTAGCTCTCTCAATGCAACGGGCGGGTAGTCGTAGATGATCTCTTCTCGCAACGCAGAGACTTCAACAGGTCGTCCGGTTGGCAATGTCTTCGCAAACGAATCCAACTCACGCAGCATTGTGAGCAGATCACCGGCGAATCGCTTTTGGGAGAGGACCGGAGCGTCGAGGTCGTCGCCGTCAAAATGCACGTATTGAATGTAGGCATGAGGCAGCCACTCCAACGGATCCTTGGCGAACAACAAGATCCCCGCATGAGTGGGGCAATTGGCTGCCAAGTCGTAAAGCCGCAGCGACGCCATCTGCTCTTCGATTGAGCGATGATTTTCGTCAATCACATCCTGAGCGATGGCCTGCGTTCTGTACGTCACCACGAATAAATCCAGCGCCAGGTCCTTCAAGCTACTGCCCAAACAAGGGCGAGAATCGAATGGCTTCACACTGCCTTGTCGTCGCTCGGAAAGAATGAGTTCCTGACTTTCATTCGCAATCGCGTTGTCCGCGTCCGTTGCCGCGACGGTTCGCTTGATGTTGTACGACTCAAGATCGCCCATCAGTGCCACCAATTGAGGTTCAGTAACCATCCAGCACTTTCCTTGATGACCGAGGCGTCGATCGAAAACTCCGCAAGTCAACCCGCCTACAGATCGATGTCGAGGGCATTCAGGACGGCCCGCTCGATCGTTCTGAGTTCGAGGTCAGGCAGGAGTCCGATTTGTTGTTGAAGCTTACTGCGGTCGAGAGTCGTGATTTGATGACCGACAGCGACGCAGTCTTGAGGCAGGCCGCCAATGCCCTTCGCCAGTGACACAACGGTCGGAGTCCGTTTGGCTTGTTGCGCTGACGTAGAACATGGAACAACGATTACAGAATTCCAATTCGACGTTTGATTGAATGCGTCGTGTGACAACACCACGACTGGCCGCCGACCACTTTGCTCAGAACCCGTTCGAGGTTGCAGCAGCGCCCACCAGACTTCTCCACGTCTCATGATCGCTCCTCATGTGCCACGAACAGCGACGCGGCTTCTAGCTCTCGGTCAAGATCAAGCGGCCCGCCCGCATTTGAGGCAGCGAACTCGGCGATCTCAGAGGCAATCCGTTGTCGCTCTCGTTGCTGAAGCCAAGCGTTGATGACATCTGAAACCAACGCTTCGGCGCTCTGCCCGACTCGAGTGGCTTCTTCTTGGAGACGGTTCCAAACGCCGTGATTCAGCGGCAGCTCCAGTCTCGTATTGGTTCCAGTCGTCATTACCTTTTCTCCCTATGAATTCTGGTCGAATGACTGATGCGAATTCTGATGCCGCAAACTTGAGGTCACAAATTGTGACCTCAAGTTGCGCGAATTCATGCAGCACAATTTACTTCCCAAACGCGGCGTCGTTTGGGTTGCCTCGGCTTAGCAGGTAGGCCAGCAGGTCGAGGATTTCTTCTTTGCCGAGTGGCTTCAGAAGGTCTTTCGGCATTAAGGAGATCGGCGACGGGGCCAGCTCTTCGATTTCGGACTTTGCGAGTTCGACGATCTTGGTGTGATCGACCGGGTCGGCCAGCACGCTCAGTTTGCCGTTCACTTCGCTCAGGACTCGGCCGGTGAGGACTTTGCCGCTCTTCAGTTCGATCACCGAGGCTTTGTATTGATCAGAGATCACTTTGCTCGGGTCGATGATCGATTCCAGCAGGTCTCGCTGAGTGAACCGGCCGGCGACGTTTGTTAGGTCCGGGCCCGTGCTGCCGCCTTCTCCGTCGAAGCGGTGACAGCTCATGCAACGCGAGGCTTTGTAGGCTCGGGCTCCCGCTTCAAAGTTGCGGTTCTTTAAGCCGGTGCCAATCAGCACCAGCACTTCGTCGATCGTGTAGCCTGCTTCTTTGCCGGGACCGAGCGGCTTCGGCAGTTCGGCTTCCTTCACCGGAGCGACGTTGATCAATCCTTCGAGCGCCTTCTTCTCTTTGTCAGACGCATTGGCCAACGCCTCGTTCTTCATGTTGATCAAGAACTTTTGGTAGCTGTTGCCGCCGCTGCGTTTCGCGGCTTCGTTGTACCAACCGAAGTACTGCTGACGTTGCTCCAGCGTCCAACCAAACCGCATGTTGCGGAGCGCGAACGCGTAGTGCATCTGCTGCAAGTTGACTTGATTGCTCAGCACCTTCGCGACCGTGCCGCCGTAGCCTTGATTGCGTGCTAAGACCTCAGCCGCTGCCGAGAGACCGTTCGTGTCGGCGCTCTCTTCCTTCGGGTTCATGATCGCCAAGCACTTGTTGATGATCGTCGGCGAGTTCAAAAACACGAGCACGTTCGCGAGTTCTCGATCAACCGCATTCGACTTCGTCGGGAAGGCCGCGTCGATCTGCTTGAGCACCGTCGTTGCCAGCGCTTGATCCGGAGCCCCCAAGCGGATGAAGACCAGTTGGTACGAACGCAACAACTCGATGCGCTGTGCTTCGTCGAGCTTCTTCCAATCAATCTTCGCGAGCGCGGTTGTGATCGCGTCTCGTGAGGACGGCTCGCCGACATGCGCTAACGCCACCGTGCCCGTCATGAGTGCTTCGGGGTTCGTCTCGTTGATGAGCGCATCGTGCCACAGCTTGAGATCTTGGAACTCGAGGGCGACTCGCGCGGCGTACCGAATGAAGCGATCCGAGTGGCTCAAGTGCGGCCACAAGAATTTGACGTTCTCGGCGGATGAGCGACCGGCAACGTGATGCTCTTCAATCTTGCGTCGGAGCGCTCGTAACTCGGTGCCTGTATCTTTTGTTACCGCAACCGGAGCCGTTGACTCGGAACCCGTATAGGTCACTCGATACAGAGCCGATTGAGCACCTCGGCCACCGATCGTGAAGTACATCGCTCCGTCGTTACCGATCACGGCATCGGTCAGCGGCAGCGGAGCACGTCCGACGAACGGCTCTTTCGTGCCGACGTAGCTTGCGCCGTTCGGAGTCAGATGCACCGCGAAGATCGTTCCGAAGGTCCAGTCACACAGATAGATCGCCTTCTGATACTTCGCGGGGAACTTCGCGCCGGTGCCCGCTGTCACGCCGACCGGCGAACCCGGCCCGATGTCAACGACTTGCGGCAAGCTGTCGTGATAGCCGGTCGGCCACTTGCCAGTGCCGCTGCGCCAACCGAACTCGCTGCCGCTGACGGCATGCACGAGCCGCGTCGGGCGATACCACGGCGAGCCCATGTCCCATTCCATATCCGCGTCATAAGCAAAGAGTTCGCCTTCCGGAGTGAACGCCATATCGAACGGATTGCGATAGCCGGCGCTAATCATCTCCCAGTGCTTGCCCTCGGGATCGGTCTGAGCGATCCAACCGCCCGGCGCGAGAATCCCCGCCGCGTGACCATTCGCGTCCCACTGACGCTTGAGGAGCAAGTCTTCATCCCAGTTCGTTTGCAGGCGGCTCGACACACCTTCGGGCAGCGTCGAGCGAATCGGTTCGGTGCGTGCTCCGCCCATCTTCTGAGGCTCGGGCGTTCGCGCTTGCGAATACGGCGGCAAAGTGTGATTGCCTGCAATAACAACTACATGCTTGCCGTCGGGACTGAGCCGCAAGCCATGCGGCCCGTGCTCGCCGCCGCCTTGAAACGCCTTGATCCGCTCGACCTTGTCATAGGTGTCGTTGCCGTCGGTGTCGGTGCAGCGATAGAGCCCGCTGCCGGGGCCTCCATTGCAGCACACATAGAGCGACCCGAAGGCATGCAACAAACCTTGAGCCCCGCTCACCGGCTTGCCGTCGATCTTCACATCGAGTGCTTCGACCTTCGTCTCGTCACCGCTGCCGATCGCTGCGGGAGTGATGCGATAGAGACCTTGATTGCCTTGATCGCTCGCAATGAGCCGCCCTTTGTGATCAACCCCGAGATTGACCCAAGATCCCTGCTCACCCTTCGGCACGGTGTAGAGCAGCTCGACCGAAAAGCCGTCTTGAACTTGAAACACTCCCGCCGGGACTTTGCCTTTCAAACTGCCGCCGCCCCCGCCTTCACCGGGGTTCTCGAGGATGTTGCCCCAAGGCCCCTTGCCATACGGGAACAGAGCCTTCGCCTTCGAGGCATTGGCGAAATCCTTCGCTTTGGCCGCTTGCCAAGTGTCGTTCGTGACGACGAATTGCTTCGAGCCATCCTTCTTAACGATGGCCAGCTTGAGCACGAATCCGCGAGCCCCTCCGCCGCCTTCGTTATCGACCTTCGCAACGATCTCGTTCTTACCGGCCTTGAGATGCGCGGTGACATCGATCACCGACGGAGCCTGCCACTCGCTATTGGTGACGACCTTCTTTCCGTTGATCGCGATCTCCATGATGTTGTCGCAAGACGCCGCGAGGATCGCCGACTTCGCATCGGTCTCGAACTCGGTCTTCACGAAGCAGCCCTCAGGATTGCTGGCTTCCCAAATCCAACTGGCCTCAGGAGCGCCCGTGAAATCAGGCTTCGCCGAATCCGCTTTCGGAGCCGGCTTAGCAACGGTCTCAACCTGACCGTCATCCTTGAGCACGACCGCTTCTTGCCGTTCGGGCTTCTGAGTCTTGACATCCGCCATAACGGAATGAGCGACAAGCCCCGTCGTCGCCGCAACAACGAAATTTAACGCGAGCAAACGAAACGCACTTCGAGACATCAGACAATCCTTTCGAGGAGGGAAGAGAAGGCGGGATCACAGCAAGGCGAGGAGCTTATTGATGAGTCCTCAAACCTTCATGCGCACGCGGGCCTTCAATCGCCGACATCCACCCAATTGCATTCGCTCCCAAGCTCCGCTTGGGAACGCACACACGGGAAGCTCCTGCTTCCCGTGAGGTTCAGTGTCTTGGCACAGCCGCGATCTCCTGCCACATAACACTTAGGAAGAATCGCTCGGGAAGCAGAGTTTCCAAGGCGTGCGTTCCCAAGCAGTTCCCAATATCCGAAGGACGTTGGGTGGGATGAAAACGAGACTGCGAGATCTCTCGTGACGGCAATTTCAACTCGTAAATGTGAACGTCGTCCCGCTGCGGCTCGGGATGGAATCCCAAGCTACTTTTTCTGGGCAGAGCTTGGGAACGAGTGCAGCCAATGACCCAATTCAGTGTCGTGATTAGGACAACTTTGTTGCCGCATGACGCAGCACTTCCAGCACGTCATTGGGGTCGCAGCCGTAGATGCCCGATCCCCAAGCAGCGTTAGCTTCAACAACAGCCCATTCGCCGTTTTGCATAACGCCGACATCGACAACAACGGCCTGAGGCAAGACGACGCGACTATCTCTCAACAGCCGGTCGATGAACTCATTGAGCTGAAAAGCTTCATCGGGAGTACTCGCGTAGCCGTTCTCGGATTGAAGCGTTCCGTTTCGCAAGTAGACGGACCATGTCATGAGCGTGCGATTCAGAATGAAGCACCGAAACTCTGTAATCCAATTTACAATCTCTGAGACAAGCACTGAGGTGCTGCACGTTTCACGGACAGGGTAACTCGCTAAATCGGGTGGCCAGA
>CAZNMS010000495.1:0-6506 GCA_964573505.1 uncultured Planctomycetaceae bacterium | reverse complement strand
TAGCGCAAAGGCCGCTAAACCCCTGGGACAAGCCCAGGGGCGATTTATTCATAGCCTCAGAGAATCAAGCTACGACGAGCCATTGCTGGAGTTTCAACTACAGGCTGTCGCCGTTCGCCTTCTGGCCGAGTCAGAACCGGACGGGAAGCAGGAGCTTCTCGAAGAGGCGTTCCCAAGCAGAGCTTGGGAACGAGTGCGCAACGAGCGTTGAGATCTGCGTTCTTAGCTCGCCAGTCGTTACTTCCACTGACGCGGGGTCAGCGGAGAGCGTGCCCCTGCAATTCGATTGGAGCAAAAAATACACCTCAATCGTCGAAGCCCGGACGATGGAAGGCGCGGGCTTCGGGGAATTGAGTCTCGGTCGTGCGACGCAGGCGATCCAACATCACGAGCACGTCGAGCAATTCATCCGCTCGATCCGGCAAGTGCGGTCTCATTCGCATCCATGCAGCGATCGAACGGTCGATCGCGATCAACGCCACTTTTGCCGAGCCGTTTGCATCGCTCTCTTCAGCGGCCCGCATGGCGCGCTCGAACTCGGGATCTTCTTCGCCGTCGACTTCCGCAAACGGATCGTTGTCCGACAACGGTTCGTCGCCCTCGGCGAGTTCGCTTTCTTCGTCGCCATCGTCCTCGGCGAAGTCGTCATCGAAGGGCGTGCTCTCGGCGTTGATGTTGTCATCCCACTCGAAGTCGTCGCTCTCTGAGTCGTCGTTCCCGGCGAAGTGCTCGTCGAAGTCTTCAAGCTCAGCAGCGGGGATCGACTTCTGAGCCAACTTCTCTCGCAGATCCTTGAGATCAACGTCCGATGCCTGCTGCGAACGTCTTTCTTGCGTCACGCCGGAGTAAGCCCGCATGAGCTTCACGACGATCTGATACTGGTACCAACGCACGATCTCGACGCAGTCCGCGAGGTCATCGGCGTCAGCAACCGGATCCGCACCGTCGATCTCCATCGCCTCGATGCTGCGGAGTTCTTCGCCCTTCGCATCGAAGTCCTCAGTCGCCGATTGAAACCAACGATCAACGATCTCGGCATATTCATGAGCCAGTCGCGGCAACGGTTCGGCCAGCAACTTCTGCTGCATGGCGGTCTCGTCTGTTTCGGGCACCTGCAACAGCTTTAGATCAATGCCTCGCTCGGCCGCGATCGCGTTCATCATTGCGGCAGCACTTTGCAGAGATTGAGCCAGTGCATCCCAGAATGCTTGATTCTCGGGATCTCCCGAACCGCCGGATCGTGAACGGCGCTCTTGTTGAAAGAGAAAGCAGCGAGATGTTAGCGGGCAACGCTCACACCAACGATCGCAGTAGTTGTAGACGCCTTCGATGAAGTCGCCTTCCGCCGCCTGACGAATGAGATCGCCCAGATTCATGCAGTGAGCTTTCCATATGCTGTTGGCAGCGATCGCAGAGGCATGCAGCAGTCACTCAACGAAAGCACCGAAGAGAATTGGGAGACTTCGAGTCGTGATGGCCGAGAGGTGAGTCGCAGAGCGATTCACCGACGTAGCACGGACCAGAAGTCTGTCGTTTACACAACTATTTGAGTTTGTCTCGAAGCCGACCGCGACAAAGGCCGTGACGGGCACAGCATTCGCGCCATGCCTGAGTAACGGAAATTACTCTCTCATTTCGGCACGGAGCGCCTGCATGTGAGAAGCGATTGTTTTGGAGTTGGACGGCATTGATCGCGGGGATGAGCGGTTGAATAAGCGGAGTAAGAAGCTGATCGCAACACTGGCCAGAGATGTGCAAGCCAGCATCAACGCCGTTAAGGATTTCGGTTTGAAGTCAGTTGTTGATTGAGTCCTGCGTGACGTCTCGAAATCTGACGATTTCGGCTACTTCAAAATCCTTAACGGCGTTGATGCTGGGGCGAAGAAAGTAGGCAATGAGGCCCGACAGAAACTGCGAATACTTCGGCGGCGTTTCATCAGGCCAAAGCGTGAGTGGTTGTCACGAGAGGGGTTGATAGAACTCGTCGCCCTTTGATCTCGTGACTTCAGAAAGGCTCTGACTTTGACTCGCAACTTGCGCATGACTTTGGCCTATGACGGCACTCGCTATGTCGGATGGCAGGTGCAGCCCAATGGTCTTTCGGTGCAAGAGGTCGTGACGAAGGCCATTAAGCGCGCATCCGGTGAAGATGCCTATCTGCTCGCTGCCGGAAGGACGGACTCGGGAGTGCATGCTCTCGGTCAAGTCGCGAGCTTTAAGACGGAGTCGAAGATTCCCGCTGAAGGCTTTCGGAAGGCCATTCAGAACTTCTTGCCCGACGACATTCAGTTGCGCGACATCGCGGAAGTGGGGCTCGACTTTCATGCGACGTTCTCGGCGAAGCGCAAGCGCTATCGCTACGTCATTCACAACAGCCGCATTCATAACCCGTTTTTGCGGAATTACGTGTGGCACTATCACGCACCGCTCGATTCGAAGGCGATGCACGAGGCCGCTCAAGAGTTGATCGGCAAGCACGACTTCCGCAGCTTCGAAACCAATTGGCCGAACAAAGCGACGAGCGTTCGCACCATCTTCGAACTGACGGTGAGGCGTCATCGGTTTTGTCCGCTCGGCTTATCGACCGGCGATCTGCCGCCCATCGCTGATGATGCGGGCGATTACATCTGGATCGAGATCGTGGCTGACGGCTTTCTCTACAACATGGTGCGGACGATCGTCGGGACGTTGGTGCCCGTCGGTCGGGGCGTTTACGGAGGAGCTGAAGTCCGGCGAATCCGTGATGCGATGAGTCGCTCAGAAGCCGGCGATACCGCGCCAGCGCGCGGGCTCTATATGGTCGAGGTCGCCTATCCGCCCGAAGGCACTCCGAGTTCGACAGATGCCGCAGTAATTGATGATTGAGCCGCGAGCAGCGCGCTGAGAAACATTGCCGGGCTGCCAGTAGTTTCAGTTACACTGTAGTATGTGTTGCATCCGCCCACCGGGGCACGGGGAGAAGTTGTCTCCGCCATTCCGGTGCCCCGATTGTGCTGCCGCAAGCTCAGGCATCGAAGAAGGTCCATGGATCGTTGCTGCCGAAAAGTCCGGTTCGATAGCGAGCCCATTTCTGCGCGCCATCGGGGAATTGAACGAGGCCCCATTTGTCGCCTTTGCGATTCTTCAACCAAAGCCTCAACGGCGGAATTCCGGTCTTGATGACGGTGATTTGAATGCCTCGCTCTTCGGCGTATTTCTGAATGCCCTTTCTGATGTAGATCGAGTTCATCTTCATCAACAACACCATGACTCCCACTGCCCCAACGATGATCAGTGCAACGGTCAGCCCTTCTTTCATGATTCTCCCTTCGCGAACGGATTTGTGAGTGTCGCATGTGGCAACTCGCCCATGCCGGAAACGGGCGGGCATGATGCTTGCCGCGAGCTGAAAGTCCACTGAAGCGAACATCGGAGTTTGTCCGACTTGCCGTCCTATCTTCTCGGAACAAAGTGGGGTCGCGTGCTTGCTCTTGTGGCAGAAGAATTACAGTCACTCGCAGCCGGTCTTCGGCGCTCCAATTGAGACACTCCGAATCGCTGAGGCAGCGGGCTCCGATCATCCCGAGCAGACCCTGATGACAACGCTCGCATTTGGCAGGTGAGGTTCGCTCGAACTGCTTTCGGGGCTTGCATCAGCGGCTTGCAATCAGAAGCCTCACGAGCACAATCCCGCCCCGCTTTGTCGCTAGGGCCTAGCGACTTTTGCCCTCTCAACCGACCGATCTCTCGCTTCTCTCTCCCTCCGTTTGGCTTTCCCACCGCACCCAAAAGGACGCTCTATGAGTACTCATGAGCCCGCTTCGCCGGGAGCTGCAGGCTCCTGCGCGGACTGCCATTGCTCAGGGCCGACGCCGCCGCGCCGAGGCTTTCTCTACAAGTTCACCGCCGGCGCATTGGGCGTGTTGGCCGGAGCGATCCCGAGCTTCACGGGACTGTTCTTCTTCCTTGATCCACTGATGCCGAAGAAGAAAAAGTCGGGCGGCGGATCGGGCGGAGTCATCAAAGACGCGGACGGCTTCATCAAGATGGCGATCAGCGTTGAGGGACTGCCGAATGACGGCGCGCCTCAGAAGTTCACGGTCTTCGATGACATTATTAATGCATGGAACAAGCAGCCTAATCAGCCGATCGGCTCTGTGTGGCTGCGGAAGATCAACAATCAGGTCATCGCGTTTAACGTCGTCTGCCCGCATCTGGGTTGTGCGGTCGAGCATCGCAGTGCTCAGGGTGATTTTTATTGCCCCTGTCATACCAGTGCGTTCGCGCTCGACGGCAAGAAGCTCAATCAGATTCCGCCGCGCGATATGGATAGCCTCGAAGTGAAGGTCGAAGGCAACGACATCTGGATCAAGTTCCAAAACTTCCGTGGCGCGACGAGCGAAAAGGTGGTGACATGATTCAGAAGTTTCTCGACTGGGCCGATCACCGCACGGGCATCAAAGGGCTGATGCACGAAGCTCTCTTCGAACGCATTCCCGGCGGAGCACGCTGGCGCTATGCGTGGGGCAGCGCGCTCATCTTCACGTTCTCGTTGCAGATGATTACCGGCATCTTCTTGCTGACCGCTTACTCGGGCAGCACTCAGACTGCTTGGGAGAGCGTCTATTACATTCAAGAGCAGATGACGCTCGGCTGGCTCGTGCGCGGCATTCATCACTTCGCCGCGCAGACGATGACGGTGTTGCTCGCTTTCCACTTGATTCAGATCATCGTCGACGGTGCCTACAAGGCGCCGCGCGAAGTCAACTTCTGGCTCGGTCTCATCTTGATGCAGATCGTGCTCGGGCTCGGTTTGACGGGCTATCTCTTACCGTGGGACCAGAAGGGTTATTACGCGACGCAGGTCTCGACGAAGATCATGAGCGCGACGCCGCTGGTTGGTCCGGCGTTGCAGACGATCGCGCAGGGCGGCAACGAGTACGGGCATGCGACCATCAGCCGCTTTTTGGCGATGCACGTTGTGATTCTGCCCGGAGCGTTGATCGGGTTCCTCGCGTTGCACATCTATGTGTTTCGACGGCACGGCATACATGCGAAGACGCCGTTCAAAGCGGCTGATGCGACCTTCTGGCCCGATCAAGTTTTGAAGGACGGAGTGATCGCACTCGGCGTGCTCGCGGTCGTAATGGGCTTCGCGATCTTCAAAGGTGCGGAACTCAATCCGCCCGCTGATCCGGCTGATGCGTTCGAGGCCGCTCGGCCCGAGTGGTACTTTTTATTCCTCTTCCGCTTCCTCAAGTTTGAAGCGGTCGAGCATCTCGGACTGGCCTTCGGAGCGATCCACTTTCCCGGCTTCCTCTTCACTGTGCTGGCGGCTGCTCCGATCCTCGCGCGCTACAAGTGGGGGCACAAATTCAATGTGTCGTTCTTGTGGCTCGTGATTGGCGGCGCCTCGCTGCTGACGGTGATGGCGATCGTTGAAGACGGCAAAAATGACGATCACCAAATGGCGCTCCGAGAAGCCGAACGCGATTCGCATCGCATCAAGGAACTCGCTCAGAGCGAGACGATGATCCCCGTTGACGGAGCGGTCTCGCTGTTGCGCAAGGATCCTTTCACGCAGGGACCGAAGCTCTTCGCGAAGCATTGTGGAAGCTGTCATCGCTACGACGGGCATAACGGTCGCGGTCGATTGCTGATGACGAATGACCCGAGCGATCCGGCATCGAAGACGAACCCGTCCCATGCGAAGAAGATCGCGGCTCATGCGGAA
This sequence comes from uncultured Planctomycetaceae bacterium, assembly GCA_964573505.1. Taxonomy (GTDB): domain Bacteria; phylum Planctomycetota; class Planctomycetia; order Planctomycetales; family Planctomycetaceae; genus AM-0621. The sequence goes on along the minus strand of CAZNMS010000495.1, from coordinate 793 downwards.
GCGACGGACCTCGCGGGCTTCGGCTCGCGCGATTGGATGAAGGCGATCCTGCTCGATTACTCGAACCACTTCAGCCCGCTGAAGAACGCTCAATGGTTCAAGGACGACGCACAGGCGAAGGCCGACAAGAAGGACGTTGAGTTCATCAATCCCGACGAGTCGGAAATGGCCGCTGCTGTCCGCGACGAGTACGCAAAGCTGTTCTCGAAGCCCGAGAACGCTGAGGACTTGAAGGCGGTCGTCGAGTTCATGGTCGCTCAACGCGGTCGCTCTGAAACGGACAAGATCGACGAGAAGCTTGCAGCGCGCGGCAAAGAGATCGTCGACGGCGGCAAGTTGAAGGACGGCTCTGAGATCACTCAATGCTCGAACTGTCACGACAAGATCGGCGGCAAGTTCGAGATCGCCACTGAGGGCAACGGCTACCCGGACCTTGCGGGCTACGGCTCACAAGAATGGCTGAAAGCGTTCCTCAAGAACCCCGGCTCCGAGCAGTTCTACGGCAAGAAGAACCGCATGCCGGCCTATGGCGACAAACTGCGTGACGATGAACTCGAACTGCTCGTGCGATGGATGACCAGCGACTTCTATCCGACTCACGTTCACGAGTACGCCTCGCGCAAGGGTGAGTTACCGAAGTAGGACGAGCGGCAGTACGACGGACATCTTGTCCGTCGATCGCGCGGCGCTTGAGCGGAGCGACGGACAAGACGTCCGTCGTACTCGTGAGCCGCTCGGCTAAAGAGGTCGGAAGCAGAAGGGGTCGGAAGCAGAAGGGGTCGGAAGCAGAAGG
>CAZNMS010000494.1:0-6554 GCA_964573505.1 uncultured Planctomycetaceae bacterium | reverse complement strand
TGGCCCGACGCTCCGCGTCGGGAGTCGCGACGCGGAGCGTCGCACCACACTGCGAGCAAGCCGATAAGAAATCTTGAACGAGTAGCACGAGGTCGCGCCTGAGTTGCGGTCGGCACTTCGTAGGATGGGCACTCATGCCCGTCGTGTATTTCGTATTCCACTCCGCAGCCGAGTTGTGAACCCGCGCCGCAACTGAGCAACGAATTGCTAAATCGTCCTTTGGGCAAATCGTCAGCAACGAGCGGCAAAAGCGCGGCCCGATGGGCACGCGGTGAAACGAGCATAGAGCGCATGCTGGTGTAATGTGTGTTACTCATTCGGCACGAGCGAGCTTTTCAAGTGCGGGCAGGCGGCGCTTTGCTTCGGCGACCGCCTTCGAGTCTTCGCCGTCAGCGATGACTTGCTGCCATAGGCCGATCGCTGCTTTGAGCATCTCGGGGCGCTGTTTCGCGTACTGAGTCGGCAAGTCTCCCGCCGCATAGGCGTCGAGCGCGCGGGCACGAGCGATCAACGCTCGTCGCTGCTCGGCGATGTCTTCGGCTTCCCACTGGCGATCGTGGTCTCGTTCGTACTTCTGCAGCAGTTCGAGCGCCTTCTCCGCAGCAGGCACATCGGGCCAGCGCGCTCTCACTCCCATCAACTGCATGAGGCCCGAGTACTTCGTCTCGGCCTTTTGAGTTCGAGCGATCGCTTCATCGAGCAAGAGCTTTGCTGCTTCGTCGCGCGACGGAGCAGCATCGGGAGCAAGTCGACTCCCGGCGTACTTCGTTGCGAACTTACGCCGATCAGCGACTCCATCATCGAGCCACTTGAGAGCCGCTTCGCAGACTTTGTCGTTCGGGATGCCGTGCCCGAGTCCTTGAGTCACCGTCACCTTCGTTCGCACGCCCGACTCCGCGAGTAAGGGCGCGCGGAAGCGTTCGACTTCACCGCGATTGAAGTCCGAGGTGCCCGTCAGAAACGCGACGCTGATTCGATCCGCGACGCGATGCTTCAGCCATTGCTCGTCGCGTAACTCGCCGCCCGCACAAACCGGGATCGCTCCGCCGAAAACTTCGGGCAGCGCAAAGGCGACCGAGCATGCGACTCGACCGCCGCCCGAGAAGCCTGCGATGTAAGTGCGATCGGCGTCGATCCGCTCGCGCCTTCGAAGATCGTCGAGCACATCAAGAATGATGCGGACGCGTTGCGGCATCGGAGTGTTGTTACCCGCGCCATAGGGGCTCGCGAAGACGATGCCTTGCTTGCGGCACGCGGCTTCAAAGCTCTTGAAGCCCGCCGGTTCGTTGCCGGCCGAGATGAAGATCACTGCCGCGCGACCTTCTTTCGGCGCCGCCGGTTTCTCGGGCAAGAACAGTTCGTAGCGCTGACGAGTCGACTCGTACTTGCCGAGCCAATCTGTCGGCGGTTCAGCGACGCTCTGATTGGCCAATACGAAGACCCAATCGAGACGCGTTGCTTGCTGAACCGTGACTTCGCGCTGATAGCCAGTCTCAGCCGCTAACGCAGAAATGCTGCACTGAAGCAGTGCAGTGACGAGCAGCACAAATCGCATGAGGGACATGACATCTCAGGGGTAATGCGTGCGAAGTTCGATCAATGCCGCAGATCGGCACGTGACGTCGATTGGTAGATCAAACTTCGCGGCGCCAACAGCGTCGCGCTCATGCTGGCGGCGCTGTTAGTCCTAGAACGCTTCCCGTAGCTGAAATCGTGAGATTTCAGGCCGTTCAGCTCGTCCGAAATCTGACGATTTCGGCGACAGAAACTTGAAGCGGCGCTGTAACTCCCGTTACCTCCAACCGAAGCGATAGAACGTCGTCCGGGCGATGTAGACCCAAACAACGACGATCCCGATCAGCCATCCGATGCCGAGCAGCATCGCTTGATCGAAAGGCAGCGGTGTCTTCAGCGTCTGATAGATGAGCAGAAAGCTGTAGGACTCGAACGCGAGCTTCTTCACGAGGCCGAACGCCACAAACTTCGTCGAGAGATAGAACAGCACCGTTCCGCCGAGCATGTAGCAAAGCCCGAGTAACGCGGCTGCTGCTTGCGTCTTTGCGAGCGTTGCGATGCACGTGCCGACGCTCATTAAGCCGACGCTCGTTAGCAAGAGCGTCGCCCATAAGACCGGGCGAGCGAGAGCTACCGGTTGCAGAATCGCGACGACCGCAATCGAACCAATCATCGAGAGTATGAGATGAAACACGAATCGCGCAATGAGGATCTCGGACATTCGCGCGGGGCTCAGCACGAGCGCTGTCAGCGTGCCGCGTTCGCGATCTTGAGACGTGAATGAGACAAGCAAGTGGCAGCAGGTGAAGAATTGCACGATCAGCAGCAGCACGGTGCCGACGACTTCGGCTTTCACGAGTTCCGAGAGCGATGTCTCATCCATCGTCTTCGGCCGGCGTCCGCCCATCAGTTGCGGCATGTAATCAAACTTCACATTGGCGTCTTGAAACTCGATGACCTTCGGCCAAAACCAATTCATCAACGGGTCCATGATGTCTGGCGACGGCCCGAAGTAGAGGCCCGTCAGTTTGACGCGGAGTTCTTCTCCGACGGTCTCGTGCTTGATCTCGATCCCGCAGTCTCCCGGCGGCAGTGAGATGCGGCCTTTCGAATCGGGATTCGTCATCCGCTGCCGAGACAGCATCTTGATGGGAGGCTGCTGAGGCCGGTTCTCACCGAGGAAACGAATCCATTCAGTTTCACGGTCGTAGACAAGCCAAAAGTTCTCAGCGACGGGCTTCGTCGGCTTCTCGACAGCGCGGCTCGTCGCCATCAACAGCGCGACTGCCGCCAACATGCCGAGCAGCAATAACGCCGACGGGTTCTTCTTCAGCCGCATGACTTCGCGGCCTAACAGAATCTTGAGCATGCTGAGTCGGATCATGGTGATGGCCTTACGAGTTGATGCTCTTGTTTCTGGGACCAATGCGACGAATCAGACGAATGCGAGAATTCTTTGTCCCCTTCGTCCTCTCGGTCCTAGATGTCCCACTGAGCGACGACGGGCGAGACTTCTCACGTGTAGGACTGCCCGGTGAGCTTCAAGAAGACGTCGTGAAAGTTGAATTCCTGCGAATGCACCGTGACGCAGCGCTCGCGACGGATGATGTCGGCGAGCCGTTCGCGCTGATCGTCGATGTCGAGATCAAGCTGCTCGCGCACGACTTCTCGATCGCGCTCGAACTGAGCGGCAACGAGTCGCTTCACGTGCCGCGTGACGAAGTTGGTCGGAGTGTCGGACTCGACGAGTTTGCCTTTGCACAAGATCGCGACGCGGTCGCAGATCTGCTCGACCTCTTCCATATCGTGAGTCGTGAGGAAGACCGTCGTGCCTCTTGAAGCAAGATCGCGAAGAAGTTGCCGCACAAGCGCTGTCGAGTGGATGTCGAGATTCGCTGTCGGCTCATCGAGATAGAGGATCTTCGGCTCATGCAAAATTTCACGAGCGATTAACAGCTTGCGACGCATGCCCTTTGAGTAGCGTCGCACTTGCACGTCAGCCGCTTCGCTGAGTTCGAGTCGCGCGAGTGCCGGAGTCACGACCTCACGCGGAACGCCGTAGAGATCAGCGTAGAGTTCGAGGTTTTCGCGGCCGGTGAATTCTTCGATGTGATTCTCGGTGTCGGGGACATAGCCGAAGATCGGCTTTGCCTTTTCGAACTCAGAAGGAATGTTGAAGCCCGCGACCCGCACGCTGCCGCTTGTCGGACGCAGGCTGCCGATGAGCACTTTGATCGTCGTTGTCTTGCCCGCGCCGTTTGGCCCGAGGAATCCGAAGAGCTCGCCCGGTTTCACGTTGAGCGTCAGATGGTCGACCGCTGTGAAACGCCCGAAGCGCACAACGAGGTCGTTGATCTCGATACCAGTGGAAGTCATCGTCCGAGCCCTTTGGGGTATGGCTGATCGGCGAGTGCAGTGCGGCGTTCAATAGGACGAATAAGACGGAGAGGACGCATAGGAACATTGCATGAGTGAGTGCTTCTGATGAGTCCTATTGGTCCTCTTCGTCCTATCGGCTCTCGCAGGAAATGCTGTCGAACTTGCGGCCGTTGCCTTCACCCTATGTCACCGCCAGAAAGACGCGCCGATGAGTTGCAACCTGTCAGCCACAAACGAAGCCGCACAATCGGCTGACCCCGAGCAACCGCTGCAATCGGTGCCGGTCGAGCAAGCATGGTTCGGGCTCTGTGTGTTCGCGCTCTTGCTCGTGACGTTGCCGTTATGGCTCGCACATGCCGACTTCCCCTGCGTGCCGATGATTCGCGGCTTCGAAGCGGGGCGCTGGCTCAACATTCTGTTGTTCTTAGTCGCGGTGCTGAGCCTCTCGATGCTGATGAGCGGCTTCGGTCTCAAGTACTTGCCGAGAACGATGAGGCAGTTGCTGATTGGTGAGATCGACACTCGCGAACTCAGAGCCGCAGTAGGTCGCACTGCAATCGACTCGGCAGCGAAGACGCGGCCGAGCTTCGACATCTTGCGCGGAGTTTGGATCGCTCTGCTGCTCGCGTTCTCGCTCTTCGCGCTGACGGATCAGAACAAATTGCAACCGTGGATTTGGCATGCGCTGCTTGTGAGCGCGTACTCGATTTCAACGTGCCGCAACCGCGACTGGTGGCGCTGCGGCATGATCGTGTTGACGGTCTCGATCTATTTTTGGTCTGCGATTTCGAAGTTCGATGACAGCTTTGCGACGACTTACGGGCAGCAGTTGATTGAAGCGATGCTCGGTCCCGATCGCGTCATGCCGTTCCGCATGCTGAAGGCGGGAGATCGAGAGTTGATGGCTCGTCTGCTGCCGAGCGGCGAACTGCTGACAGCAGTGCTGCTGCTCGTCCCTGTGACGCGCCGTTTCGGGTGCGCGCTGTCGATCGTGATGCATCTCGGTCTGATGCTGGCGGTCGGTCCGCTCGGCCTGAATCACCGCGCGGGAGTCTTCCTATGGAATATCTATTTCATCGGGCAGAACGCTTTGTTGTGGCGTTTCGACGTGCAGACGCGCCGGCACGAGTGTTCTCAAATTGCCGGTCCGACTTCGCAACGTTCCCGAATGCAATTGTTCTTACCGCTCGCCGTGCTTGTCTTTGCTGCTGCGTTTCCGGCACTTCGGTCGCTTCGGCTTTGCGACAATTGGCCCGCATGGGCCGTCTACGCGTCGGACATCGAGTTCGCGACGATCTACGTGAGCGACTCCGGCTTAGCTCGCTTGCCTCAGCGGATTCGCGAGTTTGCCGAACCGCAGTCCGTGAAGACCGGATGGACGCCAATCCGCATCGAGCAATGGGCTCTCGCTGAATGTCATGCACCGATCTATCCGCAGGACCGGTTCTCGATCGCAGTGGCGCTCGCGCTCGTAGAGCAGCATCAACTTACTGACGAAGAGTTGCTCGTGAATTGGCGCGGTCGCCCGGTCAAAGGGACTCGCGGAACGATCACGCTGCGAGGAGCGACCGAACTGCGACGGTTTACGTCGCGGTATTGGCTGAATGTCGAAGCCGGTTCGCGGATGCGGGACGAGCGATAAGGCGAACGGCCGCAGTTGCAACGCTACTCTCCGCCCGGCTCTAAAGGCGGCGCTGTCGATTGGCATCGCGAAACGATGCTCGTCACTCGGGATGCGATACTGCGTTTGATAGGAATCTCAGTTCCGTCTGATCGAGGCGGAAATTGGCCAATAAATACAGAAGGGTATGCGAAGTGGAAGACGGACAATTGCCGAATTGGTGTGCTCAGTTACCGGCAGTCAATGCGAGCCTGAATGCGGTCGCAACAGTATTACTCGCAGGCGGATGGGCGGCGATTCGTTCTGGCCGGCAGCGACTGCATAAAGCGTTGATGCTGAGTTCGTTCGGCGTCTCAGTCGTCTTTCTGGGCTGCTATTTGGCGTATCACATCGGCCTGCATCACTACACCGGCAGTCACGGCAAGGCTTTCGAGGGGACCGGCGCCATTCGCGCGTTCTATTTCACAATGTTGATCAGCCATGTTGTTTTAGCGGCTGCAGTTCCGGTACTCGCCTTGATGGCGATTTATCACGGACTGAAAGCCAATTGGCCGCGCCATCGACGGATCGGCAAGATCGCTCTTCCCATTTGGCTCTATGTATCAATCACGGGCGTCGGAATTTATTTCATGCTGTATGGGGTTTGAGAAATCGACTCTTGCAGTTCTGAGTCAAGTTTTGAAACGACACGTTTAACCGCGACCCTCTGGGGAGCGCTGAAAAACACGCCCCTCGGGCTTGGCGGCTTTTACGCTACTCGAATTTGTTCGAAAATGAGTGAAATGAAGTAGTGCAGAAGCCGTTGAACCTCCGGCACAAGGCCGGGGGCGACTTTTTCATCGCTCCCCAGAGGGGCGCGGTTAAACGTCTCAATAGGCACTTACGGCGAACTCATCGACAATTCATTGTTGCTTCGTCGGGTCGCTGTAGCTCGGACGCCTACGTTCGAGAGCGGCCCGCACGGACGTAGGCGTCCATGCTACATATTTTTTGGGTTGCGGCTTCGCCAGGGCTAAATCACACTAAGTCGTTACGCCAA
>CAZNMS010000493.1:0-6576 GCA_964573505.1 uncultured Planctomycetaceae bacterium | reverse complement strand
TCCCTCATCTTTTGGTCCGCCAATCACTCCCACATTTTGCGAGCTTGAGCATGTGCGCTCACTGCGGGGATCGTGATTTCGAGCGGCTGATTCTTCGGGTCGAGCTTCGGCGTGATCGGCTCTTCTTGATCCGGCATGCGCCAGTCAAAGGCGGCTCGTGCGGTCGGGGTGAGGAAGCGAGTGAGTTGCGGCATTGTGTAGTCGTCGCGCCAGCGGCCTCGGGTGTAGTAGCGCTGAGGCTGACACACATAGAGATGCTCCTTCGCGCGCGACAACGCGACGTACATCAAGCGTCGCTCCTCTTCGATTTGCGATTCGTCCTTCGTCGCCATGTCGGACGGAATGTTTCCGTCCGTTGCGTGAATGACGAAGACATTGTCCCACTCAAGCCCTTTGGCCGAGTGAATCGTGCTCAGCGTCAAGAAGTCGTTGTCGAGCACGGGATCGCCGGCGAGATCTTGCGTTGAGGACGGCGGGTCGAGCGCGATCGACGTCAAGAAGTCGGCGCGGTCCTTGAAGCGAGCGGCGATCTGCACCAGTTGCTGCAAGTCGTTCGCACGGGCTACCGGGTTCTCGTACTTCAGCTCCATCAGCGGGTTATAGAACTTGCGCACGGCTTCGATCTCGAGCGGCAGCGAAGTCGTATCGCCTCCGTCGGCTTCGCGCTTTCGGTTCGCTCGCGCGAGGTACTGCAAGAGGCTCACAAACTCGGCCCAGTAGTCCGATGCAGCCTTCGGCGGAGTGAGCGTCTTCAAGCTCGCAAAGTCGCCGCCCGCTTCGAAGAGTTTGTGAGTGATCTCCTCAGCTCGCTTCTGCCCGATGCCGGGTAATAAAAGTAACACGCGCGTCGACGACACTAAGTCGAGCGGGTTCTCCGCCATGCGCAGGAACGCCAGCAAGTCCTTGATGTGAGCCGCCTCGGTGAACTTCAACCCGCCGTACTTGTGAAACGGGATGTTGTTCTCGGCCAACACCACTTCGAGCGACAAGCTGTGATGCGACGAGCGGAACAAGACCGCTTGCCGCTTGAGAGCGATGCCCTTCTCTCGATGCGCCAACACCTCGTTGACGATGAAGTCGCTCTGCTCGTCCTCGTCCATGCACGGGACAACCTGCGGCCGCTCACCGCCAACACGCGACGTGAAGAGGTTCTTCTCATGCCGCTCAGTCGCTTCGGCGATGACGCGATTCGTCGCTTCGAGAATCGGCTGAGTGCTCCGGTAGTTCTCTTCGAGCTTCACGATCACCGTGCCGGGGTACTGCTCGGGGAAGTCGAGAATGTTCCGCACCGTCGCTGCTCGAAAGGAGTAGATCGACTGCGCATCGTCGCCGACGACCGTCAGTCCGCGACCGTCCGGGCAGATGTGTTGCAGGATCTCGGACTGCAAGATGTTCGTGTCCTGATACTCGTCGACGAGCACGCAATCGAACTGCTTGCGACAGATCGCAGCACCGGCATCAGAGGCCACTAACGCATTCCAAAAGAGCAAGAGGTCGTCGTAGTCGAGCAAGTGCAGTTGCTCTTTGCGGTCGACGTATGCCTGAAAGACTTTCTTCAGCTCGCCTTCAAACTCGATGCACCATGGAAACATGCTGGCGAGCACTTTCGACAACGGCTCGCGCGCATTCACGCAGCGGCTATAGATCGACAAGCACGTCTCTTTCGTCGGGAAGCGTTTGCCTTCAGAAGGCTGCACGATTTGCCGCCGCGCGACATTCAGCAGATCTTCGGCATCAGCGCGATCGACGACCGTGAATTCGGGTTCAAGCCCAATCAGCCGACCGTGCTGCCTCAAAAGATGCACGGCCATCGCATGAAACGTCCCGCCCCAAATTGAGTTCTGCTGAGCACGAGCGATACGCGGCGCGCTTTGTCCTTTCGCAGCTTCGACCTTCTTCAAGCACGCACCGACTCGACCGAGCATCTCAGCGGCGGCACGTCTCGTGAACGTGAGCAGCAAGATGCGTTTCGGATCGACGCCCGAATTCACGAGCCATGCAACGCGATGAGTGAGCGTCGTCGTCTTCCCGGTTCCCGCACCGGCGACGATGAGCAGCGGTTGCATGCCGTGCATCACAGCTTGTTGCTGAGCGGCATTGAGCCCTTCCAGCAGGATCTCATCTGCAGACTTCGGGGCAGTTTCAGTAGTGGGCATAGAGAAAACTCAGAGGTCGGATTCAGGTCTCAACGGCAAAAGTCACTTGCCGGAAGCCTTATACCGCCCGCGAGCGAAACTGAGACCACTGCCGACATGTAATGCGAGTTGCAGAGCGAAGATGAACGCCTCACGCCGCAACGGCGTCGGTCGTCGGTCGTCGTAGCATCGACGCCCACGTCCGTGCGTCTTCATGAACACGCTGCGGATCGTCTGAGAGCGCCACATTGCGAAACTCGCAACCGCAACCCCATTGCATCTACTGAGGCCTCGACGACGCGCAATGACTCACGCGGCGAAGTTGCATCCGATAGTCGCCTTTCGCTCCGCGAAAGGAAGCTTTTGCGGAGCAAAAACCGACAATCCCTTTCGCAGAGCGAAAGGCAACTATCGACCACTTTTCACAATGTGCGTAAGCCGACAACAACACGGACGACGGCCGAGAGCGGCCATCCTACGACTTGCCTCTCTCTCCTCTCGCCCACTTACCCCTGCGGGACTGCGCGGAAGACTTCGTCGTAGCGCACGATGACTTCCGGCTCGAGCAGCGTGTCGATCGGCACTTCCGAGTACGAGATCACCGACAAATCCGGCAGGCCGCGTTGCAGCATCACTCGGATCGCGCGACGCAGGGACGAGTCAACCAGCAAGGCCACTTCTTGCTTGCGAGAACTCGCGTCGCGCAGTTCCGTCGCCAGCTTCAAGATCAACGACTCAAGCGCTTCTGGCGGCAAGATGATGCGATTGTTTTGCAGAGCACGGCGTAATTCCAATTCCAGTCGCGGCTCAAACACCATGCCGTGAATTCGGCCTTGCTCGTCGGTGAACTGCTCGCAGATTGAACGATTGAGATTGAGTCGGATGCGTTCGACAAGCTCGTTCGGATCCTTCGTCGTCGACACATTGGCAGACAAGCTCTCGAAGATCCGCGTCAGGTTCGTGATCGGCACATGCTCTTCGAGCAGCATCGTCATGATGCGATGCACGGTGCCCATCGAAAGCTGCCCCGGTACGAGTTCATCAACGACTTGCGGCGACGCCTCTTTGACTTTCTCAACGAGCTTGCCGAAGTCCTCGCGGCTCAGCAGTTCGCCCGAGTAACGACGCAACACTTCTCTGAGGTGCGTGATCAGCACGCTCGGGGCATCAACGACGGTGCAGCCATAGATCTCGGCTTGAGCACGATCGACTTCCGCAATCCAACGTGCAGGCAACCCGAACGCCGGATCGACAGTGTCTTCACCTTCGACCGGGATCTCTTCGCCTTGCGGATGAATGGCGAGCAGCGAGTCGTACTTGAGCCGACCGCGCGCCACTTCCTGCCCGTTGATCATGAAGGTGTAGGCTTCGGGTTCGAGCCGCGTGTTGTCGCGCACTCGAATGAGTGGAACCCAAATTCCAGTGCGCCGCGCGAGGTCTCGACGCAACGTGCCGATGCGCTGCAGCAAGCTGAGCCCGCGCTTCGGATCGACAAGCGGAATCAGCCGCGCACCGATCTCGACGCACGCGCGATCCATTTGCAGGAAGTCGTCGACCGCTTGCTCCATCGGAGTCTTGACCGGCTCGGTCGGACCGGCCGCTGCTGCCGCCGCTGCCGCTTGTTGATCAAGCTCCGGCTGAGTGAACTCGGGCTGCTTGCGATAGAGGTAAAACAGCACCGCCGCCAAACCGAGGAACGGAATCTTCGGCAGTCCGGGCACGAGCGCCATCGCAGTCATCATGCCCGCACCTGCAATGAGCGGCGTCGGCTTCGAGAAGAACTGCAAACTGATCTCAGGGCCGATGCTCGACTCGGTATTCGACTTCGTCGTCAGCAAACCGGCAGCAGTCGCGATGATCAACGCGGGAATCTGAGTCACGAGACCATCACCGACCGTCAGCACCGAGTACGTCTGGAGCGCATCGCCAATCGACATGCCATTCATCATGCCGATGATCACACCGCCAATGATGTTGATGGCTGTAATAATAAGTCCTGCAATGGCATCGCCGCGCACGAACTTCGAAGCACCGTCCATCGAGCCGTAGAACTCGGCTTCTTGCATCAGCATCTTCCGACGACGACGTGCATCGTCCTCATTGATGATGCCTGCGTTGAGGTCCGCATCGATCGCCATCTGCTTGCCGGGCATCGCATCCAAAGTGAAGCGAGCACTGACTTCCGAGATGCGCGACGCTCCTTTCGTGATCACGACGAACTGAATGATGATCAGGATCAAGAACACAACGAGCCCGACGACCAAATTGCCGCCGACCACAAACCGACCGAAGGCATCGACGAGCTTGCCCGCATGAGCATCAAGCAAAATCGAGCGGGTCGTCGCGACATTCAGAGCAAGCCGCGTGAGCGTCAGCAGCAACAACGCCGACGGAAACACCGACAACTCAAGCGGCTGTTTCACGTTGAGCGTCACGAGCATCAGCATCACGACAACGCCGATGTTCAACGACAAGAACATGTCGAGCAGTATCGGCGGCAGCGGAACAATCATGACGCCAATGAGCACCATCACGATGAGCGGCAAAAGCAGCTCAAACCGACGACTCGTTGGTGCGACAACTCCGGCCATATTCACGTTCCTTCGTCCAAATCAGTCGTTTCCGAACCCCGCTCGGAAACGCAACAGAGAGAAGCTCCACTTCCCAAATCGAGACTTAATCGACCCGCCCCAACTGCATCTAGTCCAACAATAGTTCAACGCTCGAAACGACTGTTTGAGGAGCTGTCTTCGTTAGTTCCGCTTACCGTTCCTGTCTCGTCTATCTGTCAGGGGCGAGCGCACGGATTCCTTGGCTGCCAACTCACGCGAGTTGCGCTTGAGATGTGAATCCGACCTCCAGTCGGCCTCAAAATCCCGACTATCTCGTGATGATTCCTGAAGGTTGGCGTGAGAGTCGCGGACGGGCTCGACTGCACTTCATCCAGTTGCAATCGAAATTACCCGTCATCGGAATTCCTCTTTCGCAGCACGAACCGCTGCTGCCCTTCGACCTGCAACCCGTCTTCCGCGAGACCTACGACGGCGGCCCCTATCATCGCGGAGCCGTCGACTACTCCGCCCCGCCTCACGCGCCGCTCACTGACAACCTGCAGAAGTGGGCGAGCGACTGCATCACCCTCGGGCGCCAACCGGCCGCGAGACCATAGAGTAACTCTCGGCTGAGCCTCATCGCGGTGACGCTCAAGGCTTCAGCACCCCGAACGACATGCAACGCGATGGCAAGAACGGCACAAGGGGACTAAACGTGCCCTGCGGTGATTGACGTTGGCGGTGAATGACGATTGGTAACAGCGAGGCGCATTGTGGCACGGTCGTACTGGGTTCGGCGAAATGACTGGGAAATCGGCCCAGTTCACGAACGCCAGTTCGAGAACATGATCCTTCAACGATGGTTTCGTAAGACGGACGAAATTCGCACAAGCGAGCACGGACATTGGAAACCCGCCGCGCGTTTCATGGCACGAAGTGCGATGCAAGGTGCGTCAGAGGAATCCGCTGAGGACTCAGACATCGACGAGCGGAAAGCCGTTGATGGCCGATCAAATCGAACTTCAGCACCGTCCGACGCGCCGCAGTGGTTTCGCAAACGTGACCAGCGCCACGCATCAAAGTCGGCTTCACGGAGGTCACATCAAGACGATCAAGACTGCGACAACTCGTCGACAGAGGACTCCGCAGACTCAATCAACGACCGCGAAACATCAGCGCGTTCCTCGCGCCATGATCAGCATGCTGCGTCTGATGACATTCGCTTCGTCACCGCCGAGATCGACAATCGCGAGTTCCTTGCACAGGACCAGTTTCGGAACATCGGCGGCCGTCGTGCCGATGAAGACGAAGCGGACTCGGACTCGCACAATCAACCCGAACAGCACCGCAGCGACGAAGCAAACTTCGAGTCTTACGACACAGCCGTCGGTCGATTTCGAAAGCGATCACAAGACTCAGTTCGTCCGCCCCTCACCGATGACGACTCAGATGACGTTGAGATCAGAGTCACAGAGGACGACGAATCGTCGAGCGAACGAGAACGCCCGAGTCTCCGCCGTCCTGCTCAGAAGAGCCGGCCAAAAGACGATGACGCGCGAGAGATAAAGGCCGATCGGCGCCACCGCACTGAAGGCGCATCGCGCGAGCATCAATTGTCTCGAACTGACGACGACGATGAGGACTTCAATCGCGTGCCTCGGCCGAAGCAAAGCCGATCTAAGTCGACACCGAAGTCTCCTCGCATACCGGAGATTGCAGAGGCGCTCCCGTCTCAATTCGAACTCGATGTCGAAGCCATGCGGGGCGTTCCTGAGGCGCGCGTCAAGAATGCACCGGTCCCCAAGAAGGATGATGTTTGGAGCCATAACGATCGAAGCATCCCCGAAGACGAAGACACTTCTCGAAAGGCTGCCGAAGCGAAACGCGAG
>CAZNMS010000492.1:2886-6576 GCA_964573505.1 uncultured Planctomycetaceae bacterium | reverse complement strand
AGCAGCGTTATCGAGACGCCGGCGGCAAGTTCATCATCCCGCTGCCAAACGTCCGAGTCGCGTAGGTTGGACGCCTACGTCCGACAGCGACGCAGCACGGACGTGGGCGTCCATGCTACGAATTCGGCAAGTTCGTCATCCCGCTGCCGAATGTCCGAGTCGCGTAATACGGCGAACCCGCGCCGTAGCGACGAACCACAACACCATCGGCACCGGAAGCACGATCAAGCCGGGGCGCCGAAAATAGAGATCAGCTTCGACGCAACCAAAACATGCAATGAGCGACATCAGCAGCCCTTTCGACTCCGGCACTTTCGAAGCGTCGGCCATCAACCGAGCCCTCACTTGCAGTGAGCGTAAGTCGTACCTCTTCGAGGACTGTAGTGTCGTAGCATGGACTTCCCGTCCGTGCTGCCTGCGGGCTGTTCGCGATCGTTTGACGCTTGCCCTTCAGTAGCTCGGTTCGGCACTTCGAGTCTTTGTGAGTTCGGAACCGTCATTGAGTTCTGCGTTCTTCATCCGCGTGAGACATATCCGCGTGCGAAGCTGAATTGGCCAATGACGTCGCACACGGATATGTCCCACACGGATAAGACGCGCCGTATCGAACCGGTCCTAAGTAATCGCGTAAGCCTTTCGATGAGTTCCCTATGAGTTACGCCTTCTTCGCACCGCATCTTGACGGCGCTCTCGTCCCTGATTTGAGAACCTCATCCCGCTGAGGCTCGGGATGGAATCCCAAGCTACTTATCGGAACGAGTTCCCGAAGAGCACGGGCAAGAAGCCCGTGCTGCGACGACAGGGACCGAGCGATTACGCCGATGTCTTCGGCTCAACGATCACCGGATGAGGCTCACTCAATTCGTCTTCGGCTTTCGCTTTTGATGGAGTGAGCGTTGTCATTCCGAGTTTCTCGGCGACCAGCAAGTTCATCAGCGTGCCGAACATGCCTTGCTGAGCGTTCGCTTGTCCGTCAGCGCCGCCGCCGGAGATGAAGAGTTGCTCGGGCACGAGCGGTTGCTGACTTGTCGCGAGGTACTGCGCGACGATCGACAACGCATACAGCTTCGGATCGCCATACGACGCGATCTTCTGCGCGAGCACTCGTGCTTGAGCTTCACCTTCCAATGACACGCGCTGACCTTCACCGTCGCCCATCAACTTGAGTTGCTCGCTCTCGGCTTCGGCTCGCAGACGAATCGACTTCGCTTGAGCTTCCGCTTGCAGCTTGAGCGACTCGCTTTCAGCCTCGGCCTGCAGCACGCGACGACGACGATCCGCTTCCGCTTCGACGATCGACTGCTCGGCCTTCTTGCGGCCCTTCGACAGCTCGGCATCACCTTGATTGGCCGCGATCTGAATTTGAACTTGCGAGTTCGTCAGTTCGGCCTGCTTCTCAGCAACAGCTTGAGCCATCTTCAACTCCTTCAACTTGTCGGACGCGATGCGCTGCTGCTCGAAGGTTTGAACTTGCTCGCGCGCCAACTGCCGCTGACGCAATTGATCGAGCAGCTTTTCAATCTCATCGCCCTTCGCGGTGTCCGGCTTACCGATCAAGACGTCGACGAGTTCAATGTCGAACTCAACAAACTTCTGACGCAGTTCTGTCCGAGCTTCAGCTTGAATGGTGTCGCGCTCGTGCAAGATGCCGAGCATCGTTTTCTTGTGCGCGATGTCGCGGAAGTACGCGCTGAGCAACGGATCGAGCGTCTGAGTGATGAGCTTCTTCACGTCGCCGAAACGTTGCACAACGCTCGCTGCTTTCTGGTAGTCGATATGCACAACAACCGAGAGCGGCAGCACGGGCTCGTAAGCATCCGCAGTCACGAGATCGATCGACTTCAAACTTTCGTCGAAGCGATGCGACTCCGTGCGACCGGTGATCCAATGCAATACGAAGTTGGTCGTTGGGACGAGATAGACATGCCCGGCGTAAGTGTTGAACGCGTACTTGCCCGGTCCGAGCGTCTTCGCTTGCACGCCGCGCTCGCCTTCAGCGACTCGCTCGCCGTGCCGGAAGGACTCGCCCGAAAGGTCGTGCCCTTCCTTGCCGTAGTAGCTGACGACAACGCCCACTTGCCCGATCGGCACAACGGTCTTCGGATGAAACTCGATCGACGCGAACCAACGGTTGATGAAGTAAGTGCCGTCAGTCAGCGGCGCGTACTGACGGCCTCGTCGACCGCCCGACTTCAGGAACGCTTCGATGTCCTGATAGTTGTTGTGGTAGTTCTCATCGCTCGGATCACCGGCCATCGCCGGCGCGATGATCTGCCCCGGAGGAAGAGCCGGTCCATCATGCACCGTGACCACTCCAATGAGGTCATCGTCTTGCACATCCGCCGCATGATCATGATCCGCCGAGATGACGAACGACGGCGTGCCGTTCTTCTGACCGATGACAATCGGATCAAAGCCTTGAATGCTCGCTAGCTCCTTGCGCCAAGTATCGAGCGTCTGAGCTTCTCCCGGATTCCCGAGGTTGAAGCGATACGCGACATCCTCGGTGATGACGACAAACAACACCGGGTTGATGACATAGATGCCTTCGCGCAAGAACGCGCGCTGTCGACCGCGTTGTCCGACCGGGATGTCATTTCCATTACCTTGCCCGCACAAGAACGACCGCGCGTCTTGAAAGTTGTTGCAGGGCACAACGCGACCGAGCGTTTGCTCGGGACGCAGCGGCTCGCCATCCCGCGCGAAGACGTAGCCAATCTTGCCCTGAGGCACGACAGCGAGCGGGTGCTTATGCACGCGAAACTGCCACGGCCAATAACCGAAGTGCAATCCGCCGCGCAGCAGCTCGGCTTGAAAGCCCGCTTCGCCATACAGAGCAATCAGCCGCCCGTCTTCGAGCGACCCTTTGCGCGACCAAAGTTTCTCAACAACGCCAATGCGGTTGTTGGGGATGTACCGAATCCCGAGCAGCGAAAAGACGAGCCCAATCGGCACGACGACATACAGCGCGTAGATCGCGTAGTTGAAAAGCTCATCATTCAGACCGAGTAAGAAAAGTGACACAAGATGTCTCCTGAAAATTTTGGAGTGCGGTCATTCATTACCGCTTTCGTATGCGGCGGAGCCGCCTTTGTTTTCCGAAGGCGAAGCCACTCGCGTGATCGAACCGCGCATCACAAAGGCAAAAAAGAGTCGCTCCGCGACAGACCAAAGCGGTGATGAATCACCGCACTCCAAAAGGGGGATCAGCCCCAGAAGCCGGGTGCCTGATTCGCGAACAGTTCCAAATTCCCGCACTTCAAACAGCGGTGTGCGGTGATCTTCTTGCAGTCAAAAAGCAGTCCCCAAAATCCTGAGAGCTTCTGGGGCATGAAGGACGTGCGCATGAGGATTCCGGTTTCGTGAGGCGACTCGGCTTCGCAGTGGCGACAGAACCGCATACCAGAAGCCGCATGCCCTTTGAGCGGCGACTGCTTCGACGGCATCGGTTGTTGGCACGTCGGACAATCGTGCGATCCGCTCTGCACTGAGTCCGGTAATTCGAATGTATTTCCGCATGAGCAACTCACTTTGATAGCCATGACATATTTCCTACAGGCGGAGACTCCGCAGTCGCCCCTTTTGGAGTGCGGTCATTCCTTACCGCTTTCGTATGCGGCGGAGCCGCCTTTTTTTTTTTCCGAAGGCGAAGCCGCTCGCGCGATCGAACCGCGCATCACAAAGACAAAA
>CAZNMS010000492.1:0-2786 GCA_964573505.1 uncultured Planctomycetaceae bacterium | reverse complement strand
TTTTTCCGAAGGCGAAGCCGCTCGCGCGATCGAACCGCGCATCACAAAGACAAAAAAGAGTCGCTTCGCGACAGACCAAAGCGGTGATGAATCACCGCACTCCAAAAGGGGCCTGCGAACGGTGAGATCAATTCGCGGTTCAAGCCGATTGCGAATTCGCCAACTGCGGGCAGCGAGTCTTCAAGAACTCGGCCAATCGCGCGGGGTCATTAGTGCCGATGCGGATCACTCCTGACTTGCGAGTGATCTTCACGCAGTCGCGGCCCCAGATGTTCCAAACCCATCCGCCGCGCAGGCTCATGTGAATGCCCCATCCATCGAGCAGCGTTGTCTGATCGAGTTCAACGCTCGTGATGTCGCTGTAGGGAATCTGAGTCTTGAAGAGCGGCAGCGGTCCGAAGGCAACTCGGAGTTGCTCGCCTTCATCGCGGACCATCAAGAAGTGAAACGCCGGAGCGAGCGCGAACAACAACGTTCCCGGCAGCAGCACCGCGATCAATGCGGCGTCTCGCTCAAGGTCCGGCAGCGTCAAGACGGTTGCGACTCCAATGAACCATCCGAGTCCGTAGAGCAGCAGGCAAAGCGGTGCTCGTTGCTTGTGTTGATAGGTCGGTTGTGTCGTCTTCATTTCGGTTACCTCAATGCGGTTTGGGGAGTGCGGCTTATCAGTTTTTCTGAGTGACCGCGGGGAGTTGTCCCGCGTTAAGGCAACTGTGATGCCAATGCTCAACTCTCACTGAATTGCTGCAAATTACGATCTTTTCAGCAGCAGCCCCATTCAAGCCGACTGGTGAGAATTCGCAGTCCTGAGGATTTCTCACACAATCCCGCGCGTCGTCATCTCGCCCCTTGCCCCTCACCTCTCGCCGATCTCACGCACGACCCGAAAGGCTCCATGAGTCGGCGAACTCGGCGGCATTGCATCGCGCGCGGTGAATCGCAGTTGATAGCGATTGAAGCCGAACATCCCGCCGCGTTGCACTCGCAGTTCTCCCATCTCGGGACCGCGCGGATCGTCAACCGGCGAGCGGCTGTAGTACGTCGGGTCGTACCAATCGAGACACCACTCAGACTCGTTGCCCAGCATGTCGAAGAGCATGAAGCCATTCGCAGCAGGACGAGTCTCAACGGGCGCAATGCGTGCCGCCGAGTTCTCGCTGAACCATGCGATCTCATTGAGGCTCGCGTTCTGTTCGGGACGCGGCCAAATGCCATCGAGCCCCGCGCGACAAGCGAACTCCCATTCGGCTTCGGTCGGCAAGCGATAGATCGCGTTCTCTTTCTTCGAGAGCCATGCGCAAAACGCGAGGCTGTCGTTGAAGCTGACACTGACCGCCGGGAGATCATCGGGCGTCGGCTGCTCGCCGAGATTCTTCCAGCAATAGCCGACCATCAGCTTCCACTGACCATTCTCGAGTCCCCATCCGCCAATCTTCTCGGCGTCGGTCACATAGTTCGTTGCATCGGCGAATTGGCGGAACTGTCCGACGGTCACTTCCGTGCGGCCAATCCAATAAGGCCGCGTAATGCGAACGAGATGAGCCGGTCGTTCGGCGTCGTTCCATCGCGGGCCGACCGTTGCATTGGGTAGAGCCTGCAACGCGATGTAATCGTCATTACTCAGCCCCATCTGAAACTCGCCCGGCGGGATGAGGTGCAACTTCATGCCGAGCGAGTTCGGCTTCCCGTCTTCAACCTGCAACCACTTTGCCCATTCCAGTTGTCGTTCGCGCGGGTTCGAAACGGGGACAACCACCAATTCAGGCCGCAACGTCTCGCGCTGAGCGTTGCTGGGCGTCTCTTGAATCGGAGTTCGAAACGCGCGTTCGACCGACGCAAAGACGATCGCCAATACCGCGACCGCGACGACGGCAAGCAGTCCGCTTCGCGTTGCTCTCTTTGATCGGCCTTTCTCGATCATGCGTCGATTGGCTCGACCGTCTTGCAGCCCGGTCGCAGCAGAAAGCTCATCACTCGCTTGCTCATCACTCAATGAGGACGCTTCGAATGCGATGTTCTCGGATTGCAAGTCATCCGCTGCCGTTGAGAACTCTTCCGTCACAGCAGCGCCATCGCGGTCCATGTCGCTCAGAGGCACGCGCCACTCAGGCACCTCTTGCGGGAGTCCTGCTGCTTGCAGCGATCGCAAGACTTCGACGACCTCGTGCATCGAGCGAGGCCGATCGTCCGGTCGCTTTGCAACCATGCGCTGAAAGAGCTGATCGAGTTCGCGCGGCACATCGAGCCGACCGTTGCGAAGTGACGGCACCGGCTGCATCTGATGCGCCATCACGATCTCTAAGAACGACGCTCCCGAATACATGTGCCGCGCGAGCAATAAGAAATACAGCGTTGCTCCCAATGCGTAGATGTCGGCGCGTTGATCGACTTGCTTGACGTTTATGGCTTGCTCGGGCGCCATGTATTCGGCGGTGCCGATCAGCATGCCGCTGCGAGTGATCCCCGTTGCCGCATCACTGCCGATCGGCGCGTCTGTCCCAAAGCGTGCCAGTCCCATATCGAGCACTTTGATCGATCCGCCCGTTCGGCTTTCGAGCATCAGATTGTGCGGCTTGATGTCGCGATGCAGCACACCTTGCTCGTGCGCATAAGCCAGTGCCTCAGCCGCTTGTGCGAGCACTTCAACCGCTTGAGCAACCGACATTGCCCCTTTCGTTCGCACAAGCGTTGCGAGGTCTTGCCCCTCAACATGCTCCATCACGAGATACAGAATCCCGTGCTGCTCGCCGGCGTCATAAGCCGCGACGATCTGCGGATGACTGAGC
>CAZNMS010000491.1:0-6594 GCA_964573505.1 uncultured Planctomycetaceae bacterium | reverse complement strand
AGACGTGTGCTCTTCCGATCTGGCCATCGTCGCCGTCACTGATCCGCCGGGCGAATTGACGTAGAGATGCACGTCTTGATTGCGACTCTCGGACTGCAAGAACAACAACTGCATGACGATCGCATTCGCCGACGCATCCATGATCGGACCGTCCAAGAAGATGATGCGATTCTCAAGGAGCAGGTCGCGAATGCCCATTTGCCGTTGGCGCGATACATCGCGGGCATTGAGCGTCGGGAGACGATCTAACATGAAGAATCCTTCCTTCTCAGCAGTAAGGCAGTTCGCAGTGATTGACGCGACACTCGATTGAGCGTGAATAAGCAACTTCTCGCTGCCTCACATGAATGAAGAGCAGAGAGAGAGTTAAAGCCCGGCCAAAGGGCGGCGGGGAATATCGAAACCTCAACAAGTGCGTCAAGCCGTGCTGTCATCCCAGTTTGCCTCGTTGATAGACGAGCTTTGATCGACACGATTGCTCGGTTCGCACAGCGTCTCGACCGAAGTCGCTCGCCGTCAAAGATGAGTCTTGCGGCTCAAGTCCGTGCCGCGCACGATCAAGTTCTGAGTTGCGTTTCTCGTCAACGGACACGGGTCGGGTTGCACGGAGCATGCTCTCCACTGACGCAACATCCCCAAACAATTCACCTTCCTCATCGGAGTTTCGAAACATGAAGAGCATTCGTTATTACATAGGCGCACTCGGCCTGATCGGATTGGGGTATCTTCTCGGTGCCGCTCATTCGATCGGTCATCAAACCGTGCAGGCTCAAGGCGCGGCAGACGGGGCGCCTTCGCAAGAGGCTGTCAAAGCGATTACCGACGTCTACACCGCCGCTCAAACGGCGAAGGGCGTGCTGTCGGGAGAAGGCCGCTACACGCTCGCAACGAAGTCGTTGAACTTGTGCGCGATGGGCTCGGGCGGAGTCGATGCAGTTGCTGATCTTGAAGCCGGACGCGGGGTCGATCCCGAAACGTTCGCAGCTCTCTATGCCGATCAAGCGACAGACGAAATCGCAGCCGACATCGGCAAGGACGAGCAAGGCCGACTGACTTACAAAGGCAAAGTCATCCGCATGTATTCGGTCTCGCGCCTCAAGCAGATGTTCCAAGAACGCATTCGCTACTCGGGCGAAGACTCGAAGAAGAAGTAAGCACCGTCGCGGCTCAAATGGGCATGACCCTATTGAGTTGCATGCGGCACGCTCTCCGCTGATGCAGAGTCGGCGGAGAGCTATCCGAAAGGTGCCGCCTCTTTTACGCGGCACCTTTCATTTGCTGCTCGGCTTGCTCTCACTGTCCGCTGCCGGCTTCTTTTGGAACAGCCGCAGGAACTCGTCGGTGACGTCTTGCCGATCAACATTCTCCGGCGCTTTGAACGTGAAGGCGGCAGCGTCGATCGGTTGATTCGTCGTCACGTCCGTGAAGTCGAGCGACACCATTGGCCGCAATGACTTCGATGGCTCGCTCTTCTTCAGGTACAGAATCCGTCGAGGAAACATCGACGCCTTCTCGAAGTAGACCCGAATGCGATCGGGGACAAAGCTCGGCAAAGGCTTCTCGGCGTCGCTGTTCGGACCGACGAATTTGCTACGCAGTTCGGGCTTCCATCCGCCGTCGATGACGATGAACTCTTGCCCGTCGTAGTCTTGCTCCCATTGCTTCTCGAACTGCACTGACTTCTGGATCGAGGCCATCATGCCCGGCAGTCCGCCCAGTCCGAGTTCCGCGTGCAGCAATGTCTCGCTCGATCGCTCTGCCGTCGCAGCCGCTTCCAAAATCTGACGAACGTTGCGCCGACTGACGCGCTGCTCTTTGCCGATCGTCTGCTGAGTCCACAACAACTGACCGTCGCAGACTTCGAGCAACTTGCCCTCAGTGCCCCCGAGCGTGACTTCATATTCGACGCGCAGCTTTAGTCCGTCGCCTTGCAGATAGCTGCCCTTCAACTGGAACTGACGATCGCCGATCGAGACCGACTCGAGCACTTTCGCGCGGATCGACTGGTAGTTGATGAGCTTCTCGCGCGCGTCTTCGAGCGAGATCACAGCGACCGCGCCGGACGCTTCGTTCTTCCGAGTCGCGGCCTTTTCGGTCACTGCTTTTTGAGTGGCCGCCTTCTTCGACTCGGCCGCTTGCTGGGCTGTCGGAACGGTCGCCGCCGGCTTCTCTTTCTCCTGCGCGAGCGACTGCCGGAAGGACAAAACGGCCCAACTTGTTGAAAAGCTGAGAGTTAGAGCGGCTGTTAAAAGGGGCAGAGTTTTCATGTCGTACCGAAAATGCCGGTTTTGCCAAAAGATTGGGGGCCGAGGAAGTCGACAACTAAGAGGCGAGTTGTGGGCTGTTTTGGATCCATCGTGAGGTCGCGCTTCGTTCTGCGAAGGGGAGACTTGTCGGGGTTCCGTGCTGATTCAGCAAGACGCACTTTGGTCACGGCGATCTCATGTCGCCGAGCAGCGGCAGGATGTCGCTCCGACACGAAGGCTCTCAACTCATTGAAGCTCAGAAAACGGTCATCGGAGGCCGTCAACGGATTGCGGCTCGGCCGCGTTTGGTCGTGAGGACATGCAATGAGGCTGTACTTCCTTTTGCTCGGAACCGCGATCTGTGTGTGTGTGGGATGCACTCACATGGACGGTCAGAGAATGATTGAGAACAAACAACATGTGGCCCCGCCGGCTCATCAACTGGCGCATCCCGGCCCAATGGTGGACGGCCCCGGCCCCGGCGTCATGCCGATGATGGCGCCGCCCCCCGCAAGGAGCTTTGCCACTCAGACGACGCAGTTGCGCTTCGTCGGTCCGGCAGGCATGCAAGTCGGATGGCAGATTGGTCCCGGTTATGCCGAGAACCAGTTGATTACTCCGGCTCGCTACAACTTCGTGCAAGGTGCGACCTATCGCCTGAAGATGAGCAACATCCCCGGACGAGACGACGGACTCACGCTGTATCCGACGTTACAGGTTTACCCGGGGCATCCGACGACCGACGCCTATCTCTCACATAACAGCATCCCGCTGGAGTTGAGCGACGAAGATCTCGATCAGATCGAGAGCAACAACTTCGTGACGAAGGTCATCTATCTGCCTGATGCGAAGTATCAAGAACTCGCGATTGCCGGTGTCGAGACGCTCGTTTCGACCCGTCTTGATCCGGGCGTTGATCCTGTCGCGGAAGCCGAGCGTCGCGGCACGATCATGGTCGTTCTGCGAGTCGGCAACATGGACCTCGAGATGCCGAATCGAGCACCCGGTGCTCAAGGCGGCGAAGCTCAGCAGGTCGGCTACTGGTCGGCTGACGGAGACAAAGGCGAGCACCTGCCGCCGATGCCAATTTCGATCGAAGGCATGCAAGGCGTGCCCGGCCCGATGATGGTCGGCGGCTTCGGCGGTCCCGGTCGTCCGGGAATGAATCCGATCTCGGGAGTGGAAGGCACGCCTCAGTGGGGCATGCCGATCACTTCGACTCCGATCGGTCTGCCCGGTCCGGCTCACTTGCCGCTCGGAGCACCGGCGGGACTGAAGTCTCACACCGTTCGCAACCTGTCGAAATACAACATGCCGAAGCCGACGGATCACCTCTTGATCGACGTCAAGCATGACCCCGGCATCAGCATGCCCGCACCGGTGAAGCACATCCAATACTCGGAGAAGCACCCGATCTTTAATGAGGGCGAAGTTTCTTATCCGAAGTGGGCCGTGCCCCAGTAATTTTGATTCCAGTGCCCGGTCTCTTCGCAGGAGACCGGGTGTTGGCATTGAGCGACTGCGGTCTCGCGGTAATCGCGCTGTGATGGCCGGGTCGCAATTCATAAGACGTGTAGGACGCATAAGACCAATAGGAAGTATTGGGCCAAACGGCTTATGTAAGAGTAATTTCACCCTCTGAGTCCTATCGACCACTCTCATCCCCCTCTCCCCCGAGCCCTTCATGCTTCCCATTAAGACTGCACTCATCGCGCTGTGCGCGGCGTTGTATTGCGGTTGGCTGAGTGCTCCGGCTCATGCTCAAGTGCTGCCGAAGTACGAAGGCTTTCAACCTTTGAGCCAACGTAGCCCGACTGGCCTCGCAGCTCGTTATGCCGACGTCGCAGGTAAGACGGGTTACATGCAGCCGGTCCGCTTCGTGCTTGACGACGGCGCGGAAGCGAGCATCTATTTCGGCCCGCAAATCAAAGAACTAACGCTCGGTCGTCCCGCTCAAGTGGGTTTGATGGTCGGGCACATGTACCGCATCAAAGTCACAAACATCCCGGATAAGCCCGGCGTCGAGATCTATCCGACGATCGAACTCATCGACCGTCTGCATCCGCCGACGGGACAGCGCGACAACTTCCCGGTGCCCGTCAACATCTTGCAGGATGACATCGAACTGGCGCTGGCCGGCAACCTCGTGACGCGCGTCGTTTATGTCGAGCAGCCGCAGCTCGCGGCTCCGTATGAACTCGATCGAGCGACTGTCACTCAGAACTTGCTCGCGACCGAGAACGCTCTGACGGAAGCCGATCGTCGAGGCCGCCCGATCGCCATCGTGCGTATTGGAGGACGCTTGCCCGCCACTCACGGAGAGCACCCGAGCTTCTACGGATCCGGCGGACCGGTGATGGCTTCAACGCCGAAGCCTGCTGAAGAAAAGGCCGCGCAAGCCATTCCGCGTAAGACGCGGCAGTAATTTCTTGGAGTGCTCCGGCTCGACGGAGCCCTCCATTTCAGCGGCACGTCGCTCTCTCAATTGATCGATGTCGCCGCCAAAAACGACTTCAAACAATCGCCGAGCGCAGTGCGGTTGGAATCGTCCGTAGCCGAAATCGTCAGATTTCGGGGCTCCTGTGACTGCGTCCGAAATCTCACGATTTCGGCTACGAAAACGCCTCTCGCGATGATGTTGCGAAGCTCGGACTTAATGCCGGGCTCACTCCGACGATCGAACGCAAGATTCAATCAAAGCTGTCATGCCGCCTACATGGAGGGCTCCGTCAAGCCGGAGCACTCCAAGGAAAACGTTGCGATGAAGATCACTCTCTCGGCCAAAGCCATCACCGTCTCAGCGTTGCTCGCCGCGAGCCTGCTGGGATGCCATCACAACGCGCATCAAGGTCATCGCTGCAAGATGGGCTGCCCTCATCACGGCTGCCCGGCGCAAAAAGGAGTGACGAACGCCGACTACGTTGAGCCGCGCGGTCAATCGCCGGACGACGAGTCGTTCGCAGCGGATGCAATTGAAACTACAGAGCGTCAACCTCGCAGGGGAAGCGAGGAAGAGGGGACCGGCGGTGTCGCTCGAGTCCGTAGCGCTGCGAACGCTGCGGGCCGAGCGACCCCCGGGAGGCTCTCTCAAAGTGCAGGCGGCTCGCCTGCTCCTCAAGCGAGTGCCGCATTTACTCCGGCCGAAGCCCGAGTCCCGCTCAATCAACAATCGGCTTATCGCGGAGCAAACGGCGGTGCTCGTTTTGCTCCCGCAAGCTTCTCACCGGCAGAGCCCCGCCAATCGGTGCAAGACAATGGCAATGCCTTTCAAGATCCCGACACCAGTTGGATGACGGGCAGCGAAGCTCAGCGTTATCCCGACGAGTACTTGCTCGACGGCGGCGACCGAGCTCATCCAGTGACGTATGACCGCACCTTCCGACGCGGACTCGATACCGAAGACACGATCGGCGAGTGCGTCGATCACTCGGGCAAGCGACGCACGATTCCGTCGAACTCCGTCGCGATCTACGCACCGCGTTTCGGAGAGGTAAGAAGCATTACAACTCCGGGCGGTCAGACTGCGATCGACAAACTCGCCGGGGCGAGCGAACTGCGGCGCGATTCCGGCGTCCGCACGAAAGTCGGTCCGCAGAAGTACGCGAAGAACGAGGGCCTCAAAGGCATTCAAACGCGACTGCGAGCAAGCGGCACGAGCAGCAAGACCGCCGCAATGGGGACGCGTCAGTCCGTGCGTCTGACCGAGCACAAGTTCGCGCTCAAAGGCAAACAAGAATTCTCATTCGCGTTCCGAGGCGAAATCGACACGAGCGCCGAGGCGTATCTCGCGAAAGGCATCGACGCCGCGATGCACTGGTCGAAGCCGGAAAACCTTGTGGCGATCGTCCGCAACGATGCACTTCAAGAAGTCAAAGTTCGAGCGAGTGGTGCCGAGCTTGTCGGGCTCGAAGATCGCCATACGCAAGCCGGCGATCTGCATCTCGTGAAGCTGGCGGATAAGGCCGTTGCTCAACCGGGCGACGTCATCACCTTCGTGATCCGCTTCGACAATCTCGGAGATCTCGAACTCAACAACGTTCGGATCGTCGACAACCTGACGCCGCGATTGGAGTTCCTCGAAGACTCAGCGACGTGCGATCTACCCGGTCAAGTCGTGATGGAAGACAACGACGAAGGCAGCTACGTGCTGACGTTTGCATTGGACGAACCACTGCCGGGCCGCAAAGCGAAAGACGACGTCAAGAACAAAGGCAAAGACATCCGCACCGGCGGCGTGATCACGTTCCAATGCAAAGTGCGCTAACGCCGAGTGATCGCTCTCTCTGCAGATCATCCGAGCAAAACAAAAGCGGGGTCGGACATTAGAAGATTAGCATGTGCCACCCCC
>CAZNMS010000490.1:0-6613 GCA_964573505.1 uncultured Planctomycetaceae bacterium | reverse complement strand
TCAAGCTGATGGCTGTCACGCTCAAGCGAGCCCTCGTGCAGATCAAGCGGCACGCGATCGCATTGAGTCGCGATTCGTCGCACGAGATCGCTTTCAAACACCCTGCATTCGCGAATTTTTGATTGCGAGCGATCGTCAAAGTCGCATCAACCAAGAGGGGCCGCACTTGAACATTGAATGGCATCGGTTGTTTGGAATGGCGTTAGTCTCGCTGTTTGAAGACTCGCCAATGGATGTGATCGTCGAGATGGATATGGCGGTCAAACTGCAGTTGCTCGATGTCGTCATCCTCAGACGACGTCCCGGTGAGTTATCAATTTCGTTGCCGGATGGCTTCGACCTTTTGGGCGATCACAACCTGCTGACTTACAAGTCGCATCAGGAGCCTCTGACTGAGTGGTCGATCAACGAACTCATCGGACACGCGGTCAACTATCGCAAGCAGTCCGGTTCAAATGAGGCGCAGTGGATTCCGAGTTCGTCCATTCGACTCTTCGCGATTTCCACACGCTTCCCACAACAGTTGCATCAACAGGTCGGTTTGAAGCCGACGGAGTTCGGTGCCGGTGCCTATGACCTGCATTGGGGCACGAACCTCATCCGAGTGATCGTCTTGAGTGAGCTCGAAATGGTCGCCCACAATGCCATGCTCAATCTTTTCAGCCACAATCGCGACAAAGTTGAGTTCGGTCGGCTTAACGTCTCGAACAAGCATGAGCCGATCAGCACCATCTTCAATCAACTCTTTAGACTCTATTCGTTGGAGGGACTGCAAATGCCCTACACCACAGCCGATTTCATGCGCGATGTCGCTCGTACTCACCTGCACGAACTCAGCGTCGAAGAGCGATTGGAGAGTCTGACGATTGACGACCGGCTGAAGGATCTCGGCCCTGATGACCTCATTCAGCGACTGAGTCCGAATGACCGCGTGAAGGATCTAACAAACGAGGAGCTCGAAAAGATCCTTGCACAGCGCCGCCGCAGTGCGTCTCAGAACTGAGAGCGGCAGGCGACAGAAATGCGGGCGTCGAAACTCGCGCAGCGGCAGAGGAAAGACTGCGTTTAAGTTCCTCTCGTGCCAGACGTAGCTCGGGCACCTTGTTACTTCCAGAACAAGTCTTGGCCGAATCCTCTTGGCACCTGGAGACACTCATGCCGCACATCGCACATCGCGGGTTTTGTTGTCTTGTTCTCTCGATCGCACTCTCGGGCTGCGCTGCGGCGCGCTATGTCATGAAGGACGGGGATTCGGGAGTCGTCGCGATTCCGATGAACTCGAACTCATGGCCCTCTCATCACCGAGAACGCGCCGAGAAACTCATGAGCGAGCACTTTCCCGCTGGCTACTACATCGAACGCGAAGAAGAGGCGGTCGTCGGACAAAATACGACTTTCAAAGAGGACAGCGATGGCGGCACTGTGAAGCTCGGAAAGTTTGAGATCGGCAAAGGCAATCGCAGCGGCACTGAGACAACCACCAATCAGACGGAGTGGCGGATTTATTACAGACGCCAATAGGGCGACGGCGTCAGCGGAATTGGGTCTCGATGATGCGTAACTCGCACGGATGACATCTATGGCGGCTCTTTCAACAGCAGCCCGACCTCGCAGCAAGCCGAGCAAGTCTGCTCCAAAGACCCGCCTCGACCGTCTCATTCAGGAGTCACTTCATGAGTCGAGTTCAAGGTGCTTGTGCCGCGATTGCGTTCGTGTCGGTGATGGGTCTGCTTTACGACTCAAGTCACGGCAATTTGGACATCTTCTGGATCAGCAGTTTTGTTCCTTGGCTCGGGATCACGTTGGCTGCCACAGGAGCGAGTTTGCAGCGAGGGATGTTGAAGTCACTCAAGACGGCACTCACTTCCGATGCGGCAACTTCAGAAGACCGAGAGCGGGCCGCACTGGCGCTTGAGACCGCAGGCAGACTGACTCATCCAGCGGCAGCATTTGTGTCGCTCGTCGCAGTTGTTTGCGTCTTTCAGAACTTAGGGAGCGATATCGCGGCGATTGGTGGATCGTACGCGCGATCCATACTGACGATGATCTACGCGACGGTGCTCTCGGAGTTCATTCTTGCTCCCCTACATACCAATGTCGCGCCGGGGACGCGCTGGCCTCAAACGATGCTTTTGATTTCGGGCATCTTCGTATTGGCCGTGCTTGCTTCGAGCGGATTCGGAGCCTTCAGTTGTCCCAGTTGCAGTCCGTCGAATACGCGAGCGGAGACATCGAGCCTATTCATCGATCATCCCCGCCGGGCGATTGTGGCCCGTGTCGTTGATGAGCTTCGCGATCCTCAGACGGCGAAGCATCTCGCGTCGGACTGAGTACTTGGGACGCTCGGCCTTGATCGCGTCTTGCGGGGCTTTTGTTTCGGCACCGCTCGCAGTCATTGCGGCTCAGGTTCCGATTTCACGGGTTCATCAAAGACGACATCGCGATAGATGTCGGACATTGGGATGCTGACGTTGATCGACTCGAAGGTCACGGTTTGATCGAGGCCGTGAATGGGCTGCATCTTCCAACTGCCGTCGTCGTTGCGCAGGAAGGTCAGCACCATTGGTTCGGTTTGCGAAACTAAGACGTACTCTCGCAGCGACGCGATCGTGCGGTAGTTGTCGAACTTCTTGCCTCGGTCGTAGCCCTCGGTCGATTCGGACAAGACTTCGATAAGCAGCACGGGATTCAGCAAGGTGTCGCTGATCTCATCGTCGAACTGCTGCTCACCGCAGGCAACGCTGACGTCGGGATATGTGTAGAGTCGCCGTGACGTCATCACGCGCATGTCGCTGTTGAATGTCCGACATGGTTTGCCTTTGAGCTTGAAGTGCAATTCGGCAACTAGGTTTGCGCCGATGACACTGTGCGCCTTTGTCCCTCCCGCCATGGCGAACATCTCGCCATCGAAGAACTCGCTCTTCGTCTCGGCTTTGCGCTCGATGGCGAGATACTCGGCGACAGTCAATTTCTGATTTGGTTTCGGCAGTCCCATTAGTTGCTCCCTCATTCTTGAGGCATTGAATTCAGCTTGCTGACTTAGAGATCGAGCCCGAGTTCTTCGATCTTGCGATAGAGGCTTGAGAGGCCGAGGCAGAGGCGCTTTGCGGCTTCCTTCTTGTCGGGCCATTGGCGGAGCACGCGGGAGATGTGCAGTCGCTCGTAGTGACGCAGAGCGCTGCGCAGGTCGTCGGTGTCGGGCAATGGGCTGCTGATGCCGAGCAAGTCCGGCGGCAAGTCTTGCGGTGCGATCATCGTGTCGTCGGTCATCATCACCGCTCGCTCGATCGCGTTGTCGAGCTGGCGCACGTTGCCTTTCCAATCGGCTGACATCAGCAATCGCACGGTCTCGCTCGTTGCTCCCGAGACGCGTTTCTTCATCTGCTTCGAGTACTTGCCGACGAAGAACTCGACGAGTTCCGGGATGTCGTTCGATCGTTCGCGCAGCGGCGGAATGCGAATCTTGACGCCGTCGAGTCGGTAGAAGAGGTCTTCGTGAAAGCGGCTTTGAGCGACCTCGCGCACCAGCTCACGCGTTGTCGATGCGATGATGCGGCACTCGACTGATTGCGTCTCAGCAGCACCGGCCGGCAGCACTTCTTGATACTCGATCGCGCGAAGAAGTTTGGCCTGCGTGCTCAGCGGCAAATCGGCGACCTCATCGAGAAAGACGGTGCCCGTGCCGGCGAGTGCGAGCAAACCGGTACCCGTTCCATTGGCATCACCGAAGAGCTGCGCTTCGAGCAGTTCAACGGGTCGAGTCCCGCAGTTCACCGCCAAGAACCGCTCTTCACGATTGGGCCCGGCAGCATGCACGGCTCGAGCGAAGAGTTCTTTGCCCGTGCCGGTCTCACCAACAAGCAGCACTTTGGCGTTCGTCACTGCGACTTTGCGGATCTGCTCAAGCACCTTTTGAATGGCTTCACTCGACCCTACGACTTCTTCGAAGTCCGTTTGCCGAGCAAGCTCGCGGCGCAGTGATTGGTTCTCGAAGTAGAGGTTGCGGAACTCGTAGAGCTTGTCGAGCTTGTGCAAGAGGTCGTCGAAGATCACCGGCTTGACGATGTAATCAAAAGCACCTGCCTTAAAAGCTTCGACCGCGTTCTCGACCGTCGCATAGGCCGTGATGATGAGGATGCAGGTATGCGGATTCATTTGATGCAGACGGCGCAGCAATGCGATCCCGTCGCCATCAGGAAGCTGCACATCACAGATCGCAACATCGAAGTCTTGCTCGCGCGCCAACTTCAGCGCATCCGCGACTCGCGCGGCCGTGCTCACCGAGTACTTGCTCTCGCTCGTCAGTAACTCATTCAGGCTGTTCCGAATGACGTCTTCGTCTTCCACAATCAGGATCGTACGCCGCTCACTCACCGTAATCGCCTTTGCTGCCGCCTCCGACCGCTGAATCACAAGAAGCTCTCCGAGACCGATCGGAGACGTCGTTGCGTGTCGGAATCAAACTTCGCAGTCAGTCTAAGAGGCAGAGCGGGAAGTTGTAGGTTGTGCCCGTCGCGGCGAACTTGCAGTCTTCGATGAGCAAGGCCGACCGAGCCCATTAGCGATGTCGACTGACGACTCACACTTATCCCATCTGCGGTTCGAGTCCCGCACAACCTCTCCCTCTGACGACATGAGAAAGCGATGACGACGCAACCCCTTCACAAAGCACTTGCTGAACTCGAAGTCGGCTTTGACTCGTTGCTGCATGCTCCGCGCGATGCGGGCTCGGTCGAGCTGATCGTTGTCCGTCCGAAGAAGAACGAGCGGCAGATTTTGGAGACGGCAGAACTCAGTCCTGACGGCGGAGTTCACGGCGACAATTGGGCGACGCATTGTTGGAAGTCGCTGCCTGATGGCCGGCCTGATCCCGCCGTGCAACTCACTCTGATGAGCACTCGACTCGCGCGATTGGTGATGGGCGACGACAAAGCTCATTGGGCACTGGCGGGCGATCAGCTTTATGTCGATCTCGATTTGAGCGTCGACAATCTTCCGCCCGGTCAGCGACTGAGCGTTGGCAGCGCGGTGCTTGAAATCACCAGTGAGCCGCATCGCGGTTGCACGAAGTACCGCAGTCGCTTCGGCTCCGACGCTCTCAAGTTCATAAGCACTCCGCAGGGACACCGCATGAACTTGAGAGGCATCTACGCGAAGGTCGTGCAGGCCGGGTCGGTGCGAATTGGAGACGTGATTCGAAAGCTGTGATTAAGTAGCGCAAAGGCCGTTGAACCCCCCGGCACAAGGCCGGGGGCGAAAAGATCACAGCCTCGGAGCAAAAGCCCCGAGAGAAAATCCCTTTCGCAGAGCGAAAGGCGACTATCGGCACGACTTCGCAGCTCGTCACTGCATCGAGATCGACGTTGCTCGAAGTCCAATCGCGACCCGTTCGCCGTTCATTGAGAGCGCCCGGCATCAGAGTGACGGCAGGCACTGCGGAGTTCGCTGCTGTGCCCGAGCTTACGTAAGCCCTCGAATTCGCAGCACATCCCCGAAGACTCCTACATTCTTCATGTTGCATGTCAGCACTGGCACTCGAACTGCCTGAGATCGAGCCGATCAAGCTTGCTCATCGTTGAGCGAGTTCATCCCGCCTGAGGTCTCTCCGGAAGTCGAGCACTGACATGATTCCTGCCATCGGTTACTCCGTCCGTCCTCATCAGCATGTTGTTTTGGATGATGCGGTCATCAACGCCGCCGAAATCTCCATTGATCGTCCCGATACTCCGCTGCGAGTCGGGCGCTACGTCAGCGAATGCTGCTTCGATCATGTCAGCTTGCACGCTGCGAAGTTGTCGCTGGCCGGAAAGGACGAGCCGCAACGCAAGCTGCTCGAAGACCTGCGCGAGATCGCTTACCTCAACAACGCCGAGACGATTAGCGATCACCTCGGCATTCAACGCACGGCTCCCAGTCGCACTGCGGACCAGTGGTACTTGCCGCCGCAGTTGACGTCGTCAGTGCTCACTCAAACCTGCCGCAAGATCGAGACGGTGCAGCACTTCTTCCGCGACCGCCGCTTCTATGTTGAGACCGTCGCGTATCTCGGCGAGACCGAAGGCTCGATGACCGAAGCCGAGTTCGTGCGACAGGTCCTGCGATCAACGGGCTGCGGATGGCTGCTCGATCTCACGAGTCTTTACGCGAACGCATCGAACAACGACTTCGATCCCATCGAGTTCCTCAGCGAAGTCCTGCCGCAAGCCGATCGCGTGCAGTTGCATCTCTCTGGCGGCTTTGTCGAA
This sequence comes from uncultured Planctomycetaceae bacterium, assembly GCA_964573505.1. Classification (GTDB taxonomy): domain Bacteria; phylum Planctomycetota; class Planctomycetia; order Planctomycetales; family Planctomycetaceae; genus AM-0621. Next base: position 368 of record CAZNMS010000490.1, on the reverse strand, counting down.
CCGCAGACCGAACTCTTCGTGAAGAGTGCGTCGCATCCGATTCCTGAAGGAGTTTGGGATCTCTACCGAGCAACGCTTGAGCAAGCAGACGGCAACATCAACGCGGTCTATTTGGAGCGTGATCAAGACGGGCTCGACGCTGATTGCTGGGAAGCGGAGATCAGTCGCGTGAGGACAATGGCCGAGCAACCTGAAGCAGCCTTTGCCTGAGCGACGACTCGCACTTCGCAACACAAAAGGACCGAGAGGACTTCGGGGAAGCAACGAGCCCCGGCCTCTCGGTCCTTTTCGTTTGATGGCCTCTGAGCCGTCGTCGCATGGACTTCCAGTCCGTGCGTCCTATTTGCTCGTCGGGCAAACGGCTCTTG
>CAZNMS010000489.1:0-6616 GCA_964573505.1 uncultured Planctomycetaceae bacterium | reverse complement strand
TGAAGCTGCCGCATCTGTATCTCGGGTACTGGATCGCGCAGAACCAATCGATGAACTACAAGGCGCGCTATCAACCGCACGAACTGCTGACCTCATTCGTCGACGATGACGAAGAGCCGGACTGGCAGCCGGTCGCGATGTCCGATGCCGCGACTGCGGATTGATGATGCCGGCGAACGACGACGACCGAGTCGCTTACTGATTCGCGTTGTCTGCCGCTTGAGCGGCGTCGGCTGCGGCTGCGGGGGCCGGTTCGGTGATCAGCTCACTCTTTGCATCGGCTGCGATTTCGCGAGCGGTCATTTCGAGCTTGATCTCGCTGACCGGCTTAAACGCCGAGCGCGGTTCTGCTTCGGCTTTGCGTTCTTGATTGATCGTCACCGTCCATCGAGCGAGTCCGAACGGCACGTCCTTGCTGCGATAGAACTTCGCTTCGTGCGTGAACCGCGACACCAAACTCTCTTGTTCGAGAGTCCCTTTGAACTCCTTTGCCTCGACGGTCTCGTTACCGACTTGCACCGACTCGTTGCCGGGAGACTCTTCGAGTTCTTTGAAGTCGCGCACCAGTCCGAGCACCGGATAGATCTGCAAGACGTTCGAGGTAATCGGCTTCGCGGCGGGATCTTTGCCGTTCGTCTTCTTGAAGCCTTTGACGATCGGCAGATAGACGACCGGCAAATTGCGATCGTCCTTAATGCGGCCTTCGATCGCTTTCTCGGGCACGAGCACTTTGTAGATCCGCTCGCCGACGGTCCCCGTTTCAATCGCTCCTTGATCAATGCGACCGGTCACGACTTTGATCTCAATCCAGCGGCAGGGCGTCTTCTCGCCTTTGTAGTCCGCGTCTTCTTTGCCGACCGACTTCACCCATAAGTGCGAAGCCCATTCAAGAACGAGCGGTCCTTCGTTCGCGCCGGGACGCTGCTCCGTCTGCTGATAGGTGCCTTCAAACTTGATCGACGCGCCATCTTCTTTAGGCAGCGACCAAATCAATCCTTGCGCCAAGACCGACGAAGAGGCACCGAGGATGACCGCCAATGAAAGGCCAATGTGTCGCAACATAATGAGCGTCCTGAGAGTGGAGTTCTCGACAACGTCTTCGCGCGTCTTCAAGTCGTGACGTCGGGGATGAGTACGAGTCGCAGAGCGACTCGCCGTCGTAGCATGGACTTCCGGTCCGTGCCGCCTTTTGTGACGGCACCGTTCGGTGGCTTGAGGCGGTTCAGCACGGGCTAAAAGCCCATGCTACGACGAGTGAGGTCAGCCCCTCGACTTCGTTGCTTTGAAACAGCACTCGTCCATCGAACCGATGCGAAGACATCCGCCGGTGTGATCCTGCAAAGCGGCGGGAGTTTGGAAATCGCTCGTTCGAGGAACAAGGCGTTTTCTTTCCGATGCAGGGGAATCGGCGAAGCAACTGCCAATCGTCGGTCTTTTCTGACGAGCGAAGAGCGATCGGCAGCTTCGCTAACCGTAACTCAGTCAGCCTGACTGGCACGAAAGTCACAATCGAGCAACGGGGCTCGCGCTGACGAGTCATTGCAATCGTCGGAGTCAGCGCGAGGTCACATGACGGCCGACCCTCGCAGACAAGAACTCGTTTCTTAGGACGGACATGCTGAGGAACACATCCGTTTTGGGGTACGACGGACTTGCAGTCCGTCGCTTCTCACGACGTTCGACGGACTACAAGTCCGTCGTACCAATGTTCCTCACCCATTGTGCCGGCCCGCCCGGTGAGGACTTTCTGTCCGTCCCGCATCGCAGTGGAGCAGCTCTCGGTCGACGGGACGGACGAGAGGTCAGTCCTACTTCTCATCGGTCAATGTCAGCCTGCGCTACAGCGGCGTGCCGTTGAGTTTGAAGTTCACCGGGCCGCTCACGACGTTGCCGGGATCAGCGAGGAAGCCGAAGCTCAATGGCGAATTCGCAGCGATGTCGCGGTTGTAGGCCGCACCTTCAATCACGTAGTGCGTGCCGACCTTGCTCACGATTACCGCGTCCCAGATTTGATAGATGTTGCGATCCCAATCGAACTCCAGTCGCCAATTCACGATCGGCGTCGAGTTGTTGTTCGTGATCGTCAACGCGCCTTGAAACGCCGTGCCCCAATCGGTGTCGACGCGGAATGTAACAGTTGCTCCACCAACGGGCGCGCTGTCGTCGTTGTTGATCGTGCCTTGCCCTTGAGAGTCGGCGAGCGTTGCTCCGCTCGGCGAAGAGAGATTCACGACAAAGGTTTCGCTCGGCTCGTAAGTCGCATCGCCATTGATCGTGACCGAGATCGTCTTCGTCGTTTCACCGGCAGCGAATGTCAGCGAGCCGGTTGCCGCAACGAAGTCAGTGCCCGAAGTCGCCGCGTTCGTGCCCGATGACGCCGTTGCATAGCTCACCGTGACGGCACTCGATGACGCCGCAGACAGCGTGACCGTGAAGGTCGCGGTTTGAGTGCCCGAGTTGCCTTCAGCCACGCTCACATCGTTGATCGACAACGTCGGAAGCGGGGGCGGCGGCGCGGAGTCGTCGTCCGTGATCGTACCTATGCCCGCGCCGTCGCCGATGATCGCACCGCTCGCTGAAGAGAGCGTGAGGTTGAAGGTTTCGTTTGCTTCTGCCGTTGTGTCACGCGTCACGTTGACGGTGATCGTCTTCGAGGTCTCACCGGCTGCGAACGTCAGCGAGCCCGACGCCGCAGTGAAGTCCGTGCCGCTCGTCGCGGTGCCGCTGCTCGTTGCGTAGTTCACGGTGACTGGACCAGTCGCTGCCGGACTCAGCGTGACAGTGAAGGTCAGCGGTGTAACGCTCGTTCCACCAGTCGTCGGGAACGTGAACTCGATCGGCGTCAGCTTCGTCATCTTTGCGGTCTGCACGGTCTGCCAATCGTCGGCGAGGATGCCGCCGGTATCGCCCGAGTTCGGGTTCCAACTCCAGTAAGTCCAACTGAGTCCCTGCTGCCCGGGGGTCAGATTGCTCGTGCCATTCAGATCGAAGTCACCGCCGAGATACTTCGTGATCGCGTCGTACCACTGCTGATCCGAAGTCGTTGCGAGCTTCGATCCGAACTCACCGAGCAATACGGGAGCGACGTTGTTCTTAAACAGGTAGCCCCATGTTGCATCCCACTTCGCGGGCAAGTTCGCGGGATAGCTCGGGTCGCTAAACCAACTTTGCGGATAGACGGACGCCGGATAGTCGTGAGGCGAATAGACGACGCGATTGGCGGTGCTCAATGTCACCGGGTACGTGCCTGCTCCGGCTAAGTTGCCGCCCCACCAATAGTTTTGTCCGCCGTAGCTTTCGACGCCCTCGACGACGATCAGCCAATTCGGATTGGCACTCAGGATCGCATTGCCTGCTCGTTGAGCTGCCAATCGCCAATCGGTTGTTGCACTGCCCGAGCCCCATGTGGCGGTGCCGTGCGGTTCGTTGTGCAAGTCGGCACCGATGACCGTCGGATTGTTTGCGTATCGACTGGCGAGCATCGTCCAATCGCTGATGAAGCGCTGCTCGCCGTAAGTGTCGTCGTTGATGTTCCCGTTGTTGTTGGCGTCGATGTACCAAAGCCCGTTTCCATTCGGTCCGGCACCGGCGTCCGAGCGATGGTGATCGAGCATGATTCGCAGCCCGATCTGTCCCGCGTAGGCAACGATCTTGTCCATGATTTGCAGGCCGCTGAGTCCTTGCAGATCCGGGTTCTGCGCGAAGTCGATTCCGTTCGGAGTGCTGCCCGCATCAAACAACTGATTCGAGTACGGCAGCCGAATCGTGTTGAAGCCGAGCGACTTCATTTGATCCATCATCGACTTGTAGCCGCGCGACCAAAGCCCGTGCGGAGCGAAGTTCGACGTCTCCATTCCGAACCAATTCACGCCGGTGATCTTCACGTTGTTGCCATTCGCATCGACGATCTGACTGCCACTTGTGTGCAAGTAAGTCATCCCGCCGGATGTCGGATTGCCTTCAGTGACGGTCGCGTCCGAGACGCTCAACGTCGGTGATGCCGGCGCTGCGGTGAGCTGCGTGAAGGGATCAAAGATCGTCGCGAACTGGTAATCGGTCTGAGCTACGCCGCTCGAACTGCCGCTCAAGACATTGAGCGTGCCTTGCTTGTCACGATTCGCCGACCAGTAAGCGAGCATGCCAATGTCTTGCTGTTGAGCCCATGAAAGCAGCTCGGTCGCGTCACTGGTGTAGAACTTCTCGCCGGTGTCGTTCACGCCGATCATCGGAGTGACGCCGACCATGTGCCAAAGCTGCGCGTCGGTCTTCGCGATGCCCTTTGATTGATAAAGCGACTTGAGCTGATTGAAGGTGCTTGTCCCCGCTTGAATGGCCGCTTGCCCCATATCGGTGCTCGTCGACCCGCCGTAGTCCATCGCCATCACGTTGACGCCGCTGAGCTGCACTCCGGCATCAATGGCTGAAGCGACGACCGCAAGACCGCTCGACGTCAAACCCGTCGGCAGCACGGGCAACGTCAGCCAAACTTCGAGCGAGCGACCGTTTGCTGCGGCTGCGGTCTGCAAGTTCTTGATCGCCTGAGACCGCCGCGTATTGGCGGCTGTATTTGCGATTGCAGCCCCCTCGATATCGAAGTCGATCGCATGCAAGTCGTAAGTGTTGATGACGGACTGATAGGCATTCGTCAGAGCGGTCACGTCGGTGATGACGGTCGCGAGTTCGTTATTCGCTGCACCGCCGAAGCTCACCATCACATCGCCGCCATTCGCTCGCAGCGTTTGAATGTCGGCCAATCGGTACGCTGAGGCCGTTGTGTAATAAGTCCCCCAGCTCGGTTGATTGGAGTTATCTGCAACGACAAAGCCGAGATTGAAGTAAGTCACTCCGTAGTTTGTTGCGACCGAGTTGAAATCAAACGGCGGCCATGCGGTGAAGTCGATGTAGGGAGCCGCAGCCCGATACGGCCAAACGCTCGGAGCGGTCACTGTGATTGACACTGTTGCCGTCGCAGTCAGTGCTCCGTCACTCGCGGTGTAAGTGAACGAGTCCGCTCCGATGAAGCCGTTTGCCGGAGTGTAAGAAATCGTACCGTTACTATTGATGGCCGCAGTGCCGTGCGCCGGCACGGTCACTGCCGAGACCGACAATGTCGTGCCTTCGACGTCCGAGTCATTGCTCAAAACGCTGATCGTCTTCGCGGTGTTCTTCGCGGTTGAGGCAGAGTCAGCAACGGCAATCGGCGCGTCGTTTACGGCGTTGATCGTCACGTTCACCGTCGCCTTCGACGTTCCGCCGCTGCCTTCGGAGATTGTGTAAGTGAATGAGTCCGTCCCATTCACATTGGCATTAGGCGCGTAAGTCACCGTGCTGCCGGCATTGATCGTGACTTTGCCTTTTGCACCTTGAGTCACCGCCGTGATCGTCAGCGTCTGCCCTTCAACATCAGTGTCGTTCGCTCGCACGTTGACGGTGACCGCAGTGTCTTCATTGGTTGTCGCTGAATCGTTGACCGCGACGGGGGCATCGTTGACGGCGTTGATCGTCATGCTGACGGTTGCGGTCGACGTGCCGCCTTTGCCGTCCGAGATTGTGTAAGTGAAGGAGTCGGTGCCATTCACATTCGCGCTCGGAGTGTAAGTCACCGTGCTTCCGGCATTGATGACGACGCTGCCTTTCGCGCCTTGAGTGACCGCAGTGATCGTCAGCGGATCGCCGTTCGCATCCGAGTCATTCGCGCGGACGCTAATCGTCGCCGCAGTGTCCTCGTTCGTCGTCGCGGCATCATTCACGGCGACGGGCGCCGTATTAGTGCCGTCCGCCGTCGTGATGACGAGCACCGGTCGATAAGCCGTCGTCGTTGCAGTGCGCGAGTGGAAGAAGACGTAGCGGTTCGTTGATTCGCCGGTCACATCGAGATGAAACGAAGCCAGTTTGTTGGCGTTAATGCTCTGCGCCAGTATCGACGTCACATCAATCGACAGCGGAGTGCCATTCACAATCGTCGTCGGGATGACATTCAACGAGAGCCCGGTGCCGGTCGGCTTATTGCCCCAACGGATTTCATTCACCGGGTTGTTGTTTGTGCCCCCGTTGCCCTCGACCCAATTGTCGTCGGCATCCTGCAAGAGTCGCACGCGGAAGCCGTAAGTCTTGATGTCGTTGCCAAAGCTACTGGGAGTCAGCTTGAGCACCGCACTTTGAATCGTCCCGCTGACAGCCGACGTATCGAACCGCACGAAGCCTTCGTAGTCGTTGCTAGCAGTTGCATGGTTGCGAACGTTGAGAGTCGTCGCGGTTCCGAAGTTGGTGTTGAGATAACTCGAACCGCCGCGCACGTGAGCGTCAGCAACGGCAGAGACGTTCGTCACTGAGAGCACGACGCGGGGTTCGAGTGCCTCCATGTTTCTAACGGCCGGCCTGCGGCGTCTTGCTCGACGCCCCTGAGTGATTTCGCAGCGCCCCCATGCAAAACGCTCCAGCCATGCCAACAACTTCATTGCCCGACTCCATCAGCAAGCATCTCAAAAGCAAGGGCGAACGCAGTCCGCGACAGGAAGCGGTCAACGCGCCTGCGGTTGCTTGAGCAAAGATGGTTCCGGAGCGGGGAAAGGCCGAAATTCGGCGCGGTTGCTGGGAGTGGGGAGTGGGGAGTGGG
>CAZNMS010000488.1:0-6619 GCA_964573505.1 uncultured Planctomycetaceae bacterium | reverse complement strand
CGCACGAAGCGCGCCGACGAGTGGCTCAACGTGCCCAAACCCGAAGTACCCGCTCCTGCTGCGGATCGACTGCAACGCAAACTGACGATGGCCGAGGCGGGCGAGTACTACCGCTTGTTCTACGACCTGATGGTCATGGGGCTGCGGACGGACTCGACCCGAGTCATCACCTGCGGCATTGGCGGCGAAGGAAGCGCCAGCGGCATTCCCGAGATCGGCATCCTGCAAACGCGTCACGGGCTGAGTCATCACAACGGCGACCCGGAACAGCTTCGCCGACTCACGGCGACAGACACGTTCCTCGTCGAGCAGCTCAGCTACTTCCTCGACCAACTTAAGCAGCATCAGGAAGACGACCGTTCGCTGCTCGACACGACGCAGGTGCTGTGGGGCAGCGGCATGGCTTACGGTCACAGTCACGGCAACGCGAATCTGCCGACGATCCTCTGTGGCGGTAAGGCACTCGGCTACAAGCACGGCACGCACGTTGATTTCAACTTGCCGAAGATCGGTAAGTACGACGTGTCGAACGCTCAGGAGCACTACCGCATCTGCTCGCGCCCCGTAGACGGCGACGCGCGGCTCAGCAACCTGCTGCTCACGATGCTGCAACGAGCGGACGTGAAGACCGAGCAGTTCCAAGACAGCCTCGGCCCGATGTCACAAATCGTGTCGTGAGCCGCCTTGTACGACGGATTTGCAGTCCGTCGATGCCGATGGAGGCGAAATGCAACGGACTGGGAAGTCCTCAAGACTAAGGCTGCGGGTGGCACGCCCTGAGTACTCGAAGGGCGTTTTCTTCGCCCGAAGCCTCACGCCCTTCGAGTACTCAGGGCGTGCCACCCAAGAATCAAGACATGAAGACGGACCGGAAGTTCCTCGTATCAACAATAAATCCCTTTGCCTTTAAGCCCCCCCGAACCATGCGCACGCTTTCTACCATTTGTTGTTTGCTCATTGTTTCCGTCTCAATTCTCATCGCCGAAGACAAGCCTCGTTTCCGCACCGATGCCGATGGACCGGTGACGGCGACTGATAAGCGAAACAATCCGAAGGACAAGAAGGCCAGTGATAAGCCCGAGTGGTATCAACTCGTCGACGGCGAATTTCCGCCCGACGGATCCGCTCACGCGATCTCGGGCGAGTTGATTCAGGTCGATCATTTGGAACGTCGGCTACAGCTTCGAGTGGATCGCAGCGACAGTCAGGACCGCGGCATCATGGACCTGCCATTGGAAGCGGCGATGCTGCCTTACGGCTCGATCTGGTATCACGGAGCGCCGGCGGCATTGCAGGATGTTCCGCTCGGCACGCATCTGCATGGTTTGTTTTATTTGGCCGATCCCGACGACAAGACACCGCTGCCGGAAACGTCCAACAACCGCAGAACGCCCGAGTGGCAGTTCCGTCAGTGCTTCCGGATCGAGGACGATTTCTCGTTCTATGCCCGACAAAAGCAGTTTTGGAAAATCGACAGTGTCGATCTGACAATGCGAAAGCTCACCGCCACGTTGCTGGTCGACGGGCAACCGAGTGGCAAGCCGAAGCCGTTCGATCTGCTCAGCAGCACGCGCGTCTTTAAGGGCAACACCATCGCGAATCTCAAAGCGATTGAGCCGGGACAGACCGTGCTGTTCAACATCAATTGGGCGACGCTCTACGGGCCGGGGCGGATCACCGAGGTCTATCTCGACGAAGCCGCTCGCGCTCTGGCCACTGAAAATCAGCTTGAGCAACATCGCAATCACATTCGCGAACGCGGCCTTCCCGGCTGGGTTGCCGCCGTCGATGACGAAAAGCAGATCGTCACGATCACGTTCTTTGGCGGCGTCGATCCGAAGTTGTTCGACGAACTGACGGGTATCAACGAAGAACCGCAAGGCTGGCCGTTTTCATTTCCGGAAGACGATCCGAAAGCTCCGAAGGGAGGCATCTGCGTCGCGCGGAAGAACTTGTTGACCTTCGACCCGGTCAACGATCGCAAAGGCGGCAACATTTTAGAGATCAAGAAAGTGCCTCTCGCCCCCGGCAGCGGCGGTGTGCAGATCCGAGTGAAGTGCGGCATGTTGCTCGAAGGCTACCGCCCGCGCCGGATCGTTCGTTTCTACCCTGCGACATGGAAGGTGAACGCGCTGCCGCAGGAAGAACAATTACAGGGACGCGAAGTTCTGTTTGAGCAGTAACGGGAGCGATCGATGAGCAGTTCCCGCAGCAGAATTTGCGAGCGAGGCTCCGCCGAGTGGTCGTCAAGCCAACAGGCGGAATGCCTCGTGTTGCGCTTGAAATATGAAACAGCCGCCGCCTCTCACTCCACGAACCGCAGCCATCGCGACCCATTCGAATTGCAGAGAGCCCGCTCTCCACTGCCCTCGCGTCAGTGGAAGCAACGACTGGCAAGCTAACAACGCCATCCACAAGGTTGGTTGAGTCGCACGAAGATGGACTCACTGCCCGTCTTCGACATCCGCTCCGACAACGAACACCGACTGCGGTGAGAGGCGCCAATATGCGTATTGCGCGGCCAAATTCTGGATTGGAGAGTGTGCCGAGTCGCTTGCTTGTTCTGTGAATCACGCCGGTTCGCACACCACGCGAATCGCTTCCCATGCCGGCAATTCCCCCTGCTCTCGAGCCTCAATCACAAGCAGCCTGCACGATTTGTTACAGCCCACCTGAGGCCCAACGGGCCGAGATTCGATAGCCCAGGCCGACAGGCCTGGGGAAGAATCGAATGCGATCTAGCGACAGCCCCAAAGGGGCGAGATTCGGTTCCCGCTCGGCATGCGTTTGATGGTCTCTCACGCGATGGAGTTGAAACGACACCCAATCGCGCGGCGGGCTCGTTGCTGTGACACCGTTGGGTTTGTTGCCAACCCTGCTGAGCGGACCGGGTGCCGAATCACGCCCCGTTGGGGCTCTCGTTTCTTCCCGTCTGTTACCCCAGGCCTATCGGCCTGGGCTATCGAATCTCGCCCCCTTGGGGCTCAGACCGTGCAGCGCCGAATTGGCGGAGAGCCCGTTTTCCACAGCCCGGCTGTCGCGCGAAGCAAGGCGTGTTCGTACTGAGCATCACGCCGGTTCGCGCACCACGCGAATCGCTTCCCATGCCGACAACTCCCCCCGCTCGCGAGCCTGAATGACAACCAGCATCGCATAGAGCTGCTGACGATTAACGGGAAACTGTCGCGGCAATTTCGTCCTTATTCCACCTGTTAAGACTCGCCATAGTCGAGATGGCGCGCGCGCGACCCTTGAGGGTTGCTTTGCGGCGTCAATGAGTTCGAGGGCTCGCTTCAGGAAGTCCCGCTGGTGCCTAATAAACTCCTCTCGTGTCGTGCTGACCGCAGATCGAACCTGAATCAGGATCAGTTCCACTGGCGGTCGCTCCGCCGTAGGGCTTTCATTGAATCGGTTCGTCAGCTCGGTAATCAGACCGGGATCTACTTGAGTGTGAGACCGCTCAGGGTGAAGTTGCTGGGGAACGTTTCGATTCATCGTTCCGGTTATCGCGAGCCAACAGGCACTGTCCCACGCCCTAGCTTGGGCAAGATTGAGGTCGAATGGGTGGCCGAGGACGACGTCAAGTGCGACATCAAGGGCACGGTCGACGATACTGCGAAGATTGATAGCGTGCTCGATGCGGCGCGTTTCAGAGCCGATGTTCTCTAAGCGTCGAGCGAGGGCCAGGGCGCACGCGACTAGAATGGTCACTACGAGCGAGAGGCTGAGGAAAAAGTAGAAATGTCCGTCGAAAAGCTTGGCTACGACGATGAGCAGACCGAAGAGGATGAGGATGATTACGCGGATCTGGACGCGGCTGTTGTCGATGCTGCGAATGCAGACAAGGTCGAGCGCGTAGATGAGATCCAAAGTGAACTGGTGGCTGTCCGCGACGTCGCGAACGCAAGCAAGGCACTGAAGAAGTGCCGTGTGCCAGCCAGAAGCGGCCGAATCGTGAAACGGTGTCGACTTTGAGAAAGCCTCAAGTTGCTTTTGCAGTTCCGGTTGAGGAAGAGGTGAGCAGCGGCCGCTCGGATCGGGTTGATACCACGGTTGCAAATCGCTGCGGCTTGAGACCTGACTCAACTCTTCAAGCGTTGGCAGCCTGTGCTTCCAGCAGGGAAATTCTTGGTTGAGCCAATTGCAGAATTCCACAGCTTCATGGCGACGCATGCCTAATACGACTTCGCCGGGAGTTCCGGGAAACCATGTCTCGGCCCAATGGGGAGGGCGTTTGAAGGCGGCATCATCGGCCAAGTCCAGCAGGAAGAGTTGGAACTCGGCTTTACTGATGGCAGCGGCGGCAATGGCGGTTTTGCCGTCGAGCGAGATGTAGTTCTGCTGCGAGACGATCAGCATCGCTTCGGCGGCGGGCAGGAAGACAGCCGGGTCGCGCGAGCGCAGAGCGTCGTGAAGTTGGGTCTTCAGTCGCTCTCGCACTTCGGGCCGCAGAGTCTTGCTCATGCGCTCGACTAAGAAGGCTAAGGCCAACGCTTTCGGTGTGTTGGCATCAAGGCAAGCCGTGAGGATGGCGCTGGCGTCGCTTTGCGCAGCGAAGAGCACCAGCGTCTCACCCCACCACGGCTGTAAGACAAATTGCGCCCAGTCAGTCGCTGCAGGCGGATGCTCACGCCAGTCGGTCGCGGTCAGGTATTGCTGAAAGCTGAAGTGGGCGAAACACCAAAGGTGCGATTCCTTCTCGAAGACCAATCCACTGCCGGCTTGCAGTTCGCGCAAGAAACCGGCGTGTCGGTTCGGCTTCACTCCGATCAACTCCAGTGCCGGAGTGATTGCGGTGAGAGCATCGCTCTCGGAGATCTCGCGGACTTGCGCGTCCATCATGCGCCGAGCCAGCGGACGCAGGACCGTCAGCTTTTGGTCGCCGGTCAGGTCGTCCTTGTGGCCCCGCGATTGACGCCAACTCTCCAACAAGGCTTTGCAGACGGACTCGTAGAGCTCCACACGGTTTTCCGGCAAAGGGCCCGGTATGTAGCGATGCACCATCGAGATCATCGTCAGCAACAACGGGTTGCTCGTGAGGTCGTACAACGCTGGTGTCTCCATCAACCGCTCGAGCAAGTCGGACGACTCTTTCTCCGCACGACGTTGCACGGCAATGAGGTCGTCACTGCTGCTCGTGGCGAACTCACTGGCGAGATACCACGCCTTTACAAACTTCGTGACCTGACTGAAGACAAACGGTTGCACATCGACGCGCCAGGCTCGATCCAGCGGCGCGGCCTCATAGCCTTGAGGCTGTGACGTCACCACGAACAAGTTCTTCCGACCAATGTCCCGACGCAGTTGATAATCAACCCACGCCGAGAGTTCTTGGCGGTGCTTGTCATTCGCCACTTCGTCGAGGCCATCCAACAAGATCAAACAGCCGCCGCGCTGCAGTTCGCGAGCGAACCAGCCGTGAGGAATCTCGCCTTTCAAACCGGGATAAATCTTCGAGTCCGCAAAGTGCAGTTCGAGGATCTCTTCCAACGAAACGTCCTCGCTCGTGTTGCTCTTCTGCTCCTTCTTTTGCTTCTTCAGCCGCACGATCTCTTGATGCACGCGGCGTAACTCCAGCAACACGGGCAAGCGCGCGTTCAACCGAAAGCGGCGCTGCCGATTCCTCGCCAGTGTCAGCAAGACGTGGCGCATCAACGTCGTCTTGCCACTTCCCGGAGGTCCGACGATGACCAACGCAAAGGGCAGCTCGCTGCGCTGCATGTCACGCAAGAACCGCCACACGGGATGTGCGCCTTCGCGGAGTTGCTCGGGCCGCAGTTCATTGGCCACCAACCGCTGCGAACGACTCGCGGCGTCGGCTGTGGCCCGCAGTTCCACATAGACCTTTTCGAGGTCCAGCCGATTGGTGTTGATCAGACCTAAGCCACGGTCATTGAAGAGCCCGTACTCGCGAGCCATCTCACGCAAGTAGCGACCGCGATAACCCGGACTCCAACGAGCGAACGCGGCTTGCTGCCAACTGATCCAGCGACGAAACACATCGACGACCGCGCCGGGAAAAGCTCGCATCCGCGCGGCCGTGCCCTTCACCAGGTCAGATTCCAACTCGTCCCACACTCGCCGCAGGAAGCTCAGCACACCGACCGCGAGATAGGCGCTGACAAAGACCTCTGCGAAGTAGAGGGCCATCGACCAAGTGCCCAATCGCTCGACGGTCAGCGAATGCGTCCAAACATTGGCGGGCTCGTCCGAGAGCACCTTGCGCCACTGCGGATCGCTCAGCAACTGCGACTCCATCAATGTCGCGCCTACGGCCGCCGCGAGAGCCAACACGGCAGGAATCGTGAATGCGCCCGCTGCCGACAGCTTCTCCTTCAGCCATTCCAACATGCCCTTGCCCTTGATGTTGCGTCACAATGAAACGATCAGTGGTCGCAACCTACCAACGTCGAGCATGTCCCGCACCCAACCCGTGCCGGTCAAATCTCCCACTCAAGCGAGTGCTCGAAAGGAGAAGGATCTCTTCCTCTCGGTCTTTCTTCCTCTGCGTGCTTTGCGGGCTCCTGTTCGAATTCTTACACGGCCAATGCGATCGAGTCTCGCCTGACAGACGGAAGACAAACAAGACTTTGAACAGGAGATCGCAGAGCACGCAGAG
>CAZNMS010000487.1:0-6702 GCA_964573505.1 uncultured Planctomycetaceae bacterium | reverse complement strand
CTCCCGTCCGGGCAAGCCGGACGGAGAGTGATCAAGTCAGCTCGTTCTAGTAGCTATCAGTCGTTGGTCTCGACGGGACAAGCCCGCCGGAGACCGCGCCGGAATGCCGGTTAAACGACCGAAAGCCTCAATTCAGGCGGCGCGCCACACAACTGACATCGACCAGCCAAACTGCGCGATGTCTTCATAATTAGCCAAACTCAGTGCGCGGCGGCGAAAACCTGAGCGAACTCAATGCAGCTTCCGCAGCCTGCCACTTGCTGAGGGGCCGTATTCAGATGGTCCCGCAATTCGGCTGCTGCCCGTCATTCGTCCCATCAGTCCCGTTCGTCCCAGTCTCATCGCACCGCGCTTCATGGGACGAATGAGACCGATGAGACGACGGGGACAAATGAACGACACGTCGCTCACGCCTTCTTCTTCTCGCCCCCGGACGGCGCAGCGTCTTTCTCTTTCACCGACTGCGGGAAGCCATTCAGCCGACGCCAGAACTCGTAGCCGAGCTTCACTTCGTCGAGCAGCACCCAACCGTTCGCGCGGACGCCTTGCCGCAGATATTTCTCGGACGGCCAATGCTCGTCGGTCTTGTCGGGGACAATCAGCACTCGGAACTGACCTTTGCCGTTGTCCTGAGCGTCGACGTTGAAGACCGTCCCGCCGAACGTGCCCACTGCGACCGACGGCCAACCTGCGAACTGCACTGCCGGCCAACCTTCAAACTGCAAACGCACATGTCGACCCGCAGTGATCAGCGGCGCGTCATTGCCCGAGACCCAAATCTCGACCGCGCGATCCGTCGTATACGGCACGAGCACGAACAGCGGATCTCCCTCCTTGACCATCTCGCCGCCTTGATTCACGAGCATCTTCAAGATGAACCCGTCACGCGGCGCTTTGACGACTTGATTCTGCTGCTGAGCCAACTTCACTCGGATCTGAGCCAATTCCTTCTCGGTCTTCGCAATGTCAGCGAGTGCCTTGCGATGCTGAGCCGCCGCCGACTCGACCTTTGCTTGTGCTTCTCGTTCCTTCGCCGACCGTTCGCTCATCTTCGCGCTGAGTTCATTCTGCTGAGCTTCAACATACGCCTTTGCCTTTGCGACTTTGGCCGTTGCCTCTTTCCATTTGCGTTCGGACTCCTGCAGCTTCAGATCCGACGAGAGGCCGTCCTTATTGAGTTGCTTCTGACGTTCAAAATCGAGCCGCGATTGCAGTTCCGTCGCCTGCTCTTGAGCGAGTGCTCCCTCTTCGGCTTTCACTTTTGATTGAGACATCTTCACGTACTCATCAGCAGCGGCGATCGTCTGCTCGCGGACCGCCGTGAAGGCTTCGAACTGCGCGTCGTAAGCTTTCTCGATCTCAAGGACAGCATGTAACTCTCGCTCCACAGCGCTGAGTTGCTCTTCCAACCGTTGCAAGTAGTTCGGATCGATGTCCTGAATCTCAAGCACCGTCTGCCCCTTCGAGACGCGTGCTCCGTCAAAGATCTTGGTGTGATCCCATTCAAGGATGCGGCCTTTGATCGGAGCCTCAACGGACTGCTGCCGATCGGTCGGGGCATAAGCAATGACGCCCCCGCTGCCTGAGACCGACTGCTGCCACGGAGCCCACAGCATCGCAATGAGAGTGAGCAGCAAGCTCAATCCGAGCCAACGCGCCAAACGTCGCGCCCATTTCGAAGACGCCACAAGCCTCGCAGCCGGAAACGATTCATCCAGAGGTCGATGATTGAGTGTTGTCATTCGCAGTCTTCAACTTTCGAAGTTGTTGTTTCTAACAAGTAGCTTGACTCTCTGAGTCTGTGATTTTCTTGTAGCCGAACTCGTCAGAGTTCGGTTTTTTGGGCTCGATTTCCGAAGTCTCACGACTTCGGCTACGTAAATCTTCACAGCCTCTCTGAGTCGAGCCGTCTTTTCCTTCGATGCTCGACTCAGAGATTCAAGCGACGAGACGCATACAGGCCGGGCTTTCCAAACTTCGCTGCCATTGATGCAATACCCTGCATGTGCCCCATGCAAGAAAGAGCCTTGACCATGAAACCCAAATTGCCGAATGCGAATCGTCAAGTCGTTCGTAAGTCGCGCCTTGAGGATCAAGGCACCGACAACGACCTTGCCGCATTGACTCCTGCCGAACGCATCGCGGCTTTAACGATCGTGCGTCAGAACGCATGGGCCTTCTTAGGAGTGGACATTGCTGGAACCCGACTTCAAAGACATGTTGTCTGCGTTCAACGCCCGGCGCGTTAGGTATCTCGTTGTCGGAGCGCACGCCCTCGCGTCGCACGGTCACGCTCGAACCACTGGCGATCTCGATTTGTGGGTCGATTGTTCGGCGGCGAATGCGAAACGGGTCATCGCCGCGCTGAGGGACTTCGGAGCTCCGCTGTTCGATCTGACGCTTGAAGACCTCACGACCGAAGGGATTGTTTTTCAAGTCGGCATCGCTCCGTTGCGGATCGACATCTTGACGGCGATTTCCGGCGTCCGCTTTCGAGCCGCATGGGCTCGCCGCATGGAGACCTCGGTCGATGGCATCCCAATTCAAGTTCTGGCGCGACAAGACTTGATTACCAATAAGCGATCCGCCGGACGCCCAAAGGACTTGATTGACGTGCTGACTCTCGAATCCGGTCATGAATAGTCTCCACTCGCAATGACGCTCCTTCCCCACCGACCTTGCGTCGGTGGTTATCTGCCTCATGGCTACGACAGCCGACAACGACCGAAGGTAGCCATGAGGCAGATAACCAACGGGACAAGCCCGCTGGGGACCTAGTTTCAATCGGCAGCATCAGCCCAGTTCCCGCACGCGCTCAAAATGCTTCAGCACCGCTGCGCGTCGAGACGACACGATCCAGATGCGTGACTTGTCCGCCAGCAAGCGAGGCAGCAACGCTCCGAGTTCGTCGTCAGACAAGCCGTCGAGCACGCCATCAATCAAGACGACGCGCGGCTGTCCGGCGAGCACTCTCGCGAGCGTCAATCGCCGTCGTTGCGAGTCGCTCAAAGGCGAACCGTCGCTGAGTAATTCTGATTGCACCCCGTGCGGCAGCGACAAGATCTCGTCGAGCAACCCCACTTCCAGCAATGAGTGGCGGACATCGGCGGCACTCACGGAAGCTCGGCCAACGCGGACGTTCTCGAAGATCGAACCCGAGAAAACTTCGGTCCCGCGCGCTAAGCCGACATGCCGCCGCCAAACATCCAATCGCAACTCACGCTGATCAATGGCATCGAGCAGCACTGCTCCCGAGGCAATCTCGCGCGCCCCAATCAGCGAATCGTTGAATGCTGCGAATGCCGCGTCGTCTGCTTGCGATGATGTCAGCGCGATCGAGTCACCGGTCGTCAGTTCGAGACTCAACGGATCGCTCGACGCAAAGGCCGGGTCGAGAATGCCGCGCAGTTCAAAACGAAACTCGTCGCGACTGACATGCATCGCCCCGCTTGATCGCTCAATCGGCAGATCGAGCACGTGACCGATCTTGTCCATCGACGCCATCAAGTCGTACCAGCTTTCAAGGTGCTTACCGAGCTTCGTGAACGACGCGACGATCCCGGACACGATGAGTTCCGCTGCGACCAATTGGCCGAGCGTCAGTTGCCCCGAGATCACGAGCCAACCGCCGAGCCCCAGCAACGCGGTGCTCGCACAAGCCTGCATCGCAAACGACGCCATCACTTGTCGAAACTGAATGCGGAAGTGAGACGCTCTCGCAAAGAGATAATCCGCAACGCGAGTTTGAGTGGCCTGCCAAACAAACTCAGGAGACTCGTCCTGCCGAAACGCGATCGGACACCGCGCCACATCTTGAAACCAATGGGCGAGTTCATACTTCCGCTTCGATTCGGCGATGCTCGTATCAACCGCGCGGCGTGCGAGCCCAAACACCACAAAGACGATGGCCAGCAGCAAGCCAAAGTCGAACATCAACAACGCCGGGTGATAGAAGCCGAGCACCATCAATCCGACGAGCGTCGCTAGCAGCGTCTCAATGCCCGTCAGCAGCAACTGAGCCGCGACTTTCTGCACGGTCGCCACTTCGAGGAAGTAGTTGAGCAACGTCGGAGTGTGCTCATGAACTTCGTGCGAATTGAGTCGCGGCAAGCGTTCCGCAATGAGCAGCGAGACTCGCGTGAAAAGCTTGCGTTGAATGAGTTCAACGACATACGCCTGCCAAGCGCGCAGCACGCCGACGAACGCGAGACACGCAAACAACAGCACCGACAACACCACAACCGGTTGCAGGAGCCTGCCGAACGCAACGGTGTTGACGAGTGCCTCAACCGCAATCGGCGTTGCCAGTGACAGCAACCCTACAACGACCGAGAAGACGAACAACGTGATGATGTCCGACCGATCCGGCTTCATCAGCGAGAACAGCCGCGACCATGGCGCAGGATGCTCATGCCCGTGCTGATGCGCGGACTCGTCATGAGCCGAGCGCACCTTCTCCAGCACAACAACGCACGACTTCACAGCGTCCTTCAGTCGTCCCTTGAGTTCGCGAGCCGAGATCACCTGCTTTCCCGCAGCACTCGCATTGACCCATTCAAACTTCGCTCCGGCCGCATGCACGACGCAGAGTTGCTCGCCGACAAGGAAGCACGCGGCCTGAGCATGAGCGACCGTCGACAGAACATCGTCGAACGCCCCCTCAACCGACCTCACCACTAGTCCGAGCCGCCGAGCGGTCAGCTCAACCCACTGCCCCCAGCGCTCGGCCATCGTTCCGGGGACGGTCTCAATGACCTGCTCAATCAATTCGAGCGGCACATCATCCGCCCGATGCAAATGCAGCCCGCCCGCCTCAGCCATCGAAATGACCGCCGCTCGGAGTTGTTGAGAATTCGAGTTCGAAATGATTTCTGTCACAGAGACGCAATCCGTCTTCAGGTGTTTCGGTAATGTGTTTGGCGAGCAAGCTAGTGCAAGGAAATGGCTCGGCAACAAGCCCCCGCCCCACTCAGTAGCCATGAGGCAGATAACCATCGGGACGAGCCCGATGGGGACAGCATCAAGCTCCGCCGACTCAGGCGAGCTGACTTCGTACTTTATTATCGACCAAATCAATCATTCGACAATGACGAACCTTCGATCGAACACTTCGAGAAAACATTCGCTGGACTCAGAGAGAGTCAAGCTACGCGTTCGCCAACTGGCTCCTAGACTCCATTGGTTCTGCAATCAAGAAGGGACGCCATGTTGAAGACGACGATGCTGTGTTTTCTATTACTCATCACAACTGCGACGAGCCGAGGCGATGAATTCATCTCGGGCGTCAAGGCTCGGGCGACTCTCGCGTAAGCTGCCGCCGAGGCCGGTCGACGTCCAACCCCAAGAACCTTTTGCAATTCAACAGAAGAAAAACTCCATGACCTTAAGGCACACGTTGACCGCATTGATTCTCTTCGCGTCGAGTGTCGCTGCGACGGCTCTTGCTGGCACTCCGGCGGATGCGGAAGTGAAACAGCGACTTGCGGAAGCGGAGCCTCGGATTCGAGCGATTTACGATCGACGCGAGTTTCGGGCTGCAGAGGTCTCTGCCGAGTGGCTGCCGGACAGTTCGGCAGTCAAGGTGCGGAAGCGCGATCTCAAAACGAATCAGCCGACCGAGGTCATTTACGAAGTCCGCGCGGGGCAACCGGTTCAGGAAGTCGCCAAGAAGGAGTTTCCGCAGCAGCGCGATGCGGCGCGGTCTCCTGACGGTAAGTGGAAGCTGGAGTCGCGAGAGCACCGCTTGTTCTTGCGCAATGTCGCTGCCGATCAGGCGAACGCCGTGACGCCTGCGGTTAAGGAGCGCAGCCTTTCGTTCTACGACTTCTCATGGAGCCCAGACAGTTCGCGAGTGTGTTTCATCGAGAGCGACTCGACCGAGATACGTCGCCGCGCGGTGCTGGTGCCAGATGATCCGTCTTATCCAGGAGTGCGGCACGATCGGTTCGCTCGCGTCGGCGAGAAGATCAATGCACTTCGCGTCGGCGTCGTGAGTGTCGCCGATCAACAAACGAAGTGGCTGCCATTGGCCGCGCCTGCCGAAGGGTTTTATCTGGGTCAGGTCGAGTGGGCGGGCAACTCATCCGAGGTCTTGATCGAGACGCTGAGCCGCTTTCGCAACACACGTGAATTCTGGTTGGCCCCATTCGATGGGCCGATGAAGAAGATCTACAGCGAGACCAATGACGCATGGGCGGTCTCGGCGCAGGGGAAGAATCTCGGGCTGCATTGGGTGCGCGGCGGCGAGGCGTTCATCGTCGTCACCGAAAAGGATGGCTGGCGTCATGCCTACCTCTATTCGCGCGAAGGCAAAGAACTCTCGCTGCTCACTCCGGGCAAGTACGACATCATCGACAAGGCGGTCATCGATGAGGCGAGTAACAGTTACTACTTCTATGCCTCGCCCGAGAACGGCACGCAGCGATACTTGTACCGCGTGCCGTTGGACGGTTCGGGCACGCTCGAACGAGTGACTCCGCCGAATCAGCCGGGCACGCACAACTATCAGTTCTCACCGGATGCGAGTTGGGCGTGTCACACTTATTCCACTCTAGATACGCCGCCGGTCGTTGAGCTGATCGAGATGGCCGGGCACCGCGTCGTCACGGTGCTCGAAAACAATGCCCCGATCCGCGAGCGCATGCAGGCGCTCGCGCCGCGTCCCGCCGAGTTCATTCAGCTTGAGATCGTCGGCGGCGTCTC
>CAZNMS010000486.1:0-6702 GCA_964573505.1 uncultured Planctomycetaceae bacterium | reverse complement strand
CCCAACCCTGCCGCGCCCCCATTGCGCGCACTCAACAGGTTCGGCGAATACTTACAGTCGTCGTCAATCCACTTGTCAGTGACAGTTGGCGGTATAGCGATGCCGCACCAGTGGGCGAGATATTTCCAATCGCCGTGAGTTCCGGGAATGCCTCGCTTCGTCCACTCCCGCCACATTTCAGCATGTCACGATCAGCCAACGCTTCACCACTGTTTTCTCGCCGCACAGCGTCTGCGACTAGGTCAGGCCAAAGGGCATCCCACAATCTTCGGAGTGCGAGGCCGTGATTCTGTCCGACAGTGAAATACGTCGCCTGCCTGTTTGCTACCAATAGTCTCGCAATTTGTTCGGCAGAGATATTTCGTTCGCTCACAGCAGGCTTTGAGGGTTCGGCCTTGGGTGTCTGGCTTGGCGTTGTTTTCTTGCTTTGTGTCGCAGCTTTCTTGGTGGCTGCCGATTGCGTTGACTTCTTTTTCGCCATGACTCGCTGCTTTTAGACTGCCGTGTAGGTATTGCGTCCCGCCTCGCTGTAATTCTCAAAAACGTGCTGGAAGGCTTGCTCGCATTTCAGTTGGTATAGCTCTGCCGGATAGCAGCTTTCCGGGAGACCATCGAGAACTTCTTCAATGCACGAACGGAGGGCAGCTTGTGTGCGTTGCTGTTTCTTCCAGTCGAGAACCAGCTTGTCCGCCTTGAGCTTCGCCAGCAGCGTCCGAGCCATCCCCTTCACGTCCTTCAATTCCTTCGGCGTGAGTTTGATATCAGGCTTCGTGAGTAGGTCAAAAATTGCCAACTCTTCATTAGTCAGCCCTTCAGCCAAACCGCGTTTGTCTTCGTCGTTGAGGCTCTTTGCGAAGTCGCACAGACGACGGAAGAACTCTTCGACGTTCACGCTGCCGGAGTTGTAGGCGTCGATGAGTTGCTGAAACTTCTCTAGGTAGTCCATGCGCGTCTTGTTTTCGCGGACCATCTTGAGCAACTTGGTTTCAACGGCGTTGCGCAGTTTCTGAGCTTCGGTTCGCTTTTGGCTTTTGTCGAATGCCTTCTTGAGTGCCTCGAAGTCGATCTCACTTAGGTCGAGCAAGTGCTTAGCTCGGTCCGCATCAATCACGTAACCCTCAGCAGCGATGGAACGATCGAGCAGGTCTTCAACTTGCCCCAGCACCTTGGAGATATCGACTTCGGGCGGTTGTAGAGTGCTGTCCTTTGCAATGGCTGCGATCGCCACGCACACCGGAGCGAGTGCCGCTGCCTCGTCACCCGGCAGACTGGCCTTGTAGAGCCGTGCCACGGTGCCAGCCAACGTGCGAAACTTCTTCTTGGTCTCATCGTTGATGACCAGCTTCTCGACGGCATCAGCCAGCAATGCGACGCGATTATAGCCTTGCGCTTCGGGGATCTTTCTGACGTCGAAGCCTTTCTCGGTGCAAAAGGCAGCCGTATCGGCAATTGCTTCTTGGAGTCTTTCGAGCAGTTCGGTCTTGGGATTGGCAGGATGCTTGCCGTCGTCATCGCCACCCTTGCCGCCGCCCTTTGATCGACCAGTCGGATCACCGTAGAGAGCCAGTGCCTTGTTCAAGTTCTTGAAGACGCCGACATAGTCCACGATGGTCCCGCATTCTTTATCCGGGAACACGCGGTTCGCGCGAGCGATCGTCTGCATCAGCGTGTGATTCCGCAGCGGCTTGTCCATGTAGATGGTCGAGCAATGCGGCACATCAAAGCCGGTCATCCACATGGCGCAGACGAAGACCAGGCGGAACGGGTCGTTCTCATCTTTGAACTTGGCTTCCAAGTCGTCTTCGACCATCCGCTTGCGATGCGGCTTGATGTCGAGACCTTTGGCCTTCATGTCATCGACTTCGTTCTGAGCCTGCGACACGACCACAGCCATGTCGGTCGCTTTCATGTAGGCCAGCTCTTCTCGCAATTGGTCAGCAGCCGCGCCGCTGAGCTTGGTGAGACGCTGCTCGCGTTCGGCGATGCCAGCTTTCCATTGCGCTTGCACTTTGTCGTACATGCGGACGGCAGTGGCCTTGTCGATGCAGACCATCATGGCTTTGCCACGGAAGCCACGCCCTAAGAAGTGCTCGACAAGATCCGCCGCAACCGCATCAAGGCGTTCCGCGCGCGTGATGAGCTGATATTCGCGAGCAAACTCTTGTTCGAGCTTCTTTTCAAAGGCAGCTTGTTTCTCGGCGTCGTCGATCTCCGCCAAGGCGTCGTCGATGATCGCTTCCATCTCGTCTTTGAAGAACTCATTGGCGAGTTGCAGTTCCGGGATGCGGTTCTCGTAATAGAGCGGCACTGTCGCGCCGTCTTCGACTGACTGCCGGAAGTTGTAGATGCTGACGTAGTCGCCGAAGACGTCTTTGGTGCGTTCTTCGCCAGCGATCAGCGGCGTGCCCGTAAACGCGATGAACGCGGCATTGGGGAGCGCGTCGCGCATGTTACGAGCCAGCGAGTCGTACTGGCTGCGGTGAGCTTCATCAGTGATGACGATGATGTCGGAACGATCCGAGAGCTTGGGATACTTCTTGACCGCTCCAGCCTTGGGATCAACGAATCGCTCGCCGCGAAACTTCTGAATGAGCGTGAAGACGTAGCGATGATCTTCGGTCAGCAAACGCTTCAGGTCTTCGCCATTGGTGGCTTGGCATTCTTCTTCGGTGACGACACCGGCACTGGTGAAGTTCGTGTAGATCTGTTTGTCGAGTTCCAAGCGGTCGGTGATGACCACGAAGGTCCAATTGCCGGGCACCGTCCGCAGAATCTTCTGAGCGAAGAAGATCATCGAGATGGACTTGCCGCTGCCTTGCGTGTGCCAGAACACGCCCAGCTTGCCTTGATTCTGCTTGATGTCTTGCACGGCTTGCAGAGCGTTATTCACGCCGAGGAACTGGTGGTTCTTGCCGACCACCTTGATCAGTCCACCTTTGACGTCCGGGAACAGTGTGAAGTTCTCAATGAGGTCCAACAGACGAGTCTTGTCGCACGTCCCGCGAATCATCGTCTCCAGTGAGACAACACCCTTCTCGCCTTCGTTGTTGATGCGTTTCCAGTCGCAGAAGTGCTCCCATTTGGACGTGATGCTGCCGAGCTTGCTGTCCTTGCCGTTGGACAAGATCACCAGACCGTTGAACCAGAACAGTTGCGGGATCGTGTCGCGATAGTCGCACAGGTTGTCGTCGTAGGCATCTTTGGCAGATCGGTCTGGCGCTTTCAGTTCGATGAAGACCAGCGGCAGACCGTTGACGAAGCCAATCAGGTCAGGACGGCGAACGTGCATCTCACCGGCAATCCAGAACTGCGACGCGAGGAAGAAGTCGTTGTTCGTCGGCTCTTGCCAGTCGATGACACGAACTGTCTCTACAATCTCTTCGTCGCCTTCTTCGCCGCCGCGAAACGACACCTTCACGCCGTCTTTGAGCAGCCGGTACACGTCGCGATTCGCATTGGCGAGACTCATCAGACTGCGGTCGCGTGTGATCTCGTCAATGGCCAGTCCAATGGCTTCGCGCGGCAGATCAGGATTGAGCTTCTCCAGTGCCGCTCGCAATTTTGAGACGAGCACGACTTCGCCCTTGGAACTGCGACCGAGCGAGCTGCGACCGTGATCAAACTCCTTGAAGCAATTCGCTGTCTGCCATTCCAATTCGGCGAACAGGTCGATCGAAGGCTGCTCACAGAGCGCGTTCTCGCTGTGGTCGATCAGAGCTTTGGCGTCGTTGATAGACATGGAACCGTTCTCGCGAGCGATGCTTGTCAGTTGGTCTTAGGTTTCTTCGTGCTCTTCTTCATCGAAGGAGCAGGCTTCTTTTCGATCCGACTAAGTTCCTCAAGAGCTTGCTCGAAGTGCTGATCGACCGGTTGCGGCAGTGCGGCTTGCGCAGCATGAAATTTGTCGAACTCGGCTTCTGCTTTTTTGACGGCGGCTTCGTGACTGATCTTTCCGGCATGCGTGAGGATGTCGCGGTCACTTAGTCTCAAGAAGTCGTCGAGCTTGATAATCCAATCGGCCATGTGCATCGGCTTGCGATTGAGTGCCTGCACCTCGGCGAATTCCAGATAGGCCGTGACAATGCGATTGAGGGCGTTGATCTCGTCTTCGGCGAGATAGTTCTTGGCGATGCTGACATCGGTCTTACGGAGACGTTCGCCTGCCCATGATGTCATGCCCATGTTGGGCAGCGTGGCGTCCGCTCGCTGATGCACGACTTCGGCGGCAGTGTGACCGTGAGCTGCCCAGTGCATTTTGTTTTACACCGTCTGGAAGAAGAGCTTGGACGATTCCACGCGCGGGTCGTAGTCGATGCTGGTGGCGTAGATATCCAGCACCTTCCGCCAGAAGACTCGTTCCGATGAGCGGATATCACGGATGCGTGCGAGTAACTCTTCGAAGTAGGCATCGTCGCCGCGCCGCTTGAGTCGGTCGTCGTCGAGCACAAAGCCTTTCACCAACAGGTCTCGCAATTGCGATGTCGCCCATTGCCGAAACTGTGTGCCGCGCAGCGAGCGGACGCGGTAGCCAACGGCCAGAATCGCGTCGAGGTTGTAGTGATCGAGCAGCCGTTCGACCTGCCGAGTACCTTCGGTTTGAACTATTCGGAATTTCCTAATAGTTGCCTCAGGCGCGAGTTCGCCCTCGCCGTAGATGTTGGCCAAATGCTCGTTTGTCGTCGGGACCGAGACTTGGAACAACTCGGCAATCAGCCGCTGCGTGAGCCAGACGGTCTGGTCCTCGATGCGGACTTGCAGCTTGGTCCGGCCATCCTCGGATTGATAGAGGATGATCTCACCGGACGGGCCGGAATTTGGATCAGAGATGCTCATCTCGATTACTGGCCCTCGGCTTACTGGCTGTCCGAATCGAGAATCTCGACATCCACGATCTGAATCGTCTGACTCGAACTCTTTTGACTAATCATACCCTGGAGCCTGACCCGCTTACCAAGGGACTCCAGCAAGGTGGGATGAAACATTGGGCTGAACACGCCCTTTGTGCGTCGACGAGTATTTCCCAAACTCAACGACAGCGTGCCGTCCACAATATCCAGCGCCGTCACCTTGCCTTCAATCGCTTCGACTTTGTTATGTGACGGACGGCGACTCTGAAGCACTTCGCAGACTCGCGTGATGTATTCCTCATGCACGACCTGTCGCGGTAAAGCGCGACTGCGACTATCGAACGCTGAGAACTCAATACTGCCAGCCTCGCGTTTTAGGACTCGACCGAGCCCTTTGATCGTTTGCAATGCTCCAAAGCTGATACGCGTACCGAGATCGGGATTCCCGACCTGCTCTAAGATCTCGCTGAATCGTTGGGCGACTCGATCAGTCGTAATAGGAGCGGATGAGATTGCACCTCGTGGTGCCACCAACTCCTTTGCTTCTAACCGAGTCGGGATGATGAAGCTGCCCGCCTCAAAAGGCTCGATCGTTAAACGAGTAAACTCGATGACATCGGCGCTCAGCGAACGTAGGTCGGCAAAATCGGGATTTGGCCCGTGGTAGACATCGTGGCCCGCATAACAGACCAGATTCTGAATCAGTTCAATCACTTCACTGACGGTCTTTGCGGTTAAGCGGCACGACTCATCGCGCGGCAGAATGCGTGGGCAAACCCGAGGTGGTTCGTCGGGAAAATCGCCCAGTGCCGGAGTCTCGGCCAGCGCTGCCTGATCGTCGGCGGAGAGTTGCTGCATCCACCGAGGCTTGAACGATACAGGTTTAAGATCAGGCACGGCGGTAATCCTCCAGTAATTGAACTGCACCCTCGACGCTGGTCTCCATATAGACGCGTTGAGCGTCGCCGTGGCGACTATGAGGAGTCGGACCCAACACACCGGTTCGTTCGGGAAGAAACAGTCCGTTACCCACTTTCGCACTGACTCGACGGTAGAAGTCTAACGCTTCGTCGTCAGACGCATGCAAGGCGACTCGGCCCGTAGTTCCAAGCTGTTGACTGAGCCAGACGGAATAGGCCAGTAACGCCATGCCGACATAGCGGTACTTTTTATTCCACAAGGCTGTCTCTAAGTTGCCCGGCGCGGCAGCCAGATGTTCGATGTAGAGACACGATTCGGCGGGCTGATGGACCGATGGAAAATCTCGCCAGACGTTTAAAAAGCCGACGAGGTGCGAGCCGCTCCAGGCGACGAACTTTTGCCGAGCAGCGTAGTCATCGCGTTGTTCACACCAACGCCACGGTGCCCAAGTCACCCATGCCGGAGGGGTGGAATCGTCTGTCTTGTGGAACTGCTCGACAGCTCCCGACAGACGTTGCCAGACACTTTGAAAGTGCTTCTTCACGCGGTCGTCGGACTCGGTGATGTCCAGTTCAAAGCTCCGGTCTTTCGAGTCGAGTGCGACGAAGCAGTAATCCGTCGGTGGCGGCAAAGTCATCGGCCCGTCCTTTCCCAAATTGTGGTCCCGCGAAGTTGGCTATCGGCCTGAAAGTGATCACCTTGCCGGGGATTTCGAGTCGGGTTTTTATTCACAATCGTGTGCCGCCTCCTCGACTTCGATGGGCAACTCGGACACGTCCAGTTCGCCGGAAATCAGACGCGGCAGCAACAGGTCGCGGGTTCGCTGCAAGACTCGATTTCTCGCCCGTAAGTTGAGTATCGCATCATGACCGGGCGCCACCAGGGCTAAATCACACTAAGTCGTTACGCCAAATACTACTTCGGCGAGGAAGTT
>CAZNMS010000485.1:0-6720 GCA_964573505.1 uncultured Planctomycetaceae bacterium | reverse complement strand
ATTCAGTGGCGACCTATGTGGCCGAGCGAGTCAGCGTTTGGACCAAAGAGCAGAATCGCAAACCTCAGACGCCTTCGCTCCACGGAGCGGTCATTGGTCGCGCGCTGCCGCTGGCCAAGAAAGCCAACGACGTCAGCGTGGTCGTCGCCGCATTGAAGAAGCAGCCCACCACCGCAGTCTTCACCGCCGACCTCCGAACGGCTCTGGCCGATCAGCTCAGCAAAACCAACTTCAACCAAGAAGTCGACCGCGAACTGCTGGCCGCAACCCGCGACTTCCTCAACGGCACGTTCCCCGAGCGCCGCTTCGTGCCCTACCTGAAAGAAGACCGCGAACGCTGGTTAGGGCAGTCATCCGTGATGAAGCCCGATGCCCCGAAGCCAGCATCTTCATTTGCTGGTCGCACGGCGGGCGAAGTGCGTGACGATGTGGGTTTGAAGGGCAAGCTGGTGTGGTGCCCGCCGGGGACGTTCAAGATGGGGACGCCGAAGTCGGAACCCGATCGCGGTGACGATGAAGAGCAAGTGGACGTGACGCTGACGAACGGCTTCTGGATGGGTCAAACGGAAGTGACTCAGAGCCAGTTTCAGCGGGTGCAGGGCGTGTCTCCGTGGAGCGGCAAGGTTCTTGTGAAAGAAGGCACCGACTATCCGGCGTCGTATGTCAGTCACACCGACGCGGTGGCGTTTTGCACGAAGCTGACCAGCCAAGAGCGGGCAGCGGCGCGGTTGCCCAGCGGTTGGGTCTATCGATTGCCGACGGAAGCCGAGTGGGAATACGCCGGCCGCGCCGGGACCAAGACGGCCTACAGCTTTGGGGACAGCGCGAGCTCGCTGGGCGACTATGCGTGGTACGACAAGAACGCGTGGGACATCGGCGAGAAGTACGCACATCAGGTGGGGTTGAAGAAGCCGAACGCGTGGGGCTTGCAGGACATGCACGGCAACGTGTCGGAATGGTGTGGTGACTGGTACGGGAAGACGTTGCCCGGAGGCACGAATCCGCGTGGACCGTTAGCCGGCTCGTCGCGTGTTTGTCGCGGGGGTTCGATCTACTTCGGCCCAATCTTCGCGCGCGTTGGTGACCGCGACCACGACGTTGCCACGAACTCCAACGGCCTCATTGGTTTTCGGGTGGTGTTGTCAGTCGAGTGAGTCCGCCGAGTTGTCCTCACCCCGTCTCTGAAACCTCTGACCTCTGGTCTCTGTCCCTCTGAAGGGGGTCCAGGGGGGTACTCCCCCTGGTCGCGCAAAAATTTTTCGGGATAGACGCCCCTCGGGCTTGTCCCAGGGGTTCAACGGCTTCTGCGCTACTTCATCTGGCTCTGCATCTGCTGGAATGATCTCTGCTGGCGCTCCAGTAGCGCAGAAGCCTCCAAGCCACCGGGACCCAGAGGGTACCCCGGCCGGGGGCGATCGCGAACCGATCGCCCGCCCCAGCGACGCACGAATTTGATTTTGGCCCGTTTAACCGCGACCCTCTGGGGAGCGCTTTTCTAGCTGCGGCGTCCACTCCAAAGCGCTCCTCAGAGAGTCGCGGTTAAACAGCTCTGGGCAGCGTTTTTGCGTGGTCACCCAGCAACTCTAAAGCGCTCCCCAGAGGGTCGCGGTTAAACGGAGTGTCCACAGCGGCGAGGAGCATTTCTGATGGTGCATGGCTATCACGTCATCTTCGGCGCGTATGGCTTTTGGCTGCCTAATGACCCACGCGGTTCGTACTCCGACTTCGTCGGCAAGTGGGAGTTACTCCGATTTGGACCGGCCACCAAGACTCTCACTCGCAAGGAACTCTCTCCCGCAGAAGAAGCCGAACGACTGGCTGCCAAGCAAGCGTTGCGTTTCCCGCCGGTGCAATTCACCGGCTTGCAAGCTCAGGCGATCGGAGCGGGGTTTGCCGACTCAGCACGACAAGGACGCTTCACGATTTGGGCCTGCGCGATCTTGCCCGAGCATGTGCATCTCGTCCTCGCGCGCAGCCGGTTCTCTGCCGAGCAGATGAGCAACTTCTTGAAGGGCTCAGCCACCAAAGCACTCCGCGAGCGTCAGCTCGATCCCATGGCCGCCTATGCCAAGCCCGACGAGAAGCCACTGTCGCCCTGGGGAGAACGTCGCTGGAAGGTCTATCTGTACTCAGCAGAAGCCATCCAGAACGCCATCGCGTATGTGAACGAGAACCCAATCAAAGAAGGCAAGCCGCCCCAAACATGGAGCTTCGTAGAACCCTTTCGCGGTCTCGACGAATCCGGTGTCTTGAGCTACCCCGTTTAACCGCGACCCTCTGGGGAGCGCTTTTCCGACGGCGGCGCCCACTCCAGAAACGCTCCTCAGAGAGTCGCGGTTAAACGACTCTGGGGATCGCATTTGTTTTGCTGCCGAACCCGTGCGAACAACGCTCCTCAGAGGGTCGCGGTTAAACGGTTTTGACATCGCCTCGGAGGCGGACTGCGCACCCCGCCTCCCGCCCGGCAGGCAAGCAATGCCTACAGGCAGCCTGTTTGGATGAGCGGCTTTAGCGGAGAGGTTAGAGCGATCTGAATTTCGTTATGCTGTGCCGAACGCGGATTGCGGATGTGGTTGGGATGCAGGCATTTTTCGAGGTGACGAAATGAAGCGACATCCGATTCTTAAGGCAGTTACGAGCGTTCTGCAGATTCGAGTTCGGCGGTGGTCCAGCCTCAGTTGCTTGATGATGGAGTTGGTGTTTTGCGGTTCGATCGGACTTCGCAGTGCGAGTGCTGAGGAAGCCGACTTCACCAAGACACCGCCCATACTCTCGTTAGAGACCGGCGGACATACAGCGGTCTGTCAGTGGCTGGGCTTCACTCCCGATGGCAACCAACTCGTCTCGGTTGGAGACGACAAGGTGGTTCGCATTTGGAATGTCAGTGATCCGGCTCGTCCTCAATTGGCTCGTTCGATCCGACTTCCGATCGGCTACGGCTACAACGGAAGAATCTATCGGGGAGCACTCTCACCCGATGGACGTTGGCTGGCGGTGTCCGGATATCCCAATCAATGGGGTATCCGCATTCTGGACTTGGCTTCGGGCGAATTAGCGGGGCTGCTGTTTGGGCACGAAGACACGATCGGTGCGTTGGCGTTTTCGTCGGATGGCCGCTGGCTGATAAGCGGCAGCGGCGACAAGACCATTGGACTCTGGAATGTCTCGCAACTCTCTCAAACCCAAGGCGACCCACGCGCCCCATTATCGACTTGGCTGCGCGGACTGTGGGGGAAGAAGGCCGAGCCCAATGACTCAAACACCAAGCTGAAGGTCGAGGGCATTGCACTACGAGCACACACCTCTGACGTCACGGATATCCGCGCGAGACCGACGGCCAACGGTCGCAGCTTTGTTTCGGCGTCGTTCGACAAGACCGCCCGCATTTGGGAGCAAGCGATCGAGGGCACTTGGCGAGAGATCGCGACTCTCGGCGATCACTCGGACGAGTTGTTTCAAGTGGCCTGCTCGCCGGATGGAGCGTGGATCGCGACCAGTTGTGAGGATGGCTCCGTTCGATTGTGGACCGGTACCGGTCGCTTGGTCCGAGTGCTAATCGATCACTCGGACGATCCCGACTTTGTCGAAGGCCGTGGCATTGAATTCACTCGAGACAGTCAAAGTCTGGTCATCGGAGGAACTCAGCTTGCTGGAGGCTGCTTGGTGGTATCTGTCGCGGATGGCGTGACCAGGGCCAAGTTTGCCGGACACGACAACAACGTGTTCGCAGTGGCTTGCCGACCTCATCGCCAAACTGATGCGACTCGTCTCGTTGCCAGTACGGGTGGAGATCAGAACGAGATCATCCTTTGGGATGCAGACTCCGGTCGCGAAGTCAGTCGCATCGTGGGACGCGGAAAGATGATCTGCTCCGTTGCCTTCTCTCCGGACGGCCAACGCATTGCCTATGGGCAGATCAATGATGGCAATCCTCTGGATGGCAACCTGCCACTCACTTCGAGCTTCGATTTGGCAACGATCGAGCCGGGGCCGGCGGTGCAAGCCGGTGAAACGTGGATACGCGGAGCACTGAAAGCGAATGGTTTGAAAGGTGCGGTCTACGAAGGTGAAGACAAAACATTGACCTTGGTGCGGGGCAAGAAAGACGTCTTGCAAATCACGCGCAATCAAGATGGAGATGACATTACCTGTTTCGCTTTCATCCCGGACAAAGGTCAGATCGTAGTCGGCTCGTACTTCAATCTTGCTTTGCACGACACACGCACGGGAGATGTTTTGCGTCAGTTCATCGGACACACGGGAGCGATCACGGCAGTCGCTGTCAGTCCTGATGGCCGCTATCTGCTGTCGGCGTCCGACGATCAGACCATGCGCATTTGGAGATTGGACGAGCTGCCGGGACGTCGCCCGGCCATTGGCGTCGTGACACAATCCGACGATCAGCGACGGCTCGTCGTGCAAGAAGTTTATCCTGATCTGCCCGGAGCCATTGCTGGCCTGCAAGTGGGTGACATCCTCGTCCGAGCCAACGGCAACAAGTTGTCGACGCCCGAGCAATTCATCGACTTGATCAAGACCACGCTGTCGGGGCAGTCAATCAATGTGGTCATTCAGCGAGGCGATGAGACGCTCAAGGGCAAGGTGACTCCGCAGTTGATACTGATCCCCGACGAAGTGCCGCCAGTGCTGAATCTGTTCGTCACGACGGACGGTCAGGATTGGGTCGTGTCGACCAGTGAGGGCTACTACAAGTGCTCTCCGCAAGGCGATCACTTGATTGGTTGGCAGTTCAATCATCGGCTTGACGAGACGCCTCGGTTCCTCATGAGCTGGCAGTTGCGTCGTCGCTTGAATCGCCCCGAGATCGTGGAGCAAGTCTTACAGAGAGGCAGTACGGCAGCGGCTTTGCAATTCGTCGCTCAACAACACCGCGAACGTCCCGAGCCCGCGTTCAATATCGCTCAGAACCCGGACCTGCAGGCCGTGCCTGTTGTGCGTCTCACGGCTCCGCTAGATGGAATAAAAGTGACAAGCTCCCGCCTCGCGTTGAAGGGCAGCATCACGCTGAAGTCAGGCAAGCTCCAATCGGTTCGTGTCACCGTGAATGGCCGACCGGTCGAGGAGACTCGTAATATCGGACGTGCTCAGCCCCCAATGGCTGAAGGACAGTCTCAGGCAACCGAGTCCGTCGTACCTCTCAACATCGAAGTGCCGCTGGTCCCAGGCCGCAACGTGATTGAGGTCGTGGCACTGACCAACTCCGTGACCTCGCAGCCGCAGCGTGTGGAAGTCACCTATGAGGCACCGCGTTCCACCGTCTCCAAACCCAGCTTGTATGTCTTGACGTTGGGAGTCTCGAAATACGCTGACCAACGCCTGGCACTCGAACACGCAGACGCTGATGCACGCGGCCTGGCAGACGCCTTTGCAACTCAGGAAGGAGCCTTCTACGAAAAGGTCCACTCCAAAGTGTTGGTCAATCAAGATGTCACCGAACGCGAACTGCGGCGTGGCTTGCGATGGTTGCGGGAGTCAGCCACTCAGCATGACTTAGTGGTCGTCTCTGTTTCGGGACACGGCATGTGCGACCCACAAGGCAACTACTTCTTTATTCCGCACGACTTCGATGTCGACGAGCCCTCGGTCACAGGCATTCGCTGGACCGAGATCATGGAACCTCTGAAAGACCTACCCGCCAAGGTCCTGCTCTGCATGGATACCTGCCATAGCGCCGGGGTATTAGGTGGCAAGGCCGGAGCGGCGACGAAGAAGGATCTCTCGCATTCCCTGGAAGCGGCCTTGCGAGAGATGACGGCAATTGAATCTGGTCTCGTGGTCATGACGAGTTCGACGGGGCGCGAAGCCTCTTTGGAACATCCTGATTGGGGACACGGTGCCTTCACGTTGTCACTGATCGAAGCGTTGTCCAATCAACGACGAGTGTCTGCCGAGCAGACCCGCTTACCCGCCGACCTCAACGGCGATGGCGTCATCGAGGTCGTTGAGTTGGATGCTTATGTCACTCAGCGAGTGAAAGAACTAACCGCCGGTCGGCAGCATCCCGTCACGCGTCGCGGTGACATCCCGTCGTTTCCAATCGGCCTCATCAAACCAGCGTCCTAAGTCAGCTCAGCCCTAACTCGACCACCCGATAGCGCGCAATCCAACGAGCGATCCCCGCTCTGATCTCGAAGCGTCGCCTTTGGATGCTGATCGGTGCCGCACATCGCACTTGGCACGTCGAAGCCGTGATCTTGCTTATCAAGAGGGACGAGTTGTTGGGTAGCGTGCTTCAAGTGAATCCGCCACGCGGAGCTATGACACCTGCGAAGGATCTGTATCGTTCGCAAGAACACAACGGGTCAGGAATACTCGATACTCACCGAAGGCAAAGGATCCATCGCCACCGGGCTCGTTCCGTTGAACTCCTGGGGCAAGCCCAAGGGTGTCGGAGTCATCCTCATGTGCTCACGGTATGAGCGTGTCATTTCTGGCCGCGAGATATATCAACCCGCCTACGGCATTTTTGACCGGGGCGGGTTTTGTCCGTCATAGCGATAGTGCTTTGAAATGACCGAGTGATTCTTCAAGAGGCCAATCATGTCAGTCGGGGCGAACAACGATTCTCGAAGGCTCGCAATTCCATCCGCGAATTGGTCGTGGGTGGCAGGGGTGTTACTGCTGGCCATGGCTTGGCCATTGTGGGGGCTGGCTCAGCAGTCAGCAGGGAATGGCATGCGTGCGATGCACGTGGTCTAT
>CAZNMS010000484.1:0-6724 GCA_964573505.1 uncultured Planctomycetaceae bacterium | reverse complement strand
CGGGGCAGAGGTTCGCTGGTGTAGTCCCGATGCGTTCGAGGCGGAGCAAGATCAGGTTCATCTCAATTTGGGAGATGGGCGATTTCAGCATGTCACTGAAACTACAGGAGTCGTGGCGGCGAATGGAAAAGGGCTCGGCATTGTGGCGGCGGACTTCGATGGCTCGGGCCGACTGAGCTTGTTTGTCGCGAATGATGCGGTTGCGAATTTCTTCTGGATGAATCGCTGTCGCTCGCGAGGCATGCCGATCGAGTTCGCCGAGCAGGCCGTTCCTTATGGATTGGCGTTCGATCGAGACGGGCTGCCTCAAGCCTGCATGGGAGTGGCGGCGGGCGATGCTGATGGAGACGGCCGCATTGATCTGTTCGTGACGAATTTCTCCGAGCAGTCCAATACGCTGTATCATCAGTTACATAGCGGTCTCTTCGAAGACGACACGCGCCGCGCGGGGTTGCGAGATCCGAGTTTCGCGATGCTCGGGTTCGGGACGCAGTTCTTAGATGGCGAGCTTGATGGTCGGCAGGATCTCGTGCTGACGAATGGGCATGTCTACGACCTCTCCTACAAAGGGCAGCCGTATGAGATGCGACCTCAGTACTTTCGGAATCTCGGGGCAGGGCGGTTTGAGGAAGTCCTCGATCGCACGTTGGGAGCATGCTTCGCGCGACGAGCGTTGGGACGCGGACTCGCTCGATTGGATTGGAATCGCGATGGGCTCGAGGACGTCGCGATCTCGCACATGAACTCACCGGCGGCGCTGCTTGAGAACCGCACGGCTCAGCACGGGCATTCTCTGCGAGTGCAAGTTCGCGGGCTTGAGAGCGGTCGCGATGCGATTGGGACGACGGTTGATGTCGTGACGCGTGATCGCAGTTGGTCGCGGCAACTCACTGCGGGTGACGGGTATCAATGCTCGAACGAGCGGTTGTTGGTCTTCGGATTGGGTGAGGCGACGGAGGTCGAAGAGCTGCGCGTGCGCTGGCCGTCGGGCGCGAAGCAGTCATGGAAGAAGCTCGCTGTGGACTGCGTTGTGATGCTCGTCGAAGGGCATTCGCAGATCACCGAGTTGCAGGCTGACTGAGGTCGGAAGTGATGCCGTGCATGCGAGTGGTCTGGCGAAG
Organism: uncultured Planctomycetaceae bacterium; assembly: GCA_964573505.1. Lineage (GTDB taxonomy): Bacteria > Planctomycetota > Planctomycetia > Planctomycetales > Planctomycetaceae > AM-0621. The sequence goes on along the minus strand of CAZNMS010000484.1, from coordinate 5,603 downwards.
ACGGACGCAGGGGGCGGCGGTGTTGTTGGGAGACAAGTCCGTTCATTTCACGGACTCTGTCACGTTGATTACATCCTGCGGCAATTCAGCGGCGACTTTGGCAAAGGCGTGATGGCATCGATCATCGGAAACTTCATTCGTCTGTCCCTCATTCGCCTGTCATCAGTCGCGAGGCACGGGAGATGACAGACGAATGAAGGACAGACGAATGAAATCATCAGAAGAACTGAGGACAACTCGCTGAGCACAGAGATCAAATCGCAACTCCTTGAGAACAGCAGTCGCACGCTCGGACCGTCTGGGGATCTTTTCAAAAGAACAAGATTCCCAATGTCTGCAGATCAGAGTGTCTTTAATTACACATCTCGAACTACCGGCAGCAACCTTTTGATTGCGGCCTTGATCGGTCAGAGCGGAACCGACGGGAGTTCACGCACGCTTTCGGAGGGACAAGGCGCGACTTCTCGTGCTCGTCCCATTGCGCAACGGAAACCGAAGCTTGAGGTGACCTCGATGTGCTTGCCTTCCGCTTGTTTTATCAGCCCAACATGCGACGCGAGTTATTGGGTGACTTCCCATTTTCCTGAACGCCAACTGGCGAGCGCGGCGAGGTTGACCTTCAGGGTTTGCAGGGCGTCGGGGATTGAGCAGAGTCGATTCGGGTGTCCGTCGACCGCGTCGAGAAACGCATTCGCTTGAGCGATGTAGAGGACGTCTCGTTCAAAGGGCGGGATGACTTCGTCTTGCCATCCGGTATCAGGCTTTAACGTCCAGCGCCAGCGGCGTTCGTGTCCTTCGAATCTTGCCATTCCGCCGTCGCAGATCACGGTGAGAGTAAATTCGTTAGCGGGCTGATGCTGATTCATCGCGTAGCTCGCGAGGACGTCGCCGTGTCGAGCTAGTAAATTCACAGTGTCTTCTACTGTGACATCCGGTAGTACTTGATGGGCGGCATCGACTACCAATTTTGTGATCGGGCCGAGTATCCACTCGCCGGCATTTAGAAGGTGAGTGAGCGCGTCTTGAATGGCTCCGCCGCCGGTCGCGTGATTGTTGTAGTAAATACTGCGATAAGCCGGACGGTATGTCGGGAAGTGCTGCCCTGTGACCGCGATGAGTTGCACCGGCTTACCGAATCGGCCCGACGCAATGGCTTGCTGCATTGCTATAAGACTCGGGTGCATTCTCATGGTGTAGCCGACTGCGGTGACGACTCGTTTCTCGGCGACGGTTTGTTGCAGGCGGTTGATACCGTCGAGTGATATGCTCAACGGCTTTTCGATCAAGAGATGTACTCCGCGTTCGGCCAACTGCTGCGACATCGGTATGTGAAATTGGGCCGGAGTTGCGACGACAGCGCAGTCCCAATGCTCGGCGGCGAGTGCTTCCTCAAAGCTGCTGTAGTGACGTTGGATTGAGTACCGCTCGGCGATCGTCGCGCGGAGTGCTGAGTTGATCTCGACGAAGCTGAGTTCCGCGCGGCCGGTCTGCTGAAAGCAACGGAGATGTCGTTCTCCGATCGAACCGACGCCGAGGACGAGCACGCGATGCTGAGCGGTCATGGGAGAGGGCCATTCTTGAAGGGGATGCTGGCGGTGAGAGGCGGAGTTTTTAGGGCATGGTTCACGATGAGGTTGCAGAGTCACGCCCGTCAGGAAGCGGAATTCGCTACGAAATAGCCAAAATACCGCTTCCTAACGGGCGCGGCTCTGCGACCCAACGCGAGGGCGAAATGAGCCTCGCCGTTTTTAGACGGTGTTTTGGGGACTCGTTTAGCGGCAGGGGGAAGGGCTCGCATCTCATGCGGGATGGCAGTCACATGGAGCGACGACGCGTTTGGCTTGCCGTCAAACGATGGGGCGAAGTCGCATCTGATAGTCGCCTTTCGCTCTGCGAAAGGAAGCTTTTGCGGAGCAAAAGCCGACAATCCCTTTCGCAGAGCGAAAGGCGACTATCGACGACGTTCAGTGGTCGCTCGACAGCACGCACGAAGAGGACGGCCGGGGGCGGTCATCTTACTGCGCTGTAAGACGCTCGAAGGGCGGCGAATGGATCTGAGTTTGAGCTCGGGCCTTCAGTGGGGCGGGGATGAGGGCGTTGCTACAAGACTCGAACGTCGGACATGCGACGCTCTGCTTGTTGCCTCTCTTCAGGAAGCTCTCTCATGGATGCGTGTTACAAGATCGCTGATACCAGTCAGATCATTACTCCGGCCATCGTGCTGTATCGCGAGATGGTCGAAGCGAACCTCGATCGCGTGATCAAGATCGCGGGAAATCCGAATCGGCTGCGACCTCACTGCAAGACTCATAAGACCCGGCAGATCGTGCAAATGGAATTGGTGCGCGGCATCGGCAAGCACAAGTGCGCGACGTTCGCCGAAGCCGAGATGGTCGCCGACGCGGGGGCGAAGGACATCGTGCTGGCCTACAACCTCGTCGGCACGAATATCGGTCGCGCGGTCAAGTTTCGACAGAAGTATCCCGACGTGACCTTTGCCGTGACCGCCGATCATCCGAAGCCGGTCAAGCAATTGGGTGAAGCGATGACGGCTGCGGGTACGACGATTGGCGTGCTGCTCGATGTTGATACCGGACAGCATCGTACGGGCATCGTTGTCGGCGATGAGGCGGCTGAGCTTTATCGGCTGATCAGTCGCACGCCGGGTTTGATCGCGGCGGGATTTCATGTCTACGACGGGCATCAACATCAGTCGTCGCGCGAAGATCGCACGGCAGCAGTTGATGCCGAGTTCAACAAAGTCGTCGCGTTCCGGGATCGACTGGTGAGCGAAGGACTCTCGGTCCCGAAGCTCGTTTGCGGCGGAACGGCCTCGTTCCCGATCTACGCAGCGAAGACCGACCCGACGATCGAGATGAGTCCGGGCACGTGCGTCTTCAATGATGCGGGCTACGGCGAGAAGTTTCCGGATCTCGTTTTTCCGCCAGCGACTTTGATGCTGACGCGCGTTGTGAGTCGCCCGACCTCGGACCGCATCACATTGGACCTCGGCTACAAAGCCGTCGCGTCGGACCCGCCTGCGGGTAAGCGAGTCTTTTTTCCCGACCTGCCGGATGCTGAGCAGGTCTTGCAGAACGAAGAGCATCTCGTGCTGCAGACGTCTCAAGCGAATCGCTTTGAGCCCGGCGACGAGTTGTTCGCAGTTCCGCGTCACATCTGCCCGACGTGCGCGCTGCATCGCGAGATCTATGTGATCTCAAACGGGGAACTCGCTGAGACATGGCCGGTCGTCGGCCGCGATCGATGGATCACGATTTAGGGGCGACAGGTCTGACCCAAGACCTCAGCGCCCTTCGATCCTTTGCGGTAGATGCCGATTTGATGAACCGCAGAGGAACGAAGGTCCTAGCGCGGCAGTGCCGCAGCCAGAATGTACGACGGACTTGTAGTCCGTCGCAGCGGCGGATCGACGGACTACAAGTCCGTCGTACAAGGGCCGCAAAAGTCTTCTCGTTCCAACACGCTTTTCACCGTTTGCAGAGCAGAGAAGACATTGCTGGATTCGCGTGTTCCTCTGGGGGCGCCGACCGGTCATTCGGTGATGTAGCCTTTGTTACTCGTGCCGCATGGCGCTTTGAGCGGAGAGGTTCTTGCCGGCCAGATAATTGCCGGGGATGTAGCTCACCTTGTTGAAGGGCAGCGAGACGTTGATCGTCACGAGGTCGCGGGCTGAGGCGTTGCCGATCTCGTTCCCCGGATTCGGGTTGCCAGTCGCGGCTGTCACGGTGATGGTGACGGCGACATCGTTCGTCGTGACTCCGCACGTTTGCACGAGGAAGTCCTTCACCCATTGCGAGACAGAAGCGTTCGTCGCGCCGTCGATGATCGCAAGCCGAGTTGCTTCGCGGGCAGAGTTCGTCACGAGCTGGCTGACCATCATGGCTCGGCCGAACTCGATGATGCCTAAGACCACCATAAAGAAGAGTGGTAGTACGAGGGCCATTTCGACCATCGCGGCGCCGAGGCGTTTGTGACTGACTGAATTCTGTGTGCGTTTCATGGTTTGGTTCCTCCCGCATCAAACCTAGCCCAGTGAATTGGCCGAACTTCGCCGAGCAAGTCCGTCTGCGGCATTTCCCCTCAAGTTGTTCTGCGGTCGACACGTCATTGGCCCGTGAGATGTGTTGCAACGATTCGTCAGGCCGTGCGTCCGTCGAAATTGGGGCATGCTGATGTGAGGGCTCGGCATGCCGCGGCGGTGAATCCTGCCGGACGACGGAGCAGCTCGAACGATCCTTAGCCGACCAGTCGCTGCTTCCACCGACGCGGGGTCGGTGGAGAGCGAAAGGAGCGAGGCTTGTGGCCAGCGGAGTTAGCTGGCCAGTCGCTGCTTCCACCGACGCGGGGTCGGTGGAGAGCGAGAGGAGCGAGGCTTGTGGCTTGCGGTGTTAGCTGGCCAGGCGTGCTACCACCGACGCGGGGTCGGTGGAGAGCAACCCGCTATTCGGCTTGCTCATTGAGGGCGTCCTTCTGCCGACCGGTGTGAAACTTTGCCGGTCGTAACGGTGCCCGAAACTCTGCCGGTAATCGCGGTCCTATCGGCGGGCGAGCGGTAGTTGGGCGAGTTGCCGAGAACGTCGCTGAACTTGATCGAGATGTCTCAAAGGGGCTCTCGATAACAACTGGCGAGACAATCCATTGAACGTCCCAAGACTGGCCCGCGCAGCTCTCTGCCGTCAGCGGAACCGGATGTTCTGCCAATCGCGTGACTCAGGGATGGCACGCGAATGGGCCTCATTGGGACTGACATCCCCATCGGAGCGGGGCACCGTTCGTAGGAAAACAAAGGCGAGGAACTAGGAATGAAGAAGACGTCACTCTGGAAGACAACGCTCGTCTTGCTGACTGGGTTCGGGACGCTGCTCCCACATCAGCTCGTGTCGGCAGGCGAGAAGACAACGACGACCCAGAAAGCGACCGTGAAGCAATCGGTGCTTGATGTCTCGTTGGACAAGTCCGGCAAGCTGACTGGGTTTGTTGTGGACGCTCAGGGCAAGCCGCAGGCGAACGAAGAAGTTTCGATCCTGCAGGGTCGCTCGGTTGTGGCGAAGGCTACGACTGACACCAAAGGCCGCTTCGAAGTCGCTGGCCTCAAAGGCGGCGTCTACGGGGTTCAGTCGGCGAAGGGCATGACTGCTTATCGCGTCTGGACGACTTCAGCGGCTCCGAAGTCATCGAAGGAATTCGCGGTCGTTGTGAAGAACAACAACCTCGTCCGCGCTCAGGATGACGGAGAAGGAATTCTTGGCGGCGATACCGGATCGTACTTGCTCGGTGGAGCAGCGATTACAGGTGTGATCGTCGGAGCGATCGCGTTGAAGCAATCAGGCGATAACAAAGATGAGAACGCCGCGTTGAAGGCTCAGAATGCCGCTCTGCAAAATCAGATTGATAACCTCCAACAGTCACTCAGCACGCCGTAATCAGGCTTCGGTGAGTCACTGATAACACTGACGGCCTCCGCTCACTGCTTGTGAGCGGAGGCCGTTTCGTTTTTGGGGCTGCGGTTTGTGAAGGCGTTACTCGTCTCTTCGGGAACTCATTGTCTTTCGCCCCGAAGGGGCATCTTTTGGAGTACGGCG
>CAZNMS010000483.1:0-6733 GCA_964573505.1 uncultured Planctomycetaceae bacterium | reverse complement strand
ACTTGTAGTCCGTCGAACGTCGTGAGAAGCGACGGACTGCAAGTCCGTCGTACTCCAAAAACGGATGTGTCCTTCAAGAGTTCGATCCTTACTCGCGCCGAGTTCTCACATGCTTCGCTGTTTGTTGTCTGTTGTGCTGCTCGTCATGTCCGCTGCTTCGTCGCGGGCGGACGTCACGTTTGATCGCGACATCATGGCCGTGCTCGCGAAGGCCGGCTGCAACATGGGAACGTGTCACGGCAACTTGAATGGCAAAGGCGGCTTCAAGCTGTCGCTCCGAGGTGCGGATCCGAGCTTTGATTATGCGTCGCTCACTCGCGGTCTCGGCTCGCGGCGGATGAATCGGACAGAGCCCGATGCGAGCTTGCTGCTGCTCAAGCCCATCATGCAGGTGCCGCATGAAGGCGGACGTCGGTTCGAAGTCGATTCGCCGGAGTACCGCTTGCTCCGCGAGTGGATTGCTGCCGGTGCTCCGCGCCAGTCGCGCGTACCGAAACTCAAAGAACTGCGAGCTGAGCCGACGGATGTCGTGCTGACTGATCCGACGAAGGAAGTTCGTGTGCGAGTGACTGCGACCTATGAGGACGGCTCGCAAGCCGATGTCTCACGATTGGCAGTTTATGAACCGGCAGAGTCCGTCTTTGATGTCTCGGTCGAGGGAGTCGTGACGCGACGCGACTTCGCACAAAGCGTCGTTGTCGTGCGGTATCTCGATCAGCAAGTGCCGGTGCGAGTGGCCTTCATTCCTCAGCGCAGCGGCTTTCAATGGCAGGCACCGAGTCCCGTTAATCTCGTAGATGAGCACGTCTTCAAGCGGCTTCAGCAACTGACGATCAATCCCTCAGACGTTTGCGATGATCTCACCTTCTTACGCCGCGCAACGCTCGATCTGACTGGCCAACTGCCGCTGCCGCGAGCGGCGCGTGCTTTCGTTGCGAGTAAGAATTCTGACAAGCGCGCCAAGCTCGTCGATGAGTTACTGGACTCGGGGGGCTATGCCGACTTCTGGGCGATGAAGTGGGCGGACTTGCTGCGGATCGAAGAGAAGACGCTCGATCGAAAAGGCGTCGAAGCCTTTCATGCATGGGTGCGAAACTCGGTCGCCACGAATCGTCCGTTTGATGAGTTCGCACGCGAGATCGTCGGCGGTCGAGGTAGTAGTTATGACACTCCGGCATCGAACTACTACCGCGCGATGCGCGAGACCGACATGCGAGCCGAGTCCTCAGCGCAGCTCTTTCTCGGCATCCGACTGCAATGCGCGAAGTGTCACAATCATCCTTTCGATCAATGGACTCAGGATGATTACTACGGATGGGGCAATGTCTTTGCGCGAGTTGACTATGAGGTGCTCGTGAATGACCGCCGCGACAAGAACGACAAGCACGAATTCAACGGCGAGCAAATTGTCTGGCAGAAGCGAGACGGCGATTTCACTCATCCTGACGGACGAGTGATCGCGCCGCGATTCTTAGCGTCGACAGGCAATCGCAAAGCGGCGAGTCGCGATCGACTGGCGTCGCTCGCCGATTGGCTGACGAGTCCCGCCAATCGGCGTTTTGCCGAAGTGCAGGTGAACCGCGTTTGGTTCAACTTGATGGGCCGAGGACTCGTCGACCCGATTGATGATTTCCGCTCGACGAATCCGGCGTCTCATCCCGAGTTGCTGGCGGAACTCACGACCGAGTTCATCGAGCGTCGCTTTGATACTCAATGGCTCATCCGCACGATCATGGCATCGCGGACCTATCAATTATCGAGCGAGCCCAATGCAACGAACCTCGCCGACAATCGCAACTTCTCGCACGCACATCCGCGACGTCTGACTGCCGAGCAACTGGCCGACGCGATCAGTCAAGTTCTTGAGGTGCCGCTTGATTACGACGGCTATCCGCGCGGGACTCGCGCGATTCAACTGCCCGGCGTGCGCGGCTTGAGGTCAAAGCAAATCCGACCGGATGACGGGATGCAGTTCCTCGCGGTCTTCGGCAAGCCCCCGCGTCTGCAAGCCTGCGAATGCGAACGCAACAACGAGACGACGCTTGCTCAAACCTTTCAGCTCGTCAGCGGCCCGCTGCTTAATGAACTGCTCGGTCGCGAAAAGAATGAGATTGGAAAATTGCTTGCTGCCAACAAGACGCCGCAGGAGATCACGAACAGTCTTTATGAAAGTGCTCTGAGTCGAACTCCGACCGAAGCCGAGCGAACAGCAATCAATCGCTTGCTCGTCGAGACAAACAACCCGCGCCGCGTCTACGAAGATCTCGTTTGGAGCCTGTTGAACTCGCACGAGTTTCTGCTGCGACGCTGAGTCATGCGGGGGATTCGAGCGTGCTGTAGCAAGAAGTGCATGCGTCTGGCTGATCCTGTAGGAAGAATTGCTGCTCTTGCGAGTGTGATGCCGCGCTGCCTCTGAAGGCTTGCCTGCTTGCATTTCGGAGTTGCTGCGATTCGCTGATGATGAAGACTGCGACGGGTTGCAGCTTTCATCACATCTCAGACGCAGAAGAAGCAGACTTCATGAGCAGACTTTCGTTGTGGGTGCGGCATCTTGCGCCCGGGTTAGCGGCGATCTTGTTGGCGTCCTCGGTGTTGTTGCTGTCCGATGTTTCGAGGAAGCCCCGGACGGAACTCGGCAGGAGTGATGCCGGCAACTCGACGCGCGGAGCAGAGCCGATCAAGCGGCCGGTGAAGGTCGCTCTTTTGCAGATGGCTTCGCAGCCGATTCTCGAGGAAGGCGCGGCCGGGGTTGTCTCGTCATTGGCCGAGCAGGGTTATGTCGAAGGGCAACTGCTGACGCTCAAGCGGTTCAACGCTGCGGGCGATATGGCGACGGCGAATGCGATGGCGCAGGAGTTGTCCGGCGGCAGTTACGACCTCGTGATCACTCTCTCGACGCCTTGCCTGCAAGCAATGGCGAACGCCAATAAGAAGACTGCGGTGCCGCATGTCTTCGGAATGGTTTCGGATCCGAGCATCGCGGGCGTCGGCATTGGAGCAGAGCCTCTTGAGCACCCAGCGCATATGGTCGGCATTGGCACGCTGCCTCCGGCGGATCGGTCGATCGAACTTGCTCGCGAAGTGAATCCGAAGTTGTCGCGCATCGGCGTCGTTTGGAATCCGGCAGAAGTGAATTCCGAGATCGCGACGAAGGCCGCACGGGTCATGTGTCAGAAGCTGAAGATCGAGTTGCTCGAAGCCAATGCCGAGAACACTGCGGCGGTGCGCGAGGCAGCTGCGTCGTTGATTGATCGGCAAGTCGAGGCGTTGTGGGTCGGCGGTGATGTCACGGTGCTCGGAGCGATTGACGTCGTCATCAAGGCGGCTCAGCAAGCGAAGATCCCGGTCTTCACGTGCATTCCCGGCAATAAGGGGACGCTGTTTGATCTCGGTGCAAACTACTTCGAGGTCGGTCGCAAAGTCGGGTTGCTCGCGAGTGAGGTGCTCGACGGCGCGGCGATCCCCCAGTTGAAGTGGGAGCGAGCCGTTCCGCCGAAGTTGTTCGTCAATCAGTTGGCACTTGAGCACGTCGCGGCTGATTGGAAGTTTCCGGCGTCGCTCATTGAGTCGGCGGATGTCGTCGTTGATGCCACTGGCACGCGCGAGAAACCGAAGCCTGCAATCGTTGCTACATCAACAAGCAACGCGCCGACGAAGAAGTGGAAGCTGAAATTGATTGCTTACATCAACTCGGCAGAGGTTGAAGAGTCCGAGCACGGCTTGCTCGACGGACTGAAAGAAGCGGGGCTCAAACGCGATCAAGACTTCGAATGGAAAGTCGGGAACGCTCAAGGCGACATCGCGACGTTGCAGAGTCTTGTCGACGCAGCGATCAACGAGCAGATGGACATGCTGCTGACGATCTCGACTCAGTCACTGCAAGCGGCCGCGCGCCGCGCGAAGAATCTGCCGGTCGTCTTCACGATGGTTGCGAACCCGTTTGCGGCAGGAGTCGGGACTTCGGATGCCGAGCACCCGGCAAACATCAGCGGGGCTTACGGAGCGCAAGACTCCGAAGCGATGATGCCGATCCTGAAGCAACTGCTGCCGAACGCGAAGAAGTTCGGAACGTTGTTTTCACCGGCGGAAGTGAACTCGGTCGCGAGTCACAAGCTGCTCTCTGCGGCGATTGAAAAGACGGGCGTGCCGCTCGTTTCAATCGGGGTCAACACATCCTCTGAAGTCCCCGACGCGACTCAGTCATTGTGTAGTCAGCAACTCGATGCGCTGTGTCTGACGAACTCGAATCTGGCGACGTCATCGTTTCCGAGCATCGCTCAACCGGCGCGGCGAGCGAAGCTGCCGATCTTCGGCTTCATCGGCAGCATGTCGAAGCAGGGAGCGGCGATTGTGCTCGCGCGTGATTTTTATGACATGGGCCATTCGGCCGGCGGGATAGCCGCTCGAGTCGTGAAGGGCGAGCAGACAGGTAAGATTCCCTACAGCCCGCAGAAGAAGAGTCGGCTGCTGATCAATCTCGACGCCGCGCGCGACTGCGGTCTGCAAGTTCCGGCCGAGCTGCTGAAGTCGGCGGATCATGTGATCGGGAAGTAGAGCAAGCAGCGGTCGATGTGTTTGTGCCAAAGATTTGCTGCCGAAGCCGGAGAATGGTGCGAATCGTCATAGTCGATTGCTCCTGACACTGTGTCGCGGACGGTTCTTCGCCACTTGCCGGTCAGTCCGAAAATACATTCTGGATCGGTCGCAACGCAGGGCTAAGCTCTGCCCCTCAACTGTCGGAAACTGAGTCACGAAGCGGTCCGCAGCGTTGTTGTCCGAGCACGCAGCCTTAGGCTTCTAGCGACGCTCCGCCTCAGACCGACGAACGTAGGACGGGCTGCCGCTAGCCTTCGTTGAGCGGGCCATGAATGAGTAGTGAGTAATGGAGATTGAAAAATGCAGAATCGGGATGCTTGCGGTCGCAGCGTCTGAGATTCTGCACTTTTCATTTTCCAATACTCATTACTCATTCTCGCAACCAAAGGCTGTGCTTCGTGAGTCGTTGGGCGATCGGCAGATGAGTTCTCGTTGGTAGGACGGACATCTTGTCCGTCCTGAATGAGAACCGGGCCGCATTGTTCAACTCGACGAACAGAATGGCCGTCGTACATCTCGTCGGTCTGAGGCTGAGCCTCGCTAGAAGCCCGTGCTACGACGACTCGGGTTTGCTGTTGAGCCTCTCTTCTGAGGGGCGTCTCTTGATCGACTGCGGGATCGCAGTCGCATTCAGTCCGCGGTGTTCGAGTTCACGGGATGACTCGATTCCGCAGTAGCGGCTTCGGCATCACCGCCGAGCTGAACTCAATATGGACGTCATCCTTCAAGGCTACTCGGTCAACGACCCGACATGGTTCTACCTGTCGCTGTTGCTCGTGCTCGCCGTCTTCTTTCGCTTTAACCGGCTATGGTCGTTGCGCAACTTCGACCTGCTGTTGCTGCTGAGTGTCTCACCGGGACTCTTGATCCTCGAACATGACAGCGCGCTCGGAAATATTTGGGTCTTCGTCAGCACGGGATTGTTCTTACTGCGGACCATTGCTGATTCATGGTTCCGTCGGCGTCCGTTGCTGGAGCAGAACCTGAACCCGGCGGGGCTCGCGTTCTTGTGCGTCGCGGCGTTCGCGTTTCAGTTGGCCAACATCGTCACTGAGGAACCGCCCGTCACAACGATCGACGCTGTGAGGAAGGCTAAAGAACTCGTGACTCGGACTGATGCGACTCAGGCGAATGCGACTGAAGCCGCGGTCGCTCCCGATGTCGAGTCGTTGCCCGAGAACCCAATGCCGGAAGATCAGAATCCGGGACCGACGATTCGCTTGCTCGCGACTCCGACCGTGCTCGCGAAGAACTATCAAATCGCCGGATGGATTCTGGCCGGGCTTTCGCATTTGGCCGTTGTGATTGGATTAGTCGTGCTCGGGTCGCGGCATCTGAGCGAGATACGACTCGGCATCGCGATGGCGACGATCTACCTCTTGCTGCCCTGCACTGCGTATCAAGTGCATCAAGTTTCGCACGTCATGCCGGCGGCTCTCATTATTTGGTCGCTCAACTACTACCAGCGCCCGGCGATCGCCGGTTGCTGTATGGGACTGGCTTGCGGCACGGTGTTCTTCCCGCTGTTCCTGCTGCCGTTATGGATGACGTTCTACGGGCGTAATGGCGCGTTGAGATTCGGGCTCGCACTCGGATGCGTTGCCGCCGTGCTCTTCGGTTCGTTCGCGCTGACGTCAGCGAACTTCCAATCGTTCGTTGCTCAGACGATCGGCTCGATGAATTGGAGCTTGTTCCAATTCAAGTCGGGTTACGGCGTCGGCTTCTGGGAGAACATCGATCAGGTCTATCGCTTGCCGGTCGTGACGGCGTTTGTCGTGCTCGTGATTTGTCTCGCGGTCTTCCCGCGTCAGAAGAGCATCGAGCATTTGATGGCGCACTCAGCGGCAATCGTTGTTGCCACTCAACTTTGGTATCCGCAGCACGGCGGCATTTATGTGTTGTGGTACTTGCCGCTGATGCTGACCGTGATGTTCCGCCCGCGTCTCGCGCATCTCGTCCCGCCCGAGAGTGCTCCGCTGCTAAGGCTCGCGCGGCAATCCATTGCTCCTCAAGACGAACGTCCGCTGACAGCAAGTCCGCGTCAGCAGTTGCGATGACGCGCACTGTTGCACTTCAGACCAATGGTCGCCTTTCGCTCCTATGAGAGCTGCGGCGTCAAGCGAGAATTCGGGACGTG
>CAZNMS010000482.1:0-6749 GCA_964573505.1 uncultured Planctomycetaceae bacterium | reverse complement strand
CACTTTTTCGGTCATGACTTGCAGATGCCGTTGCTCAGAAAAGACGCCTCCGGCGAAGATGGAAAGCGGTGATGAATTACCGCACTCCAAAACGATGGCAAGAGTCGAGCTAAGCCCGCGTCTCACAGTCATGACGAGAAAGAGCAACGCAATTCCGCCTCATCCCAAAGCACCGTTGCAGTGAGAGATTCCCTTTATGCCGCAAGTCACGATCAACAACCGCCAGTTGCACTACGTCGAACGAGGAGCCGGAACGCCTTTGCTCTGCGTGCATGGGTTCCCGCTGAGTCATGCCATGTGGCAGAAACAACTCGACGGGCTCAGCGATGCCTTTCGAGTCATCGCCGTTGACCTTCGCGGATTCGGTCAGAGCGAACTCGGCACGCCCGAGAATGACCGTTTGACGATGGAGCAGCTTGCTGATGACCTGCCTGTGTTGCTTGATCGTCTCGGCGTCACAGAGCCGATTGTGTTGTGCGGTCTCTCGATGGGCGGCTACGTCGCATGGCAGTTTGCGAGAAAGCATCGCGCGCGTTTGCGGTCACTCATTCAGTGCGACACGCGAGCGATCGGGGATACTCCCGAGGGCGTTGCGAACCGTGAGCGACTCGCGGCAATGGTGCTCGAGAAGGGAGCGGAAGTTGTCTCGACCGCAATGCTGCCGAATCTCTTTGCAGCGATCGCAACTCCGCAACAGCAAGCCGCGATCGCTCAGATGCGCGACATCATTCACGCGACTCGGCCCGAGACGATCGCCGCCGCGTTACGAGGAATGGCAGTTCGCCCCGACGTTCGCGATTGGCTTCCTCAGTGCGACGTGCCGACGCTCTTGATCTGCGGTGTCGACGACAAGATCTCGACGGTGAATGAGATGCGAGAGATCGCCGCAGCAATGCCGAACGCGCGATTGGTCATCGTCCCAGAAGCCGGCCATATGGCACCGCTCGAGAACCCGACGGTCGTCAACGCAGCCGTCCGGGACTTCATGACCTAATAGTCGCCGTTCGCTCGGCGAAAGAGCGCCTTCGTTGGGGCGTCATTCAAATCAACGCCTCACTTATCGTGACGCGTTTGAAGACGCTCTTTCGCGGAGCGAAAGGCGACCACAAAAGAACTCGGGGTTCTCGGACTCAAGTGACTTAGTTCGGGTGAAACGAGCCGCCTGAAGGCGGCAGTACGAATCGTCTTCGGCCACTGTCATTTTTCTGACAGGCAAAAAGAAAACGCTCCCTGCCAATCGATCTGTCTAAGAGTCGTCAGGCCGAAGCCTGCCGTTTCCCCCACCCTTAGAAGATCGAATTGAGCAAGGAGCGTTAAAGCAACCTTGATGCTCTTTGTCGGATCGCGGCTGCGCTCCGACATCCGCTCGAATCGGACTCTCACGAGTCGCGTTCTCGAGCGATTGGTTCATAACAGCCGGCTGGTTGGGTCACAGGACTTCCGCCATTGGACACGAAACCCACGATTTCCCACGAAATTGAGGGGCATCCATCCTGATCGCACCAACCAACCGGCGGTATCTCACGACTGCGGCATCCGCACGCTGAGCGCGCACTTCTCCCGCAGCGAATTCATGTAATTCTTCTTGCAGGCTCTCCGTAGTCGTCCACTCGCACCACAGTCCCCATCGGGCTCGTCCCGATGGTTATGTGCCTTATGGCTACCGACCGTAGCCACGAGGCAGATCACCACCGACGCAAGGTCGGTGGGGCGAGATCTCATTGACGAGCCATTGTCTCAGACGACTCCTTATCCGACGGCTCCAACGAGCGTCGTCGGTTCGCGATCGACCGTATGCCATGCACCCGAACGTTCGAGTCGCACGGCTTCATCACGAATGTCTAAGAGTCCGGCTCGGACTGTCGACATCGCGCTAATCGCGGCTTCCAAATCCAACTTGTCGCCGAGTCCAATTCGGCCCAACACAAACACGTAGATCTTCCGCATCATCTTGGGGATCTCGCCGTGCTCGAGATTCAAGCCCGCATAGAGCTCGCAAATGATGCGCTGCGCCCGGATCAACAGGACCTGAGCCTTGAGTTCTTCGTTCTTCTTGAAGTGCTCGCCCGCCTTCTTCAAGCGTGAGGTCACGCCATCGAACGCGGCGATCAGCATGTCGATCCGACTCCAGTTCGGAGTGTCTTGCTGTTGATAGGCTTGAAGCGCTCGCATCGAATCTCACCCTTATCCCCAAACATCATCCTCATCGTCGCCGAGCCCGCCTCGACGAACTTGAACTCTTATTTCGAGAGCAGCGGCGCCAGCGACGCTGTCAGAGCATCGCCGTTCGACTTCGATCGACCGACCGCGCTATCCATTGCTGCGAAGGATTTCTCCAACGCGAGCTTACGAGCCTCAAAGAACTTCTGCTCTTTGTCGATCTGCTTCTGAACCGAGTCAGCGTCCGACTGGAATTTTTCTTCCAGCGTCTTGAGACGCCCCGAAGTCAGATCTAACAGCCCGTCGATAAACAAGCTGAGCTTCGAAGCCACACCACGAGTCACCGTCAGTTCTGCTTCCGGTGTCGAGTCACCATTCAACTGGCTTGAAGTGAGTTCGACCTGAACTCGCATGCCAGCAGTGTTGGTGTTGCTGTCGTCTGCAGTTAGCGTTCGACCGGACCCCGTCGCTGTTTCATCGACGCCATTGACGATGAACTTGCCAACGACATCTAGGCCGGTGTCCGTTTCCGAACCGTCGAATCCCAAAATGCCAGATGTAATCGCTGTTCCAGCCAACGTGCTAACTTCGGAAGTCGAGCCATACTGAGCACTCGTGATGACGAGCTTGCTGCTGCTGACCGTGACGGTCGGCAATGACTTGCCAATGGCCGAGTCACCTCTCAGTCGAGTCTGCAATTCCTCTGCCAGCTCTTCTTGGGTGTAGGTGCCCTCGGACAGAGTGATCGTGCCGCTAGAAACGCCATCGAGTTTCAGCGTGAGTGTGTTGTTCGTTGCGTCAACGACCGTGCTAGCACCGAGTGCTGTTGTCGCTGTGACCGAAGCCACTTCGGCTGCTTGGCTGACATCGACTTGGAAGACGCCTGCCGTCGACTCTTTGGTGTCTTTTGTTCCGGCCACCAACCTCACGTCGTTATTTGTTGTTGCGGCCGTCAGAGCGAAGCCGCGTTTGATCTCGTCGATACCGACTCCGTCAACTTCACCATTAAGCAAGCTATCCAACTTTGCTTCGTTGAAGTCGAGTTTGCCTTGTCGATTAATCGAGATGCCGAATGCACCGAAACGGTTGATGCTTGATGGCAGAAGCGAGTTCGCTGTGACAACCAGTGATCTCAGGCTGCCGCCGATGTCGCCCACTTGGCGATTGCCCGAAAGCAACGCTGGCTTTTTGGCAGCCGGATCAACCTTTGTCTGAGTCGCGATGAAGTCCAACACATCGTTGAAGTCTTCGACAAAGTCTTTGACAGCTTGCTTGATGCCGTCGTTGTCATTGCCAACGGTGATCGTCACTTCTTTAGCGGCATCAGCGTTCTGCACATTAAGCGTCACGCCTTCAATCACGTCGGTGAAGATATTCGTCGAGTTCGAGACGGTGACCGCACCGCCGCCAGAGCCGATTTGGATCTCAGCGTCTTGAGCCGATTGCACCGTCGTCGTGAGGTCGGGCTGAGTTGATGTACCACTCGAAGTGGTGAGGTTGTTCGTGATGCTGATGGCGTTATCGACGCCAGTCTTGGTCGAGGTCAGCAACAACTTATAAGGAGTTGCTCCCGAGCCTGACTTAACGATGCTGGCGGTGACTCCAACTTTGGCTGCATTGATGGAGCTGGCCAGTCCTTTGAGCGTGTTGTTCGTGCTGTCGATCGTGATCGTTCCGACCGAGCCGCCGGCACTGATTTGCAGAGTGCCCGTATTGATTTCGCTGGTCGCGGATGCGTAGCCCTGCGACGAGATGATGTTGGCTTTCGCGATCGAGTTGACCGTCAAGGTTTGAGTGATCGGCGAGGCGCCACTCGTCGCTGCAACCTTGATCAAGCTCTCGTCACTCGAGGTCGCTTTGCGGGCGTCGAAGGTGCCGCTCACCGTGCGGGCGAGCTTGTTCGCGGTGGTTTGAACTTCCTTCAGCTTTGTTTCGATCGACTTAACAGAGGTCTGGCGGGAATTGGCTTCTGTCTGGCGGCTGCGGAGGAGATCAATCCGCTGCTGATTGAAGCGGGTGATCTGCGCAATGATGGAACTGGTATCGATACCAGATCCAAGACCGCTGAAGTTGATACGAGACATGCCGAAGTCCTTACCCAGTGAGCAGCGGTAGTTGACGTCTCAGGCCGAGACGCTCGTTGCTGCGAGCTTATGAATCGCATTTCAAAACCGCGACTTGCAGCAATTTCGCTGGGGCGGACCGATGGTCAAAACTTCTGACCTCCTCACCCGACAATCACGCCGCGCTGCTCGCAATTCGCCCGATTCATCGCACCGAGCCAATGAATTCGAGCAAGGTCCTTCGTCGTAGCATGGGATTCCATCCCGTGCCGCAGCGGAGAAAGGGTCTCAACGCCCTGCGCCATGACGTCAGTAAAGAGCTTCCCTGAGCTGTCTTTCAACCCGTGCCGCAGAGGCCCGATCGAGGGGCGTGAGTCCAGCGTTACTCGGCTCGGGATGGAATCCCAAGCTACGACTACAAACGAAAACGCCTCGCGGAGTTGCAACCTCCCCGCGAGGCATTTCGGAATCGTGGGTCCCGGTTCGCAGCCTCACCGCTCAAGTGGGGTCGTACCGTCACGCCAAAGCTACGAACAGGAATCGTGTCCCTGTTCCACGATGCTCGACGTCTCTCGAACTCGGCGATCTGACAATCGCTTTGCCTTCCAGACGATCGAACTTCAGAGAGTTCGTTTGCTCGGCCCGAGACCGAGGGTGGCCAACCAACTCTCTGCTCAGCCCCAGTCGCTCCGGGGATCAACTCCCGAAACGACCGCGATCAAAGAAGAAGTAGCGTAGGCAACGAGCCTGCGGCATTGAGCGAGTCGCTGCTCAAACTCCGCGTACCGGCGAGCGATGTCAGTGACAAAGCTCGGGCAGGCGAGCCGCCTACTCTACGGACTAGCCACGGAGCAACGACAGGATCGACTGAGCGCTTTGGTTCGCGAGGCCGAGAACCGTCGAAGACGCTTGATTGCGGATTTGCTCGTTCGTGAACTTCGTGATTTCGGCGTTGTAATCAGTCTCGCGGAGGCTCGACTCGGCTTCTTGCAGGTTCTGCAATTGCGATCGGAGATTCGACTGAGTCGCCCCCAGCGTATTCTTCTGAAATGCACCGAGGTCACCGCGAGCGGTGGCAACATCTGAGATTGCCTGATCGATTGCCGTAAGCGCGGTAGTTGCATTCGTCGCCGAATCGACGAGCACAGTGGCACCCAGACTGAGGCCTGCTGCGTCAAACGCAGACGGAAGACCGCTAGAAAAACTGAACGTTGAGGTCTCGCCTGAGAATGCACCCGTCTGGAACTTCTTGCCACCAATGAAGTCAGCACCCCCATTGGTCGTCTTGCTGATCAGTGCCGAATTGCCAAATTTCGTATTGTCAACGATGCTTGTAATAGTGGCTTGGAGATTGGCAAACTCAGCTTGATTCGCAGCCAAGGACGCAGAGTCTTGTGCGCCTTCGTTCGCCGAATCAACTGCCAACTGCCGCATGCTAAGAAGCACGCTATTGACTTCGCCGAGAGCGGATTCCGCAGTTTGGGCTGCGTTGGTTGCGCGGTCGATGTTGGCAATCGCCCCATTTAAGCCGCTGATTTGCGCACGCTGAGTTTCTGAAATCACAAGGCCAGAGGCACTGTCCGCGGCCTTGTTAATGCGGAGGCCGGTCGACAATCGCTCGAGCGATGTATTCAACCGATTGCTGCTGGCAGCCAGATTGCGCTGTGCTGTCAGCGACGAGACGTTCGTGTTCACAGTAAGAGCCATAATTCGTCACACCCCTTTTCGCCCATGTAAAACCAGTTTTCGTCGTGGCGATGCGTTTGGGCGAGCATCATTCGTGTCCGGGAGAGGAATCGTTTTTCCAAAACCCAACTTGCAAATTGTTGGCAAGAATTTTGGAAAGCTTCGAACTCGCCCTCTTTGGGCTCCGCGAAAATCCGCCGCAAGTGGGTCGGCGATGCTCAGAAAACGCTGCGAATTTCGGAGTCTCCGAGCGATCTTGCTGAGTCGTTCCAAATTTCGAGGCAAGGAATTTCGACTTGCTGCGAACAGAAAATTTTTCTGAGGACGGGCAAGGAACTGGCAAGTGCTTCGAATCGGGCGTCCGCCATCGCGAACTCCTGACACTGACGGATCGGAGAGGCAAGCTCTCCACCGACCCGGTGTCGGTGGGAGCACGACTGGCCCGCTACCAACGCGAATCGGCGGCGATGTCTTTCGCTCTCCATCGACCCCGTGTCGGTGGAAGCAGCGACTGGTCGGCTAAGGATCGTTCGTGTGACCCGGTCCTCCGCGAACGCGGAGCTTCTCTTTGCGTCGCATGAACTCTGATTCGTTAGCTCATCAGTCGTTGCTCCCACCGACACGGGGTCGGTGGAGAGCGAGAACAGCGCGGCTTGTGGGCTGCGGTGTTAGCTCACCAGTCGTTGCTCCCACTGACGCAGGGTCAGTGGAGAGCGTGCCCTCGGGCCGTGCGACTGCGTGACGCTTACAAGCTGCGCGGCGATTCGGTTACGAACCGCTCCTTTGGAACGCATCCGTTTTTGGGTACGACGGACTTGCAGTCCGTCGCTTCTCACGACG
>CAZNMS010000481.1:0-6783 GCA_964573505.1 uncultured Planctomycetaceae bacterium | reverse complement strand
TCCGAGCAAGTCGACGGTGTAGATCTCGCGCTCGTGATCGACGCAGACCTTCTGCAGGTCGTAAAGCAGCTTCTTGTCGGCATTCCAAAAGCCCTGCATTGCGTGCAGCAGCAACCCGACCATTGATTCGAACCAACTGCGCGCCGCGTGATCGTCAAAGACGAGTGCCGCCTGCAGTCGCTTCACGAGCCGCCAAATATCAGTCAGCGCGCCGCTGACCGCTTCTTCGACAAGCTCCTGCGACGCGTAACGAGCAGCCTTCATTTGCAGCAGTGCTGCCCCGACCGCATTGCCGCCATCAAACGCTTTGTCCGCACGCCGAGTCAGCTTCGAATACGTCCGCAGGTTCGGACGACCGACCGACTTCACTCCACTCGCGACCTGCTTGATCAACTCGGCACTCGGCACATCAGCCGGATGCACGTCGCTCGCCGCAGGGGCATCGATTGCCGGAGCGGGTATCGGCGACGGGGCGCTGCCGTTCGAAGAGACGACAAATTCTCGGGCGGCGAGCGTTGCCGGAGTGTCAGATTTGCTACATCCGTCGCTCGACTCGGCGATTGCGCTGCTGCCCGAGTGAAGGTCGCTGCTCGCTCGGATCGCGTGCATTAACTCGCGCGCGACCGGCAGTTCGTCTTTGCTTTCGTCCAATTCGGCAAAGGTCGTCACATGACCGCCGGGCACTTGCGGAGCGGGACTGCCGGGAAGCTTCGTGCGTTCAAACAACTCGTCGATGTCGACATCCACTTTGAGTACGGCGTCAACGTGCTCGAAGTCCGCGAACGAAGGGAAGTACGTCGCGAGGCAATGGGGTAAGAAATGTTTCAGCTCGGCATAGACCGCCGCGAACTCGATGTAGGTCTCGGCCAATGTCGCTTCGGCACGCAGGAAGTTCTCGCGTTTGAGCACCGATCGGATTTCGTCGAACTCGACTTGCCCGATCTGATCGACGCGATGCCGGAAGTCAGCGGCCTTCAGTTCTCCGGCATCTCGCAGTCGGTCGAACGCGACATGCACGCGTGCATGAAACAGCAAGCGCCAGACAAGTAGCTTCAACTCGCCACTGCTCAAGCTTTCGAGATGCTTCTCGTCGGGCCGAGCGATGAGGATCGCTTTCTCCGGCAGGTCGCTATTGGCTTCGAGTCCGAGTTCATCCCAATCAACGTGCTTCACGAGATGATTGCGGGCGACGATCCATGTTTTGCGATGCGGCACGCGAACGGTCAGTGCCGGCAGATCCCATTCGTGCCGCACGACTCGGCGCAGCACGCGCGGCAAAACGAGGAACGCAGCCGGTTCCACTTCCCGCAATGCCCGCACGACTTCCGCAACCATTTCATCAATGGGGCTCGGAGCGGACGGTTTCGAGTCATTCAAAGAGTGCCGTTCATCAGCCATGCGGCGCGATTCCAAAGAGGGGAGAGCGATCAAGCGTCAGCAAGATGCCCGTCCGCGTGCAGACCGCAAGCGAAGACTGCCGAACTTTCGCATCTCCCTTCTGATGACCCGTGCCAACTTACGCGACCGGCATAAGCACAACCGCTGAGGCAGAGCCTCGTTAGGATTTCAATCGTCTTCATGCTGCTCCCCCGGATGCACGACCAGCTTGATGGCCCCGTCCGTAAACGCCTGCTCGCTGACCCGATGCCTCTGCCGCCGAGTCTCCAACCGCGCCTTTTCGACCGCATACGCCTGCAAGAACAAATTCGGGCGAGGTTCATTTTGGTCTCGCTTTGGGGCGCAGAGCCGCGCCCGTTAGGAAGCGGAGTTTTGGCTATTTCGTAACGGATTCCGCTTCGTGACGGGCGCGGCTCTGCAACCTCACCGTGAACCATGCCCAAATTCGTAGCGGAATTCGCCAGAGTTCCGTGTCCTCTGCGAATTCGGAAGTCTTGCGACTTCCGCTACACCAAAATTCACAGCCTCAGAGAGTCAAGCTACGACTACTCGTCTTCGACTTCGTCCGATGCATGCGGGTTGATGAAGCCGCGTTCGAGCATCCATTCGCTGAGCTTTTCGCGGGCAAGACGCAGTCGACTTTTTGTGGTCGGGACTGACGTCTCCATAATCTCGGCGAGCTCGGGCAATGAGAGTTCCGCGAAGTGGAACATCGTGAAAGTCAGACGCTGCTCTTCGGGTAAGCGATCGAGCAACACATCAAGCGTCGTCTTCAGTTCCGAGTGATGCACGTCGTGCTGCGGACTGAGGAAGTCACCGGCGATGCGCGAGAGGATGTCGGGCTCGTCTTCGTCCTTACTGCGGACGGCTTTCAAGAGCGCGTCGTGCGACTGCTTGCGCACGGTGTCGATCATCAAGTTGCGAGCGATGCGGAAGATCCAACTGCGAAACTTTCCGACCGGCAGATAGTCCCAAAACATGTTGTGAACCCGCAGCAGCACTTCCTGTGTGAGGTCTTCAGCAAGGTGCGGGTCGCGACAGTTCTTCACGAAGAAGCCGTAAAGCAAACCGCGATTGCGATCGACGATCTCATCAAAGGCCTGCCGATCACCGGACTGCAGCCGGATCATCAAACAGTCGTCTTCGTCGAGAGGTGCAGTCACTGAAGTGCTTTCGATGCAGAGGCAAACGGAGATTGAGGCCGTGCGTTTGAATGGCTCGCACGATGTCGAAAGGAAACTCGAAAGAGAACAGTTGAGCGATCACTCAACCGTCTGAGTGCTGCGACTCACCTTAGCGCCGGTCCGAGAACAGCAGCGGCAAGACGACTGAATGCCGCTCGGCTTTGCGACGGATTCGAAGCTGCTGCGGTTCGAGTTTGACTCGTCGAATGTGCTTCAAGTCAGACGCTATTCGGTCGGGTTCGATTCTATAACATGCCGCCCCCTCGAATAGGGATGCCGCACGGCTTGCACTGACTGGTGCCGTGCCGCAGTGCTTCCAGCAGGCGAGCTGCGAGATGTCTTCGCGACTTAGTTCAACGCAGGACGGTTCAAAGCAAGACAGTCATTGCAGGCGGGCTCGTCAGTTCCGCTCGCTGAGAGCTGCAAGGGCAGCCTCTGAGACTTCAGATGAAACCAATAGGGATAGCGCGTGAGTTCGAAGCCGCCAGTTTCCATTTCGCTTCACTTCGGCCCGTCGGGACTCTTTGAGTGCCAACTTGAATCCGAACGAGTGGCCTTTGTGCGGCAAGGACCGCGCTGCTGCGGCGATGTTGCGGCTGCCACTCGGCACGCTCTGCAAACTCCGCTCGACTTTCCGACGCTCGATCAAGCGGTCCTTGAAGACGACAAGATCGCGATCGCTCTCGACCGACAGACGCCCGGTTCGGCAACGATCATCGCCGAGATCTGGCGCGTGCTTGCTACGCGCAACGTGCAACCGGAAAACGTCACGATCATTCAACCGGCTGCATTGTCGAAGATGCCTGAACCGGATCCGCGTTCGTTGCTGCCTGAAGAAGTTCGCTCGGTGATCGGCTTCAAAGTGCATGACCCGACGAACCCTGCAAGCTGCGGCTTCCTCACGAAAGTGTCGAGCGGCGAAGACATCTACATCGCGCGAGAACTCATTGATGCCGGAATGGTGATCCCCGTCGGCGTGACGGCCTTTGATCCGATTCTCGGTTATCGCGGCACAAACAGCGTGCTGTATCCGGGACTCTCAAATGTCGAAGCCATCAAACGCTCGCTCGGGCTGACGCATCAAGAGCTTGCACCGAGCAACATTCGTCCGATCCGGCAGATCATCGACGAGATCGCATGGCTGATGGGAATTCAGTTCGCCGTGCAGGTCACTCCGGCTTCGAATCAAGAGCCCTATCAAGTGATCTCGGGCAACACCGAGACGGTCTTCAACGAGTGCAAGACGCAACTGAATCACAACTGGCTGATCAGCGTGCCTCGCCGCTTAAAGACGGTCGTTGTTGCGGTTTCTCAAGACGCTGCCGGTCACGGATGGAATCAACTGACGGCGGCTCTCGCGTGCGCCGAGCAGCTCGTCGAAACCGGCGGGCAGATCGTTGTCTTATCGGAGGTCAGCGAGGCGCCCGGTGAGGGCGTGCGAATGCTGACTCGTTTTCGCAATGCCGATGAGTGCTTGCCGGCGTTGATCGAAGTCAAACCGCTCGACTTCATGCAGGCAGCGCGATTGGTCGGAGCCGCGCGGCGGGCTCGCATTTATCTCTTGAGCCAATTGAAGTCAGAGCTTGTCGAAGACCTCTTTATGCAACCTCTGCAAAGCCTGAAGGAGGTTGAGCGACTCGTGAAGAACTCGGCGTCGTGCGCGTTCATCGAGTCTGCTCAGCATGCTTTCGGGATCGTTGATTGAGCCCGATCGGCTCCGACCGACAGTCGAACGTCGCGTTTGTCGCAAACTCCTCTTTCATAGAAGGCCCCTCGCATGTCCGCACCGATTGCGTTTCCCGGCGAAGAACGATCGAACGCTGTTCGTAATGTTGTGGCCACTCAAGAGCCCGTTGCGCTGCGTACCTTCACTCCGACTCAAGCCGTGCTCGCGAAGTCGGCAGGTTGTTTTCATTACACACCGGAAGGCCGACGGCTTTACGACTACAGCTCGGGAGTTCTTGTCGCGAATCTCGGCCATAACCCGCGTTCTTGGATGAAGCGGTTTATGGAGTATCTCGGATGGGGACCGGACATCTTTCTGGGGGGCTCGGGCTATCGACCGGGCGTGCCGCTGACGGCTTACAACGCCGTTACTGAGATCGAAACGCTCGCCGTGCAACGACTCGTCAAGAGCGTGCAAGCCACTCCACTCGGCAAGCGACTGGATACGGTCATGTGGGCGGCATCGGGATCAGAAGCCGTCATCAAAGCTTTGTGGGCGTGCCTCGCGCGGACTCCCGGTCGCGACATCATGTTGGCGACGCGCTTCGGTTTTCACGGAAAGAAGGGCCTTGCTGGCGCCGTGACCGGTTCAGAGAAAGACAAAGACCGAGACCCGCGCGTCCGCTTTATCAGCTTCCCAATGGACGAGATCTCGGACTGTGCCGACTACGGCCGGCCGCTCGATCTGTCGAAGTACGTTGCGGAACTCAATGCGATCAAAGCGGAGTTTGGCAGTCGGCTTTGCTGCTTGATCACTGAGCCCTACATCGGCGGCGGCGGCAGCTATCACCCGCCGGTCGAGTACATGCAGTTGCTGCAACGCTTCTGTAACGAAAACGACATGCTCTTCATTCTCGATGAAGTGCAGGCCAATTTCGGACGCACGGGCAAGATGTATGCGTTCGAGAAGTACGGGGTAGAGCCCGACTTCGTGACGATGGGCAAAGGGCTCGGCAACGGAGTCGCAGTGAGCGGCGTTGTCGGTCGCGGCGATGTGATGGCCGCGCTCAAGTACGGCGAGGGCTCCGACACATGGAGCGCGAATCCGATCGCAATGGCGTCAGTCGTCGCGACGCTTGATGAGTTCGAAGCGCATAACGTCATCGCTCATGCAGCCACTCTGACGCCGGTCTTCTTCGAGGGACTCAATCGACTCAAGCAAACCGGCTTGATCGCGAAGGTGCGCGGAGAGGGAATGGTCTTCGGAATCGAGTGCGCGGACTTCGGCGGCAAGCCAGCGGGCGAAGTCGCAAACACCATCGTGCGCGAGTGCTATCTCGGACTGCCTGATCGCGGCGGCATCCACTTCTTAGGAGCACTCGCCGGCAAAGTGCTGCGCGTCAGTCCGCCGCTGACGATGACTCAAGCGGAAGCTGCGGACTCATTGGATCTGCTCTTCACGATCTGTCAGCGGATCGCGGGCAAGTAGCCGCAGACGCAATGTCGGATCGTTGATTGATTCTTCCTGCGCGAGATCAGCGCCGTGCGAGTTTTTGTAGCCGAAGTCGTGAGACTTCGGACGCAGTCACTGCGGCCCCGAAATCTGACGATTTCGGCTACGGTCGTTTGAGTTCGCCCATTGGTCCTCTCCCCTCATCGAACATCGCTGCTGTTGAGTCTCTCAGGAGCCCTCGTGATCGAACTGCGGAATCTCACAAAGACCCATTATCGCGGCCAAACTGAAGTGCATGCGTTGCGCGGCGTATCGAGTTCGATCGAGGCGGGGTCTTTCAATTTCATTGTCGGTCCCTCAGGCAGCGGCAAGAGCAGCCTGCTGTATCTGATCGGTGCTCTCGACGAGCCGACGTCGGGTGAAATTTTTGTTGCAGGCCGCTCGCTGACGAAGTTCTCGGAAGCCGAACGCGATGCTTATCGACGCACCGATGTCGGGTTCATTTTTCAGAACTTCAATCTGCTCGCGAATCTCGATGCGGTTGAGAACGTGCTCGTGCCCTTCTTGCCGCACGGAGTTCCGCCGGGACTGCGTGAGCGAGCAATCTCGCTGCTGCAGCAAGTGGGGCTCGGGCATCGGTTGCATCATCGTCCGGCTCATCTGTCCGGCGGCGAACAGCAACGCATCTCGATCGCGCGCGCGTTGCTGAAGACGCCGCAACTCGTGCTCGCGGATGAACCGACCGGAGAACTCGACAGTAAGACCGGCGCGGAAGTGTTTCAGTTGCTGCGAGATCTCTCGGCTCAGAACAACGCGACGGTCGTTGTCGTCACTCACGATCAAACGTACTTCCGCGAAACCGACCGCATCATCCGCATGCGCGACGGGCAATTGGATGCGATGTCGAATGTCTAACGCATCTGTCGAGCGAGTCGTTGCCAGTTCGTCGCTTCGGCTTCTCGCCCGTGCTCTGCTGTCTTGAGAGAGACCGGGAATCTCCGGGCGGCAGTTCTGAAGGCAGCACGGACTGGAAGTCCATGCTACGACGGCATGCTCGAAGAGAACTCGCCCGCTCGCGTTGCT
>CAZNMS010000480.1:0-6783 GCA_964573505.1 uncultured Planctomycetaceae bacterium | reverse complement strand
GACGGCTCCGCCGAGGACCAAAGCGGTGATGAATCACCGCACTCCAAAAGGGCGGGGCTGAGTCCGGGGGGGGGGATCAAACGAAAGAGCCTCGCAGAACTCGGGGTTCTGCGAGGCTCGGAGGCTGCTGCTGGTAAGAGTTACTACAGTTGAATCAGGATGTCGAAGACGTCGCCGATAACTTGATCGAGCAGGTCGAACCGGAGGTGATCGACGTGACCGGTTCCTCCGTCGAGCGTGTCGGTTCCGACTCCGCCTTCCAGCGTGTCGCGACCGAGGCCGCCCGCCAGGCTGTCGTTGCCGCCGTTGCCTTCAAGGCTATCGTTGCCCGCATTGCCGATGAGGACATCGTCGCCACCGCCACCGATCAAGGTGTCGGATTGAGAACCGCCAATCAGCGTGTCATTGCCGGCGCCGCCGTCGAGCGAGACTCGACCAGCGAAGGCCGAAGCGTCGATGCGGTTTGCTCCGCTGCCTCCAGTCAGCTTCACCAACTCGATGCTCTGCAAGCCATCGGTTCCGAGTCCGGTCAACGTTTCGGTTGGCAGGTTGGGATCCGTTTGCACGACGCTGGCCAATACGAAGTTCACGTTCCCGGACTCGATGGCAGTGTCGTTGCCGAGATTGCCAATGAGTTGATCGTTGCCGAGTCCGCCGGTCAGCACGTCGTCGCCGTCACCGCCACGCAAGATGTCGGCGTTGCTGCCTCCAATGAGCGTGTCGTTGCCAGCATTACCTCGCAGGATGACTTCGCCGGTGAATGCTGCGGCGTTGAACTTGTTGTTACCGACACCGCCATCGAGCGACGCGAATTCAATCGCGAGTAAGACGTCGGTTCCCAGTCCGAGCAGCGCGTTATTCGACAGCGTGAGATCGACATCAGCAGCTTCGACGATGCGGTCATCGCTCGGACCGCCGTCCAGCGAATCGTTGCCGATCCCGCCTGTCAGCGAGTCGACGCCGCCTTGCCCGAAGAGGCTGTCATTTCCGTTACCCCCGATGATCACATCCTCGCCCGCACCGCCGCGCAGCGTGTCGTTGCTGCTTCCGCCAATGACGGTGTCGTTGCCCGCCGACCCGACGAAAGCGACCGGGAAGCTGCCAGTACCGACAATGGCTGCGGCAGTCAGAGTGTCGTCCTCAGTACCGCCGTCTGAGGTCGCGGCCGCGTTGAAGCGACCGAGCAATGACGCATCGAACGTGATCTGATCGCGACCGGCATCGCCGTTGATGGCGATCGGCTTCAGCAACAGCGAGCCATTGCCGGAACCCTTGAAGAGCACCGTATCGTCACCCAATCCCGCGCTGACGATGACGCTCGGGCCAGAGACTCTTGAGTAGCCGACCGTGACCGTGTGATCGTCGACCTGCACGGCTCCGGGCACCGTCGACGACACAAACGCCGTCGGCTCATTGATGATGTAGACGCGGTTGGCGTTATCAGCCGTGATCGTCAGAGCGTCGTTGACTCCGGCGGTCTTCGTGTCGGAGATCAGCAAGTTGCCGCTGGCATCTCGCGTGACCGTGATGCCCTTCACGACGGTGAAGGTTGCACTCGGGCCGGTCGCCGCGACGACGTTGCCCGCCTTGTCGCGAGCCGTCCCCACCTTGAGCGAGATGCCGAGCGTGCCTTCGCCCGAGATGTTGTCGATCGTCACGGTGCGAGTCGTGCCGGTCCCCGCATCAACGCTGATCGAGCCCGTTGCGGTTCCGGTTGTATTAAGCGTTACATCGTTCGCGGTCAGCGTGCTGACATCGAAGTTCGCGTCGGCAAAGGTCAGCGGGAAGCTGACCGGTCCCAGTTGCGTCTTCGTCTTGGATGGAACACCGATGACAGCCGTCGGCACCGTGCGGTCGCTGCGAATCGAAGCCGTTGCGGCAACGCTGCCATTTGTCGCAGCATCGCGAGCCGCGTTGTTCGCGACCGAGATGCCGACTCCGCCATCGGCAGTCGGATTCACAACGAGCGTGTAAGTGTCGGCATCGACTCGAGTGAAGGTGCCCTTCGTCGCGTTCGTCACGACAACGTCGCTCGTGACGAATCCCGTCACAGCTTCAGAGAACTGGAACGTGAATGTGAAGGAGTTCGCGTTCGTCTGAGTGAACGGCGGAGTGATCGTGAGCGTCGGCTTCGTGCGATCGCTGGTGATCGAACCGCTGCCGGCCGTGTTGCCGTTGTTCGCGACATCAACCGCCGAGCCTTGAGCAACACTGGCCGTCACCGTGCCATCGGCCGTTGGTGTGACGACCAATGTGTAGGTGTCGCCATCGACCGCGTTGAAAGCTCCCTTCGTGCCGTTCGACACCGTGACATCGCTGGCATCAAAGCCCGTGACGGTCTCGGTGAACTGGAACGTGAAGGTGATCGAACTCGCGTTCGTCACGCCGGAGTTGGGTGTAACAGTTACGTCAGGCGGCGTTGTGTCAGAGACGAGCACGAGATCGTTGCCGTCTCCGCCATTGGTATTCACGAAGCCCGGCAGTCCCGAACCCAGCAAGTCAGCAATCGGCAAGTTGCCGAAGTTGCCCGTCACTGCGTCGGCCTTGCCATCATTGGTCACGAGCGTGAATTGGTCCGCCGGGTTCAGCACGAAGTTATTCACGGCCGCGAACGACACCGCTGCTTTGGAGTCGATCGTCAGCGAGCCCGTCACTTGAATCTGATCATGCTGCGTTCCCGCTGTTGTGCCACCGATTTGGAAGGTGTAGCCCGAGTCCGCTGCGAACGTCGTGTTGCCGAACAACGAGAGTGTGTTGATCGTCGGCTGATCGAGCGGCGCGCTGACCGTGATCGCTCCGCTCTTCGCACTGCCGATCACGATCGTCTTGCACGTAATGAAGTCCAACTCTGCATCGGTCAGGCTGAGTTGCCCTTGGGTCTCGGTGCCGAGGTTGATTGCCGTCGCATTGGTTGTCGGCTTAATCGTCACGGTGCCATTGGAGGCCGACACGGTTCCGCCCAACTGCATCTGATTGGCGGTCAGCGTGACGTTCCCCTTGCCGGTGATGTTCCCGCCGCTGCCGTTCGTGATTGAGCCACTTGTTCCGATGGAACTGATCGAGATTGTTGCGGCATCGCTCGAATCTACCCCGACGCCGCCTTGCGAGATGTCGATCGCTCCAGGGGCCAAGACCGTGATGTTCCCTTTGCTCTGCAGACCGCTGCCGGAGATCGTCACGGTTCCAACGGTGGTCTTAACGTCGATCTTGCCTGTGCCGGATGTGTTGACTGCCCCTCCATTAATGACGCGGACGTCACCCGCTGCCGAGAGGACGATGTCGCCGGTGCTCTGGATGCCCGCTTGGTCAGAACTGATCCCGCCGCCGGAGGTTGTGATTGAGATCGTGCCGCTGCCGGACGAGTTGCTGATGCCTCCGTTGGTACTGGAGATGTTTCCGGTTGCTGAGACGGTGATGTTCCCCTTGCTCTGCAAACCGGAGCTCGAAATCGCCACCGCACCGGACGACGTCACGACGTCGATCTTCCCGGTGCCGGACGTGTTGACGATGCCGCCAATTTCCACGGCGATGTCGCCTGCCGCTGAGAGTGAAACGGCCCCCTTGCCTTGAATTCCGGCGCTGGTGACCGTGATGCCCGCAGCCGTGGAAGTCACCGTGACCGTCGGTTGATCGCTGCTGCTCGTCACGTTGACGCCACTGCTGCCGACAGTGATCAACCCTGGCGCGTGGAAGCTGACATTGCCCTTGCTGGTGATCGAGCCACTGTTGGTGGTGATGGTGCCGATCGTTGTCGTGATCGAGACCGTGCCGGTACCCGACGAATTGTTGATCGCGGCCAGTGTCATGTCGCCTGCAGCACTGAGCGTGACATTGCCCGCCGAGGTGATGCCGTTGCCGGACGTCGTAATGCCCGCTCCCGTCGAAGTCACCGAGACGTCTTCGCTCCCCGAACGGTTATCGATGCCGCTGCCCTGAACGAGAATCGCACCGGCAGCCGTCAGTGTGACCGCGCCGTCGCTTCGCACCCCCGAGCCGTTTGTGGTGATCGTGCCCGTCTTTGCGGTGACGATGATCTCCGGTGACGCCACTGCGATGCTGGACCGCACGAAGTTCTGACCGGCGAGTTGTGGGGCCGTGTTGTTGAGTCCCGAGCCACTGACGGTGACGTCCGTCTCTGCGGTGACCGAGATTTGTCCTGAGGACAAAATCCCGGCTCCATCAACCGACACGCTCGAGCCCGTACTGACGACAGTGACGTCGCTTGTCCCGCTGTAGTTATTCAGGGCACCGTCTTGCACGACGACGGCTCCGGAAGCACTCAACGTCACGGCTCCATCGGACCTCAGGCCAGAGTCTTTCACCGTGAGAGTGCCGCCTGAAATCGTCACCGAGACATCACCCGAACCGCTCGTGTTATCCAATCCGCTGAGACCAAAAGCCGTCCCGA
Source organism: uncultured Planctomycetaceae bacterium (assembly GCA_964573505.1). Lineage (GTDB taxonomy): Bacteria > Planctomycetota > Planctomycetia > Planctomycetales > Planctomycetaceae > AM-0621. Next base: position 2,375 of record CAZNMS010000480.1, on the reverse strand, counting down.
TCGTCAGATCACTCTTCTGAGTGACGGTCACCGCTCCCGATGTCGTCACAGCCAGCAAGCCGATGTTGGTCTGAGCATCGGTCAGCGTCACCGCGCCACCTGCCGTGATGGCCAGACTTGACGCTTGGAGTGCTCCCGCAGAGCCATTCACTCCGCCGGAAGTCTTCAAAGACAATGCTGCCACCGTCGGCGTGTCAGTCAGATCAATGTCGCTGCTGACCGTGATCGCGCCGCTCTTGCTGTTGCCAATGATCAAAGTTCCGGCGGTGACGAAGTCCAATTCCGCATCGGTCAGACTGAGCTGCCCCCACATCTCGGTGCCGAGGTCGATGAGCTGCCCGTCGGTCTGTGGCTCCAGAGTGACAGTGCCCGTCCCGACTTCGATGTTGGCGAGGATCTCGAGTGAGTCCGCAACGAGCGTGACGGCGCTGCCTTCGAGTGTGGAACTGGTCTCGGTATCGACCGTGATCGCCTCGGCCTTCGCCGTGAAAGTTCGCTCTCCGAGATGCGTATCGAGCACCAGAATCGAGTCGGTCCCGCCGACTCCGTTGATGACGATCCCCGATGAGATCGAACTCAACGACACCGTGAGCGTGCGGTTGCCATTGCTGAGGAATGCGTCCGTGATGTCCTCAATGTCCGCTTCAGAGAAGGATTCGCTCGCGTCGGTGATGACGAGATCAGTGCCTTCCGTGCTGACGGTGAAGTCGTTGACAAGACCGTCGGTGCCATCGCTGACAGTCAGCACGCCATTCGAAAGCGTGACGCTCAGCGTCGGAGCCACGAAGAACTCAAACGCACCGATGTCGATGACATCGTAACTCACCCGTGGGAAGCCCTCGCCGCGCTGATCGAAGTCCCCGGCATGGGCGCCCTGCACGCTGTCGCCGGCATCAATCGCCGGGCTGCCTTCGACCAGAGCGTGTGTGTCTGTCGGTCCGCCGTTGTTGGCGATCGTGGTATCGAGGATCGTCGCAATCGGACGGATTCCACCCGAACCGTCGCCGATGATGTTGCTGTTGACGCCGTGACTCAGCGCATCGAAGCCGGTCGGATCGCCAATCAGGTTGTGCGACGACGAGGCACTCAATCCGCCATTGGCCATGCCGAGTTCATCGAAAATGTCGTTGCCACCATCCGCAGCCGTGTTACCGGCCACGATCGTGTTGTGCATTTCGACGCCATCCTCCTCGATGAACAGACCGCCGCCAGAACCGTCCGTGGCGGAGTTGCCCGTAATCGTGACGTTCTTGAGCGCGACCGTTCCGTAGTACTCCGCAATGCCACCGCCTCTGGATGCCGTGTTGCCGCTGATCGTGCTGTTGAGCACGGTGAGCTGCCCCTCATCGTTGGCGATACCGCCGCCGTCGAAGGCGGCGTTGTTGTTGCGGATCGTGCTGTCCACAACGGTGAGATTGCCGCTTCTGTTGTTATAGATGCCGGCTCCACTGCTGGTGCTCTCGTTGTTCTGGATCGAAGTGGCCGTGAGGGTCAGCGCCTCGGCGTTGAAAATACCCGCAGCCAAATCCGCCGCCCCATTGGTGATCGAAAGGCCGCTGATCGCCACCGTTGCATCTGTCTTGGCACTGCCGTCATCGACGTTGAACACGCGCGACAACTTGTTGCCGCTGATCGAAAGCGTCCTCGCTCCCGGCCCGGTGATCGTCACGTTGGACGAGATCGCGAGTTCCGTTCCGCCGAGCGTGATCGTGGCAGAGCCCTCGAAGAGGCTTAGATCAAACGTGATGTCCGAGTCATTCGGATTCGCATTCGCCAGCCGGATCGCTTCGCGGAGTGAGAGGTCATTGAGGTCCGACGTATCCGCATCGTCCTCGTCGGCCAGCGTGGTCACGACGAAGTCCGCCGCCGGCGGGGCGAGCTTCAGGATGTGGACCGCGCCGCGATCCGAGCCGCCCGCATCATCGCGAAAGGCACCGACGGCCAGATCGGGCACGCCGTCGCCGTCCAGATCACCCAGCGACGTCACCGAACTCCCGAAGTTGTCACAATTGCTGAGCGTGGGGCCGTTGGCCGTGGTCGAGTTGATCTCGACCGTCTGCTTCACGCTGCCGTCGGCATTCAGCAGCAGCACATGCACCGCACCGCGATCCGAGCCGCCCGCGTCATCGCCACTGGCACCGACGGCCAGATCGGGCACGCCGTCGCCGTCCAGATCACCCAGCGACGTTACCGAAGCCCCGAAAAAGTCATTCTTGCTGAGCGTGGGGCCGTTGGCCGTGGTCGAGTTGATCTCGACCGTTTGCTTCACACTGCCGTCGGCATTTCGCAGCAGCACATGCACCGCCCCGTGCCTCGCGCCGCCCGCGCCATCGAAAAAGGCCCCGACGGCCAGATCGGGCACACCGTCGCCGTCC
>CAZNMS010000479.1:0-6797 GCA_964573505.1 uncultured Planctomycetaceae bacterium | reverse complement strand
GGCTTCATGGCCGCACATTGAACTCAGGAGATGCTCGCATGCTTCGACTTGTTGCTCTTTGGATGTTCGGACTCGGACTCATCGTCGGTTCGCTGACGGCTACTGCTGACGGTGCCGATCGGCCGAATGTCATTCTCATTATGGCCGACGACTTCGGATACGAGCTCGTCGGTGCCAATGGCGGCACGTCGTACAAGACGCCGCATCTCGACAAGCTCGCTCAAACGGGCACGCGCTTTACTCATTGCTTCGTGCAGCCGCTCTGCACTCCGACTCGCGTGCAGCTCATGACCGGCATCTACAACGTGCGGAACTACATCGAGTTCGGCACGCTCGCGAAAGACGCGACGACGTTCGGTCAGCTCTTCCGCAAAGCGGGCTATGCAACGTGCATTACAGGGAAATGGCAGCTCGGTCACGACTTCGCTCTACCGGCTCACTTCGGGTTCGATGAGTACTGCTTATGGCAACTCACTCGACGCCCCGAGCGCTACAAGAACCCCGGTCTCGAAGTGAACGGCAAAGAGATCGACTACTCGAACGGCGAGTACGGCCCCGACATCGTCAACGACTATGCAATGGATTTTGTCTCGCGCAAGAAGGACTCCGAGTTCTTCCTCTACTACCCGATGATGCTGACTCATGACCCCTTCGTCGCGACTCCGGATAGCGACGACTACGACTCGGGCAAGCCGGGCACGGGTAAGAAAAAGAGCACCCCCAAAGAAGCTCGCGGCGACGAGAACTCGACGAAGCACCGCCACTTCGGGGATATGGTGCAATACGCCGACAAGCTCATTGGCAAACTCATCGCGCGACTGGAGCAGCTCGGCCTACGCGAGAAGACATTGATTCTGTTCGTCGGCGACAACGGCACCGGCGCGGGCATGAAGTCGATGATGGGCGACAAAGTGGTGATCGGCGGAAAAGGGCAAACGATCGAGACCGGCATGCACGTCCCGCTGATCGCGAATTGGCCCACGAAAATTCCGAGCGGCAAAGTGACTTCGGATCTCATCGACTCGACGGACTTCCTGCCGACGATTTGCGAAGCCGCCGGCATCACTGTGCCGAGCGAACTGAAGATCGACGGTCGCAGTTTCTGGCCGCAACTGCGCGGCGAGAAAGGCAGTCCGCGCGAGTGGATTTATTGCTGGTACAGCCGCGACGGATCAGCACCGACGAAGCATGAGTTTGCACGCTCGGCAAACCTCAAGCTCTATCGCGACGGACGCTGCTTCGACGTCAGCAGCGAAGATATGGACCGCAAACCAATCGACCCGAGCACGCTCAAGCCCGACATCGCCGCCGAGCACGCAAAACTGATCGAAGCCCTCGCGAAGTACGAGCACGCTCGACCGAAAGGACTGAAGGCGCCAAAGGGCAAGCAGAAGGCGGAGTGAAGAAACACCATGGCACTCGTTCCCAAACTCCGCTTGGGAACGAGCCGTCCGCAAGCTCTTGCTTGCCGTCCAGTTCTTCCGTCGTGAATCGAGTTCCGCAGCACGGGACTGGAAGCAGGGCATCCGAAGATGCGTTCTCAAGCAGTCTTCGATGTCCGGCGGACGTTGTGTGGGATGAAAACGAGACTGCGAGATCCCTCATGACGGCCAATTCAACGAGTGAAAGCGAACGTCGTCCCGCTGCGGCTCGGGATGGAATCCCAAGCTACTTTTCGGGGCAGAGCTTGGGAACGAGTGCGCGATTCCTCGTGTGCTGAAACAGCGATTACACCCGCATCAATAGCCCCCGCCGCCGAATCCGCCGCCGTTTGGAGGCCCGCTCTTTGTCGGGTCGTAGCCTCGCAGCGACACATCGCCGGTTAGATTGCGGATGAAGCGTTCGATCTCGCGATGATTTTCCGGCGTCTGCCGAATGACGAGATTTGATTGAGGCTTAACGAGCGTGCTCTTCACCGACCCTGCTTGTCCTTGCGGCGCCGGCTTATTCGGATCGGCCTTCGCAGGAGTCTTCGGATCCGGCACTCGAATCTCGACCGGCCCGCCGACGATGTAGCCTTCAACTGGCATCAAAATCGGTTCCGCTGTGACGACATGAATCACGGGCAACTCGCCGCCAACGGGGAGCTTCCAACTGGGAGCGACAACGAGATCCTTCAAGCTGTCGTAGAGATCAATGGCTGTTTCCTTTGGCATTAGATAGTTCCGCAAGATCAGCTTCGGCTCAACCGGCTTCGGTTCGACGGGCTTCTTCGACTTAGCAGTCTTCTCATGCAGCCGGTTGAGCAGGTCAGCAATCTCCTCATGAACCGCTTGGCTCGATCGAATCACTAGGAGCCCCGTTTCCATCGGCACGATTGAGCCCGATCCGGAGTCTTCCCAGTAACCGCTCGTTGCGCTGTGAATCATCGAGACGAGCGTCTCCAGTTTCTCATCATCAGCTCGTTGGCGAATACATAAGTCATGACCGACGGCGCATAGCGACTGGAAATCGACAACAAGCGAAGCAACGTCATAGACAACGACTTCCATGCGATTCGGTACTTCGTCCTTCGTCGTGACGAGCAACACTCCGTCCTGCAGGATCGTTGTCAGTTCGAGTTCACTCAGAATCAGTCGGAGGATCTGAGACAACGGTTTCTGGGTCAGCGACAGAGTCACAGGAACATCTACCGCGACTCCCGCCGACGTGAGTGCAGAGTTGTCTAGAAGAATCGGGATCTCAGCTTGAGTGGCGAGATAGTTGACGACATCAGCCGACGGTGTGTCGGCAAAGTTACATTCAGCAGAGCGTCGCAACGCGGCGCGAATCTTGTCTTCGTTTGATCGCTGCACGAGCGGCGTCACGCGTTGCGGGTACTCCAGCGCCGCCAAAATCCGCGAGATTTCGCGATGCGCCGCATATGACTGCCGAATGATCAACGTGTCGTTGAAGGTCGTAATCGTGCCGCGACCGCTGCCGTCTTGTTCCCAACCGAGAGGTCCTGTCTCGATGAGTGCGCGTTTGATCGACTCAAGGCTGTGCCCGACATGCAACGCGCGTGTCAGGTCGTAGTGTCGGGCGGAATACGTCTCTAAGAGTGCTTCAATCGTCGAGACGATGACGATGTCGCCATCAACGCGCCATCCCAAACTCAGTGGCTGTAACAAGAGATGCAGCGTCTCTTCGAGCGTGACGTCGCTCAGCGAGAGAGTGATCGGCGAATCCGTTTCGACTCCCGATTCCGCGAGTCTCTTCACGTCGAGCTTGATCGTGATCTTGTGCCGGGTTGCGAGGTATTCGACGACGTCGGTCAGAGGAGTGTCCGCGAAATTACACCCCGACTTCTCGGTCATGAACTTCGGGAACAGTTCGGGATCCTTCAGGAACTCCGAGGGGTTCTCGGCCTTCTTGTTTTCGACCGGCTTTGGAGTCTCTGCGTTTGCCGGTTTGTCTTGCTCGGCATGCGCGACGGACACGAGCGGCCGGCCGCGCTCCGGTTCGGGGGCAAACATGAAAAGTCCGAGCATCGCGATGCCGGCAACAACTGAACCAGCAAGACCAGTCCTCATAGCGAGCCTCCTTAACGGGATGCGGGATGCGTTCGTGAAATCGAGTGCCAGTCCCGAGACGTCGCCGAACTCTTTGAGAGCCTGCTGAATGGCGTCCTCTCGCGACATTCCCGACTGCATCAAGTCAGCCAATCGCTCATCGAGATGATCGCGAAGTTCATCCGCAATCGCGTCCTTCTGTTTCGAACTCAGCCGCAGCAAGCGGCCGAGCACCGAGAGGTAGATCTCAAACTCACGTTCGGGCATAGCAGCGGTCCTTATGAGAGAGATGTTGAAGTCGGGGTCGCTGTGAGTGCGTCACGCCGGCTGAGGCGTCAACTCGCCGAGCGGCCCCAAGATGCGCCGCAGACAATCGACGTAGCGTCGCCACTCGTCGGCTCGATTGCGTAACTGCTTCTTCCCAGCAGCCGTCAATTCGTACCACTTACGGCGGCGGCCCGTCTCGTTTTCCCAGTGGCTCTTCACGAGCCCTTCTTTCTCAAGCTTGTGCAAGATCGGATAGAGCGTCCCGGCCTTCAGGTCGATGACCTCGCGGCTCGTGTCCCACAGTCGCGTTTGGATCGAATACCCGTACTGCTTCCCGCTCGACAGCGCCGACAGCACCATCAACTCAAGGCTGCCGCGCAGTAACTCGGGATTGATCGCGTCGTTCATCACAGTCTCCTTTCATCGCGCCTTGTCGCACCTATCGCGACACCATGCATGGCGTCGCGACGTATAGACTGGCAATACATAGGGCGGCAACTGTGATTTCACCGGCTAGGCGAAAATGAAATGGGTGTGCCCGGCACGCCCTTCTGAATCGTCGTCTACGATCGAAAAACGCTCCCCAGAGGGTCGCGGTTAAACGGATTCACTTCGAACGGCACGGGGTAGCAACGCGATTCTCGACTCGAGATCGCACGCGTGCTGTGACTCGTTGCGTTTCAATCGTCATGCTGCCCGACCACTCATGACTTCCTCGCATCCTTCGTTCTTCGAGACTGCCTTATGAAAGCACTGGCTATCGCGTTCTTCGGTTTCTTAGTTCTGCTCTCGCCTGCAATGGCGGCTGAGTACGACGTCGTTGTTTATGGCGGCACATCGGCGGGAGTGATCTCCGCTGTGCAGGCAAAAAGGATGGGCAAGTCCGTTGTCATCGTTTGTCCCGACAAGCATCTCGGCGGACTGAGCAGCGGCGGACTCGGGTTCACGGACACGGGTAATAAAAGTGTCATCGGCGGTTTGTCGCGCGAGTTCTATCACCGCATTTGGAAGCACTACGACGCCGACAAGAACTGGAAGTGGATGAAGAAGTCCGAGTACGGCGGCAAGGGGCAAGGGACGCCGGCGGTCGACGGTGCTCAACGCACTCAATGGATCTTCGAACCGCATGCCGCTGAGCAAGTCTTCGAAGATTTTATTGCCGATAATCAAATCGAAGTGCTCCGCAATGAGTGGCTCGATCGCGGCACCGACGGCGGCAAGAAGGGGCGCGTTTCGAAGGGCGTTGTGAAGAAGGACGGTCGCATTGCCTCGATCACAACGCTCAGCGGAAAGACCTTCGTCGGGAAGATGTTCATCGACGCGACGTATGAAGGTGATCTGCTCGCTGCGGCAGGCGTCGACTATCACGTCGGTCGCGAAGCCCGCGCCACTTACGACGAGAATTGGAACGGCATTCAAACCGGCGTCTTGCATCACGGTCATCACTTCGGAGCAGTCAAGAAGAAGATCAGTCCGTATGTCATTCCCGATGATCCGAAGAGCGGCGTGCTGCCGCGTGTCAGTATTGTTACCCCCGGTGAGTACGGAGCCGGAGATCATCGCGTGCAGGCTTATTGCTACCGCATGTGCTTGACTCAGCATGACCCGAACCGCGTGCCGTTCCCGAAGCCCGAGGGCTACGACGCGAAGCAGTACGAACTCTTGCTGCGGATCTTCGCTGCCGGTTGGCGCGAGACGTTTCACAAGTTTGATCCGATCCCGAATCACAAGACCGACACCAACAATCACGGTCCCTTCAGCACCGACAACATCGGCATGAACTACGACTATCCCGACGCCACTTACGAGCGTCGGGCCGCGATCCTTGCCGAGCACCGCACCTATCAGCAGGGATGGCTCTACTTCATCGCGAACGATCCGCGCGTGCCCGCCGATGTGCGTGAGGCAATGGCGAAGTGGGGACTCGCGAAGGACGAGTTCACGGACAATGGCAACTGGCCTCATCAGATCTATGTCCGCGAAGCACGGCGGATGATCGGCACTTATGTGATGACGGAGAACGAGTTGCTCAAGAAGCGTCCGACTCCCGAATCAGTGGGTATGGGTTCTTACACAATCGACTCGCACAACGTGCAGCGCTACATCACTGAGGAAGGCTTCGTGCAGAACGAAGGCGACATCGGCGTCGGTTTGAAGGGACCGTATGAGATCTCATTCGGCTCGTTGTTGCCGAAGAAGGCCGAGTGCCAAAACTTGATCGTGCCCGTCTGCGTTTCGAGTTCGCATTTGGCTTTCGGTTCGATTCGCATGGAGCCCGTCTTCATGATTCTCGGCCAGTCCGCTGCGACAGCCGCCGTAATGGCGATCGACGCTCAGCAAGCGGTGCAAGACGTGCCGTATGCAAAGCTGCGCGAGCAACTGCTCAAAGACGGGCAGATCCTCGAATACGAAGGCAGCAAGTCGCGCGAGACGGGAGACGCAGGCAAAGCCGGACTCGATCCGAAGAAGTTGTCGGGCATCGTGATCGACGATGCTGACGCGAAGCTCAGCGGCGATTGGCATCAATCTTCCGCGACCGGCAAATGGATCGGTCGCAGCTACTCGCATGATGGCGGCGCGAAAGACGGCAAGAGCAGTGCTCGCTTCGAAGTGAAGCTGCCAAAGGCCGGCCGCTATGAAGTGCGATTGGCGTACTCGGCCTCGGGTAATCGTTCTTCCATAGTGCCCGTCGAGATCACTCATGTCGGCGGTTCAAAGTCCGTGACCGTGAATCAGCAGCACGCGCCGAAGATCGACGGGCTCTTCGAATCGCTCGGCGTCTTCGAGTTCGGCACAGAAGCCGTCATCGTCGTGAGCAACCTCAACACGAACGGGCACGTGATCGTCGACGGACTGCAACTCATCGTGCCGGAATAGAGACCGCTGCCGACAACTGGAATCGTTCTTCCATACGACGCCATTCGGTCAAACGAGGTGAACTGCTCGGTGCGTTCTCGTATGAACTGCGCCCGAGTGCCGTTCGCAAGTAGCGCGGCCCGATAGGCGATCGATCGTCGCCTTTCGCTCTGCGAAAGGGAG
>CAZNMS010000478.1:0-6803 GCA_964573505.1 uncultured Planctomycetaceae bacterium | reverse complement strand
ACGATGCGAGGAGTCACCGCTCGTCTTCGCTCTCCGTCCGGCTTGTCCGGACGGAAGCAACGACTGGCCAGCTACGATGCGAGGAAGTAGCCGACCAGTCGTGACTTCCGTCCGGGCAAGCCGGACGGAGAGTGATTCAACATGCTCAGTGTTGTAGCTATCCAGTCGCGGCTTCCGTCCGGGCGAGCCGGACGGAGAGCAATCACCGAATCAGGAAGTTATTCCCGGACTATCCCTTAGGTGAGTCGCTTCGCGACTCGCTCGGCTTGCGCAGCTTGTGAAAGTCACGTTGACCCACTTTGCAGATTTCACAAAAACTCAGGTTGTCGCGAATTCGGCTCATCCCGCAGTTAGAGCCGCTTTTTGCTGAGGTTCCCGATTCGTCTTCTGAGCAAGGATGCTCAACATGGTCTCGATACCCCGTTGCTTTGCCGCCGTGCTCATGGCCGCAGCGATCGCGCTGCCGCAAGTGAGTTCGGCGCATAATCCGTCTCCCGAATCAGTCGCGAAGGCTGCGGGACGCGAGGTGACCGAGCAACTCGTCACAGCAGTGTTTGCTGACCGTGATGAAGCGACGAACTTCGAGTTCGTGACGAGTTCCTTCGACGCGTCACTCGGCGATCAGCAGTTTGTGATTCGCGGTCAGAATGCGACGACGACCGTAGTGCCGCCGTATGACGAGAAGCCTGCAACAGGAATTGCACCCTCGACTCCGTACTTGATGGCACCTCAGCCGCTCAGTCCGCAGCCGATGATGACTCCGTCGTTCCCGATGACCGATCCGTGGGCCAATCAAGGCGGCGGGCCGACTCAATTCGGAGCAGTTGGACCGCAGCCGTTTCGCTACGGATGGCAGCTCAAGTTCGATGTCGGAAACGTCTTCAACTCAGACGTCGAGACTCCGGCCGGTGCGCCGCTCGGTGACTTGAGCATCTTCGAATTCAATGGCGAACTGCGCTATACCGCGCCGCTGCCGAATCATTGGATTTGGTCGTTTGCTCCTCAGGCGAGCTATCGCGGCTTGAGTGGCCCTCTCTCTCCCGACTTACCGAGCAACCTCTATCGCGCCGGCATTGATGTCGGACTCACCACTCCGACGGTCGGTCCCTACACCGTCGAACTGGGTTTCACTCCGTCAGTCGGTTCGGACTTTGATCGCAGTCCGGGTTCGAACGCGTTGATGTGGGACGGTCGCGGCGCGTTGTTCTTGAGGACGGCTCCGCAATGGATGTGGGTCATTGGTGCTCAATTCTGGGACCGCGTGAATGACAAAGTCGTGCCGTGGGCCGGTGTTGTCTTTACTCCGAACGATCGTTGGGAAGTGCGTGCTGTCTTTCCGAATCCGCAGGTCAGCGCGTTTCTCGGCACACCGTGGGGCGTGCCTGCATGGCTTTATGTTGCCGGTGAGTATCACGTCGAGGCTTATGAGGTCTCAGTCGGAGCCGGGCACGATCAGATGGAGATTCAAGATTGGCGCGTGATGCTCGGTCTTCGAACGGAGCAGCAGGGAGTGACGTCGTTCATCGAAGGCGGATGGGTCTTCAATCGCAATGTTCGCTTCCGCACGACGCCCGAGTTTGACATCAATGATGGGTTCCTCATTCGCGGCGGTATGAAGTTCTGATCGTTGTTCGCGACGGGAAAACACCGCATTGACCGCGCGTGCTTCAGGGCTAGGATTCGCCCCGCTTTTCACTCAGGGAACCCAATAGATGTTGCTGATTGCCGCTCCTTCGAAGACTGCCGCCGCCCGCAGAGGGGCCAGCATTCGAATTATTATTGAGAGGCATTGAGGCGACGTTGAGTGGTTCTCTCAGACGCAGTTTGTCTAAGCCCTCAGGTCGCCTGACCTGAGGGCTTTTTTCGTTTTCAGTCTCTTCATCACGAACGCAGTTCCTATGTCCCAACGCATTCAAATCTACGACACGACCTTGCGCGATGGCTCTCAAGGCGAAGGCGTCAACTTCTCGTTGCAGGACAAACTGCTGATCGCGCAGAAGCTCGATGAACTCGGCTTCGACTACATCGAGGGCGGCTATCCGCTGTCGAACCCGAAGGACTTCGAGTTCTTTCAACGCGCCGCCGAGATGCAGTGGAAGCACGCGAAGATCGCTGCCTTCGGGATGACGCGCCGCCGCGACTGCAAGCCGGAAGACGACATTGGCATGCAAGCGCTGCGCGACTCGAAGGCGCCGGTTTGCACGGTCGTCGGCAAAACTTGGGATCTGCATGTGTTCGAAGTCCTGCGGGTCGATGAGGCCGAGAACCTCGCGATGATCCGCGACTCGGTCGGGTATCTCGCAGGGCTCGGTCGAGAACTGATCTATGACGCCGAGCACTTCTTCGACGGCTGGCGCGCCAATCCTGAATTCGCGCTGAAGACCGTGAAGGCTGCTGAAGAGGCGGGGGCATCGCTCGTCTGCTTGTGCGATACGAATGGCGGACGCTTGCCCGAAGAAGTGGCTGCAGCAGTTACGGCGGTGCGAGCGGCGCTCAAGGTGCCCGTCGGCATTCACTGCCACAACGACGGCGATCTCGCAGTGGCGAACTCGCTCGCGGCACTCGACGCCGGAGCGATGCAGGTGCAAGGCACGATCAATGGCATTGGCGAGCGCTGCGGCAATGTCGATCTCATCAGCGTCGTTGCCAATCTGACGTTCAAGAAGCGCGGGTATGAAATGTTACAGCAGGGTTCGGTGCCGCGTTTGTGCGACCTGTCGCACTACGTCTACGAGCTCGCGAATCTCAATCATCGCAACAATCAAGCATGGGTCGGACGCAGCGCGTTCGCTCATAAGGGCGGCATGCACGTGCACGCGGTCAATCGCATTGCTCATAGCTATGAGCACATCGACCCGGTGCAGATTGGCAACGAGCGGCGCGTGCTCGTCAGCGAGTTGTCCGGTCGCTCGAACATTGTGGCGAAGGCGACGAAGTACAAACTCGACAACGACAACGAACTGATGAAGAAGATCCTCGATCGCGTGCAGGATCTTGAGAACGAGGGCTATCAGTTCGAGGCAGCAGAAGCGTCGTTCGATCTGCTGATTCAGAAGGTCGCGGGTAATTATTCCCCCAGCTTCCGCCGCAAGAGCTACGACGTGCATGTGCAAGCCAATGGCGAGTCACCGGCTGTCACGACGGCGGTCTTGAAGGTCGCGGTCAACGATCAAGAGGTGCTCGTTGCCGGTGAAGGCGACGGGCCGGTCAATGCACTCGATAACGCTTTGCGGCAGGCGCTCCTGCGAGTCTTTCCGAACCTCAAGCAGTTGCACCTCGTTGATTACAAGGTGCGCGTCATCAACTCGTCGGAAGGCACGGCGGCTCGAGTGCGGGTCGTCATTGAGAGCCGAGACGATCTCGACGGCGAAGTGATCAACACCGTCGGCGTCAGCGAGAACGTGATCGAAGCAAGCTGGCTCGCGCTCGTCGACAGCGTCGAGTACAAGCTGCTGAAAGACGCTGGCATCGTCATCGGCAACAGCCGCTCGGCAAGCTGAGGAACGCGTTCAACGTCGGTGCCGAACTCTGGTCGGGGCAACGAAATCTCGTAGCCCCGCACCCTTCTTTGCAGCGTTCAGACGATTCATCGCAGGCCGTCTCAGACAGAGAGAGGATCTCGAATGGATGCGTGGAGCTTACTGCTCGAAGTCGTGCTGCTCTTGGGCGGTTGCTTTGTGTTTGGGGCGATTTGTTCGTGGCTCAAGCAAAGTCCGATCGTTGGGTACTTGGCTGCGGGCATGATCCTAGGCGGTCCCGGCAGCTTGCATGTCGTGAGTTCTGAGCATGAATTGGAAGCCATCGCCGAGCTGGGCGTCGCGCTGTTGCTCTTCAGTTTGGGACTGGAGTTTTCGTTACAGAAGCTCTTGGCGTTGGGAACGAAAACGCTGGCCAGTGGCGCCGTTCAAGTCGGGCTGACGTCGTTGCTCGGAGCCTGTGTCGCTGCTCTGTTTGGCTTGGGAGTCAAAGAAGCCATCGCGGTGGGCGCGGTAGTGTCTCTGAGTAGTACCGCCATCGTCTTACGAGTTCTGATCGATCGCGGAGACATCGACAGTCTGCATGCTCGGCAGTCTGTCGCGATCCTGCTGGTGCAAGACATGGCGGTCGTGCCGCTGGCCGTGTTGATGACGCTCTTGGCCGAAGGCGGGACTGCGGGAGAAGTGTTGGTGCTCTTGGGCAAGATCATCGCCCTAGCGATCGCGCTGATCGCCGCTCTGTATGTGGTGCTCAATCAAGTCGCTGTCCGAGTCCTTCGCGCCTTGTCGTTCGACCATAACCGCGAACTGACCGTGGTCCTGGCGATCGTTCTGGGCTTAGGCGCTTCTTGGGCAGCGCATGTGTTGAAGCTTTCGCCGTCGCTGGGTGCGTTCATCGCGGGGATGTTCTTGGGAAGTTCACCCTTCGCCGTGCAACTGCGGGCCGACGTCGCTTCGTTGCGAACGGTCTTGTTGACGTTGTTCTTCGGAGCGGTGGGCTTGGTGGCGGATCCAGTTTGGATTGTCACTCACATCCCGTTGGTGCTGAGCGTCGCGGCGTTGATCATCGTCTTGAAGGCAAGCGTGATCTGGGGGTTGTTGCGAGCGGCAGGCCAATCACATTCGGTGGCTTGTGCAACCGGCTTGTGCTTGGGGCAAGTCGGTGAGTTTGCGTTTGTCTTGGCGAGTTCCGGTCGCAGCGGCGGAGTCATCTCGCAAGAGCTTCATCTCACATTGGTCTCGGCCACCATCGCTTCGATGTTCGTGACTCCGTACCTCGTGGCGTTGGCTCCGATCGCCGGGAACTGGCTCACCCAACGGAAACAACGGACCGTGCCGAGTCCAGCCGCTGAAGGGGCAACCCAACATGAGCCGCTCGATGTGGTCATCATCGGCTTCGGTCCTGCCGGACAAGCGGTGGGACGTTCGCTCGCCGGAAAGTTGAAGCGAGTCTTGGTGCTCGACATCAATCCGCAAGGAACCGCTCTGGCCGAGTCGCTGGGATTCGAAGGCCATATCGGGGATGGAACTCAATTCGAGGTGCTCGAACACGCGCATGTCTCATCCGCGCGAATGATCGTGATCACGATCCCTGCACTGTCGGGTGCGATGAATTCATTGCAGTGCGTGAAGCGGCTTGCTCCAACATCTCACGTCGTCGTGCGGTCTCGCTACCAACGCCATTTCCCAGACTTCGAACGCGCCGGAGCCGACGTTGTCATCGGCGATGAAGAGCAAGTCGGCTATCGACTTGCGACCTATGTGACGGTTTTCCATGAAACGGCACCAACGCCCAAATCGCCTTCGAGTTCTTAACGAAGAATAGAGGTTCGCACCTATTAGCGGTCCGCCTCTCCTCTTCTTGGCTGTGACTGCGCTCTCTCAGCGTGGGGTCAGCAACACTGATTAAAGCGGCGGCGTCATCCATTGCGGATCGACGATGAAAACGCCGGAATTCATAGGGAATTCTGATGCGTTCGAGCGTCTGAACGTTCCTTGATGGAGCACCCCTCAGGGCTATACTCCCGCCCGCTTTGACGGCCTTTGCTTGCTGTTGCCGTCGTTCGATTGAGCCGTCTTATCGCGTTCCAATGCGGTTCGCGTCGCACGGTATCGAGCCGCTTCTTGTCGCACTCAACGTCGTGCGATGCTCAGGAGCGGCACTTCAGAATTGCTGTCATGAGCCTCAGGCATGTCGCCTGATCGCAGCACATCGCACCTAACAGAGAGTTAAGAGGAAGACATGAGCGTCACCGTTGGCCGTCCGGCTCCCCACTTCGAAGTTCAAGCCTATGACCGCACGAAGGATGGCGCGAAAGAGCAATTTCGCACCGTCAAGCTGTCTGACTTCTGGGGCAAGTGGGTTTGTCTCTACTTCTATCCCCTCGATTTCACCTTCGTTTGCCCGACCGAAATCGTTGCCTTCAATAAGGCTGTTGGCGACTTCGACGATCGCAACTGCGCGTTGCTCACTGCGAGCACCGACAGCACCTATTCACACAAAGGATGGTGCGACGCTCACGAAGACCTCAAAGGCATGAAGCACCTCATGCTAGCCGACACCAATCACAAGCTCTCGTCGAGCTACGGCGTCCTGATCCCCGAAAAAGGCATCGCACTGCGCGGCATCTTTTTGATCGACCCGAACGGCGTCGTGCGTTGGTCGGCGGTTCATGATTTGTCAGTCGGCCGCAACGTCGACGAAGTGCTGCGAGTGCTCGACGCCCTGCAAACCGACAAGCTCTGCCCGTGCAATTGGACGAAGGGCGAAGCAACGCTCAACTAAGTCCTGTAGCAAGTATTGCATGCTGACTGCATAGCGTGATGTCTCGTCCGAGCGATCTCGGACGAGACATTTTTGTTTCAGGGTCACTCGGAGTCTGCCTGCGAGTCCGTAGCTTGGGATTCCATCCCGAGCGACAGCGGGGAAAAAACTGTCTTAGGCGTTTCGAGTTGTCGTCAGCCGCTGCTGAGGGCAGTTGCCTTTGACGACGAAGTCTTGATTGTTGGGATGCCGTTTGACCGCTGCGGCTCGGGATGGAATCCCAAGCTACGGCCTGCATTCCAATTGGAAGCCCGAATTCCTCGGAGTCTGTCCGCGTAGCATGGGCTTGTAGCCCGTGCAGTCTTCATGACGATTCAAGTTCGTTTGTAGGAGTAAATACAGCACGGGCTGAAAGCCCATGCTACGGCTACTCGGACAAACGCCGAGCGAGGCACTGCCTCAGACCCGTAGGTCAGCCTCTCCGAGGCTGACTCTTTTGCGCGGCGCAGTCGGCCGTGAGTCGCCGGTTCGAACAACACAACCGACTCTGCACAAAGACCTTC
>CAZNMS010000477.1:0-6807 GCA_964573505.1 uncultured Planctomycetaceae bacterium | reverse complement strand
AAAGGCCGTCAAGCCCCCGGCACAAGGCCGGGGGCGAAGTTTTCATCACGCCACTCTCCGGCTGAGGTTGCTGTGATTGGCGGGTGCCGATCAAGCACGCGGCCTCTCGTCAGAGACGCTTCCTCGCAGACTCATTCTTCTTTCAGCAGGAACGATCGATGCCAGCAACACTCGCAGCTCCCGCATGGGAACGAGCCGCATTGACCGGCAAGTACTTGACCTTTCGGCTCGATGACGAGCAGTTCGGAATTCAGCTTCTGCGAGTCCGCGAAATCATCAGGCACATGCCGACGACGACCGTGCCCGGTTCGCCGCCCGAGATTCGAGGCATCCTCAATCTGCGCGGAAAGATCATCCCGGTGATGGATCTGCGGCTGCGCTTCGGAATGGGAGAAGCCGAATGCTCGGATCGGGCCTGCATCATCGTCACCGAGATCCGGCAACAAGACCGGCTCATCGAGATCGGGTTGCTCGTCGACGGAGTGTCTGAGGTGCTCAATGCCAGCGCCACAGACCTTGAACCGCCGCCAGAATTCGGCGTGCAGGTCGACATGAGCAACATCTTGGCACTCGCGAAGTCCGCACATGGAGTGAAGGTGCTGCTCGATATCGATCGCGTTGTACTGCACTCGACGACGCCGCCATTGGAGAAAGTGTAACCCAGATTACAGAAAAACTCACAATCCTTGTTTCACGCTCAATCGCTTACTCGGGGAGAAACTGGCGTTGTCGCTGAGGATTAAAGTGGCCTAACAACCCGCCCACTTCGAACTCACAAAGAGTGGAGCACCGTTGTCGGATTCGAAGACCTGCAATGCGCCGATGCGACTGGTTGAACTCAGATCGCGCCGTCGCAGAGTCGGCCACTTCTCGCGTGTCAGACAAATCCAACGGGTCATCAAACATGGAAGTTTTATGATAGCTCGAAGAAGTTTGCTGGGATTGTTCGTCGGCCTTTGCCTCGGTGCTTGTGCAACCGGGAGTGCTCAAGACGAGATCGTGCCGCCAGCGCAGTCTGAGGTGGCGCTCCTGCACCTCGCGGATTCCATCACAGAGGGCGCAACTGCGCCTTCTCTTCAGCAGCAGCTCGACGCGCTGCGCATGCAGATCAACGGTCTGCAAGCCGCTCCGTCGAAGCCGAAGTTTCCGACCGTCGAAGTTCATGGTGTCTTTCAGGCGGACTCCGGTTGGGTGCATCAAGACGCTGACAACATGGCGGCGGTCAAAGCGATTCAGATCAACTCGGGTGTCCCGGCAGGCGTTGCGACTGGGGACATTCAAGACGGAGCAAGCTTTCGCCGAGCGCGGCTTTCGGCCAATGGCGCCGTCGCACCGAACATGAATTACTTCTTACAGATGGACTTTGCCTTCTTTGGCCGTCCGACCTTCACGGACTTGTGGCTTGAACTCACCGACGTGCCCGTGCTGGGTCATGTTCGTGCCGGTCAATGGAAGCAGCCATTCTCTTTAGAAGTTGTGAGTAGCTTTCGTTACACAACCTTTGCGGAGCGAGCGTTGCAGTTTCAGGCGTTCTCGCCCTTCCGACATTTGGCGGTCGGGTTCTACGACTGGTCGGACAACGAACGCTTCACATGGGCGGCGTCGGTGTATCGCCCCGGACAAGACCAATACGGAGGATCGCTGAGCGATAACGGCGGGTATGGCGGAGTTGCTCGCGTCACGGCGCTTCCGTGGTGGGACGAGAGTTCGAACGGTCGCAGCTATCTGCATACCGGCTTTGGCTACAACTATGTCGCTCCGAAAGATCGGCTCAGTCGGTTCCGCACGGTGCCCGAGTACTACATCGGCGAGCAAGCGGCTCTCTTACCGGCGGGCACATCGGGACTGGCTGCTCCCGGCAACTTCAATGGCATCCCGTTCTTCGTCGATACGAAGGCATTTGGAGTCGATCACTTTCACATGATTGGCCCCGAGCTGCTATTGGTGGATGGCCCCTTCTCATGGCAGAGCGAAGCCAACTTGTTGTGGGCGAGTCGCACGAACGGCAAGCAGGCGTACTTCCCCGGCTTCTACTCGCAAGTGGGCTTCTTTCTGACCGGCGAGCATCGTCCCTACAACCGCAAGCAAGGCGCACTCGACCGAATTCAGGTGCGTCATCCCGTCGGACGCAGCAGCGACCCCTTTGACGAGTGGGGATGGGGTTCATGGGAAGTGGCAGCGCGACTGTCGCACATCAACCTCAACAGTGAGGACATTCGCGGCGGACGATTGACCGATCTCACGCTCGGCTTGAACTGGTACTTGAACAACTACAGCAAGCTGCAGTTCAACTACATCCGCGCGTTCCTCGACAACCCGGCGAATACGTCGACAACGACCGACATCTTCGGTCTGCGAGCGCAGGTCGACTTCTGAAGCTCGCGGCGCGAGCGGCAGCAGTTCCAATCAGAAATGGGACTGCCAGTCGATGAGTCTCTGCTTCCCACTGGGAGTTTTCGTTTCAGGTGAGGAAAGGCAATTGAAACAGAAGGAAACAGAGGAAACGGAGAGGAACACAACGTGAGAGTGTTGGGCGGCCGTGACCGCTGTTCGCAATCAGCGTTCAAGCTCAGTCTCAATCGCGCGGCAGGAAGTGTTTGACGGGACCGTCTTCTCTCAAGAACGGACGCACTTCGGACCATGGAATGACGAACTCGGCATCGTTGCGTCCCGGCACAGTAAAGAAGTCCGGGTCGATGACGATGCGCATGCCGGCTCGCTCGAAGGCGAACGAGAATGCCTCTGGAAGAGGTGCCGATAGTGCTTCAGGGCCGGCGAGTTCCGGTTGGCCTTCGTGTCTTCGGAACGCATTGAGGCGTCGAAAAATGAATTGCTGAAATGCTTCTTCCTGTCCGAGCTTCACGACATCTCCGCCCCAATTGAGCCACTGCAATTGGCCATGCTCAGCAAGCACCGACGAGACGTAATTCACCCAGTTTCCCGCTGGGTATTGAACCGAGTCCTTGAATGAGATCGTTGTGTCCGACACATCGAGAAGATGCTGATGTGTGGCGTAGTACTCATCCGACTCGAAACGAACGTAGAGCAGAACCTGCAGTTGCACCGCCAGTTCGGCGAAGAATCCGGCGTCCCCCGCGGAGCTGACGGTGCTCGGCCCAACCTCATCGCGGAACGGCGAGTTCGCATCGAATTTGGGTGTGAAGAACTGCCAATGTGAGTGTTGACCCAGCGGGCCGATTCGCAGGCCATGGGCCACTGTCTTTGCTTCAAATTGTGCGATCTTTTGTAGGACGACGACGCGACTCTGCTCTTGCTTGTTTGTTGGAATGAGTTGCCCTTCGAACGTGCCTGTCGTCGGCTGCCACTTGCCTCGGAGCGTTCCGACGATATCCGTCTTCGGGTCGAGTAAGTCCCACTCATGCTGGCCGTCGGCGACTCGATGATGCGCCAGTGACCAATGCCGACCGTCAGCAAACGCAATCAGTGCGAGCAGGTCTCTGTCCTTCTGAAAGTTGAGTTCCGCGATGAGCGGCTCGTCCCCGAGCGTGCCCGAGCAGGCGAAGTAATCGAGTTTCTCAACGAGCACGAAGTTGCTGCTCTTCCAAAACGCGATGGCTCCGAGCACGACGACCGCCACTCCAGTCAAGCCGGCCCATAACCAGAAGCGACTCTTTGGCTGCGGAGTTTCGTCGGTGTGTTTCGTGTCGTCGTTCGTCATGACGTCAGCCTTCAGTTGTTGAGTGCGGTTGTCGGTTTCGACGACGCGTTTGAAGCGCGAGGGAGTGTAGGAATCGTTGCTTGTCTTCGCCCCGAAAGGGCACCGGAATGTGTCGAGATCATCCGGTGCTCTTGCAGTTGCTCGGTTCGGCATCGCGATCCGGTATGAGTCGGGAACTCGGTCTGTGTGGCGCGATGAGCTAACGAGGCTCTGCCTCCGACCGACGAGATGTCCGTTGTAGTGCCACTCGCCTTCGTTGAGTGGGCCATGAATGAGTCAAGAATGAGTAGTGATTAATGGAAATTGAAAAATGCAAAATGCGGATGCTTGCAGCAGCTGCGTCTGAGATTTTGCACTTTTCATTTTCCATTACTCATTACTCATTCTTTCAACCAAAGGCTGACCATCTTGAGTTGGTGGGCGATCGGCAGATGAGTTCTTGTCCGTCCCACAAAACTTGACACAGAACTCACGATCCTCGGGCTCAAGTGACCTAGCAGACACCATCAATCGTCTTATCCGTGTGAGAAACATCCGTGTGCAGAAGGATGGACAAGAGCGGCATGTTTTGGCCCATCCTTCCTCACACGGATATTTCCCACACGGATGAAAGCATCGACCGACTCAGTCGATCCGCCTTTGACGCTTTCTCCGCACCGAATCTTGACGGCGTTTTCGTACTTGTTTGAGTGCCTCATCCCGCTGCGGCTCGGGATGGAATCCCAAGCTACGAGTTCGCGAAGAGGGCGAAGGCACCCTCTGCTCAACACTGAGGTCATCGATGTCACCGTGCCTGCTGGACCGTCGAACTCGCACCCCTAGAATCCGCCGCGCTTTGCGGCCTGCGGACCGTCTTGAGGACGTTTCATTCGAGTTCCACAGCCTTTCTTCGTGTCTCCGACAAAGGTCTTTGCGTCCCAGACTTCGGTAGCCGGATTCGTCAGAATTCGGAGCCGTCCGCAGGGGTCTCTGAAGTCTGACGACTTCAGCTACGGTTCTGTCGGCGATGTATTTTTTGTTTCTCTCTGATTGCGAAAGCCCCCAATGGATGCCGAGTTGCGTTTGAAGTGTCAGGACGTCGTGCAGCGAGTCGCCTTACTCCGAGGGTCTCTTTGACTTAGCTGGCAAGCAGAAAAAGATCGACGACCTGCAGGCCACAATGGCCCTCCCCGGCTTTTGGGACCATCAAGAGAAAGCTCAAGCCATTACCGCTGAGCTGCGTTCGCTCAATGCGAACGTGAAACCGCTGAAGCAACTTTGTAGCGCTGCTGAGGATCTCGGCGTGCTGATCGAGTTCGCTGACGCCGATCCGTCGCCTCAAACGATGGAAGAATTGTTGCACGCACTGGCCGAACTTCAGCCGCAACTGGAAGCGGCGGAACTCAAAGCCATGCTCGGCGAACCCGAAGACTCCTGCGGCGCGTTCTTGCAGGTGCAAGCGGGCGAAGGAGGCACGGACGCTGCCGACTGGGCTCACATGCTCTTGCGGATGTATCTGCGCTGGGCCGAGCGCAATGGGTATGAAGTCGAAGAAATCGATCTCTCTCCCGGCGAAGAAGCCGGTATCCGCAATGCGACGATCGCCATTCGAGGCGATTACGCGTTCGGCTATCTCAAGGGTGAGGAAGGCAATCATCGTCTGATTCGGATCAGTCCGTTTGATGCGGCGGCTCGACGACAAACGTCGTTTGCAGCGGTCGACGTGACTCCGGAACTCGGTGACGACTTCGATATCGACGTTGATTTCGACGATCCGAAGATCATTCGCGAGGACGTCTTTCGAGCGAGTGGCGCGGGCGGGCAAAAGGTCAATAAGACTTCATCCGCCATTCGGCTGACTCACATTCCGACGGGCGTTGTCGTGCAATGCCAGAACGAACGCAGTCAGCACAAGAACCGCGCGCTGGCCGAGAAGATGCTCAAAGCGAAGCTCTATCAGATCGAGAAAGACAAGCGGGATCAGGAGGTCGCAGCCAAACGCGGCATGAAGTCACGCATCGGCTTCGGCGGCGAAACCATTCGTCACTATGTCCTGAACCCCGAGCAGTACGTGAAGGACGCGCGCAGCGGTCACAAGCACGGAAACCCCAATGCGGTGCTCGACGGCGAATTAGACGGCTTCATCGAGAAGTACATGCGCTGGTCGATGGGCAAAGAGGATTAGTTCGCCGGCGCTTGCTGTCGAAGATGAGCGGCGAGTGATGAGGCTGCTCGATTGGTGTCATGCAAATGCCTGCAACGCTGCGCGTTGCAGGCATTTTTTGTTACAGCAAGGGAGGACGAGCAGGGGGGCTGCACGCTCGATGGCAAAAGCGCGGCAGGGTTTGTTTGGGGCGGCTTTGGCTCTGTGACCTCAACTGGATGCAGGCGGAAAAAGCGCGGCCCGATGGGCACGCGGCTAAACGAGGGGGATTGGTTGTGTTGATCGCGCTTGCTTTAGCGGTCGTGCCGTCAACGTAGAGCTGTCTCGTCGGGAAGATGTGCTCCGTTGGGCAAGGTTTTCACGCAACGTCGACTCGTCCTCGAAATCCTGAGCTATGTTCGAAGTGGACTTGTAGTCGGGCCAGCCGGCGAATTTCAGATCGTCGAGTTACTCGTCCGCATCGCTCTTCGTGTTGTTCGTTTCGTACTCAGGATTGAGACCTATGCCCCCAGCAACAACTGCTACTCCCGTTCGCGGACGTCCCGGAGTTGAGAACTCAGCCCAAGAATTTGAAACGCTCAAACGGACGATTCATGGCAAGCTCGTCGAGAAGCTCGACCTTTCGCGGTTAGGAGATCTCGCCGGAGATACGCTGCGCCGCGAGATTCGGCTCGTCATCGAGCACCTTTGCGATACCGAGAACGCGCTGCTCAATCGTTCGGAACGCGAGCGGCTGATCGAAGAAATTCTCGACGAGACGTTCGGCTTCGGCCCGCTTGAGCTGTTGCTCAAAGAGCCCGGCGTCGCGGACATCATGATCAACGGCCCGAAGAACGTGTTCATCGAAAAGGAAGGCCGGATCCAAAAGTCGCCGGTCAAGTTCCGCGACAATGAGCACCTCTTGCAGATTCTCGACCGCATCGTGTCGAAAGTGGGTCGGCGCGTTGACGAGACGTCGCCAATGGTCGACGCCCGGTTGCCCGAT
>CAZNMS010000476.1:0-6815 GCA_964573505.1 uncultured Planctomycetaceae bacterium | reverse complement strand
CGACAACATCCTCATCGACGAAGCACGCACGCCGCTGATCATCTCCGGCTCTGCTCATGACGACGTCGAGAAGTATCCATTGGCCGATCAAGTCGCGCGGCAACTGCAGCCCGGAGTCGACTTCGAACTTAAAGAGAAAGAACACACTTGCGCTCTGACCGAAGAAGGCATTCGCAAGGCGGAAAAACTGGCGGGCGTCGAGAGTTTCTACACTCAAGGCAACATGCACTGGCCGCACTTGCTCGATAACGCGCTCAAAGCGCGGCACCTCTATAAGCGCGACGTCAATTACGTCGTCGAGCGCGGCGAAGTGGTGATCATCGACGAGCACACCGGTCGCAAGATGCACGGTCGGCAGTGGAGCGACGGGCTGCATCAAGCGGTCGAAGCGAAAGAAGGCGTGCGGATCAAAGAGGAAACGCAAACGCTCGCGACGATCACGTTGCAGAACTACTTCAAGCTCTATCGAAAGCTCGCCGGCATGACGGGTACGGCGATGACTGAAGCCGACGAGTTTCTGCGGATCTATAAGCTCGACGTTGTGAACATCCCGCCGAATAAGCCGAACCGTCGCAAGGACTCGCCGGACTCGATCTTCCGCACGGAACGTGAGAAGTGGAACGCGGTCGTTGATGAAGTGAAGACCGTGCATGCGACCGGACGCCCGGTGCTTGTTGGCACCATCTCGATCGAGAAGTCCGAGTTGCTGAGTCAGCTTCTGCAGCAGCAGGGCATCAAGCACAACTTGCTGAATGCGAAGTTTCACGAACGCGAAGCCGAGATCGTTTCGCAAGCCGGTCGTCTGAATGCCGTCACGATCTCGACCAATATGGCCGGTCGCGGCACCGACATCATCCTCGGGGGTAATTCGGAATACCCCGGCTGGCAGGAACTCAGCAAGCGGTATGCAACGCGGCTCGATGTCCCGAAGTCCGTCTGGGATGAGACCTGCGATCGCATCGCGAAAGAAGAAGGAATGGTCGAAGAGGGCCGCAAAGTTGCGGAGCTCGGCGGGCTCGCTGTCATCGGTACCGAGCGGCATGACTCGCGCCGCATCGACCTGCAATTGCGCGGCCGCGCAGCACGTCAGGGAGATACCGGTTCGAGCCGCTTCTTTATCTCGCTCGAAGACAACTTGATGCGCATCTTCATGGGCGACTGGGTGAAGAACCTGCTGACGTCGCTCGGTATGGAAGAAGGCGAAGCCATCGAGAGCAAGATGGTCACGAACCGCATCGAAGCGGCTCAGAAGAAAGTCGAAGAGCGGCACTTCGACATCCGCAAGAACTTGATCGAGTACGACGGAGTGATGGATCGGCAGCGGAAAGAGATCTACTCGCTGCGTCAGAGCATTCTCGAAGGCGCGAGCGTCCGTGCTTACATCCTCGGGCAGATCTTGGGGCAGATTCAGCGGAACGCGAAGAAGTATCTCGATCCCGATTTCCGTTGGACGACGATCGTCGAATGGGCACAGCACGAGCACAACATCTACACCAACGTCCGCGACATTCGGGGAATGGATCAAGCACAGCTCGATGAGTTCCTCAAAGACTTCGCGAAGCGCCGTGCCGATGAAGACATCGCCGACAAGATCATGGAGACGCACCCCGATGGTGCCGACGAGCACGATTGGAATTGGCAAGCTCTCGCGAACTGGGCGAACTCGACTTACCGCACGTCGTTCACGGCACAGCAACTGCGCGATGTCGGTCGCGACGGCATGCAAGGGGCGATCTATCAAGCGGCCTGCGCGTCGGTTGAGACGTTCGATTTGTCCGCGATCGAGATCTTCTTAGACGAGCACTTCCCCATTCGTGCTTATCTCGATTGGGTCGGTCGGCAGTACGGCTTCGAGTTGCCGATGTCGGAACTGCATAGCCTCGAATATGACTGGGTCGTCGAGATCACCGAGCAGAAGGTGCGTGAGTTCTACCGGTTCAAGGAAGCTCAATTCCCGATCACCGTTGCGACTCCGCAGTTCATGACGCAGGACACTCCGGAATCATTCCGCGTCGACGGCGAGGCGCTCATCGGCTGGGCGAACGGTCGCTTCAAGATGAATATCAAGCTCGATGACTTCGTCGGCAAGAACTACGGCGAGCTAATGAGCTTCCTGCTTGAGGGTAGTAAAACTTACCTCGAAGGCGGCGACAGCATTCAAACGCTCGACGACAAGCTCGATGCGGCCTTTGGTCCGCGCTACGGACGCGACTTCGATAAGGACAAGCTGAAGTTCCGCGAAGGAGTAAAGCCGATCGTCGAATGGGCGAATCGCGAGTTCGCGGCTGAGCTTGAGCCTGAAGACTTCGACGACTCAAACCGCGATCAAGTGCGGCAACTGGTGCTGAAGGCGCACGCTCGCAAGTACCGCCCCGAGTTGCATCACACCGAGCGACTGCTGACGCTCGACTTCCTTGATACCGCATGGAAAGAGCATCTCTATTTCATGGACCGCTTGCGTCAGCAAGTCGGTTTCGCGGGCTATGCGCAGAAGGATCCGAAGATCGAGTATGCGTTGCAGGGTGCTGCGGCCTTCGAAGAAATGAAGACGCGCATCGGCGATCAAATCACCGCGAACATCTTCCGCATCGAGCAAAGCCTGACAGCGGACTATGTGAATTCTCTCTGGCACATCACCGCCGAGACGCATGCCGACATCGAAGCCATCACCGCCGCGCAGAATGCTCCGTCGACTCAAGCGGCGAGCAACGAGACGACCGAATCCGGCGGCACAACAGATGAACTGCCGCCTGTCGAAACGATTCAGAATCGCGGCAAGCGAGTCGGTCGAAACGATCCGTGCCCGTGCGGCAGCGGCCGCAAATACAAAAAGTGCTGCGGTCAAAACATGTAGAGCTGGCCGTGCGCAAGCGACTCGAACTCACCGCCGCAGCTTAACGCCGCCATCACTGTGTAGCCGCGATTACAGCTTCATTTTCCTGTCTCCAATCTTCCTGTCAGCTTTTTCCTGTTGAGCGATTCAAAGGCGGGTCGAGACAGGAAAATTGGAGGCAGGAAGATGAAAGACAGACGGCTCAGCGGCTGAAGTTGTCCGTTGTCTCATCGGACAAGTAGCTTGGGATTCCATCCCGAGCCTCTGCGGGATGAGGCTCTCAAACAAGGTCCGAAACCGCCGGCAAAATGGGGCGTGGAGTAAGCGTCATAGGCGGAGCGACTCAGACCAACTGCCGAACTCACACAAGATCGAGATGCCGAACCGAGCAACTGATGGGGAAGTTATTGCGGCGAGTCTATTGCGGCGCGTAATCGTCAGAGTCGATCGAAGCATGCGGCGTTGCGGCGGGTTGCGAGGATTCATTTCACGGTCTGCCCCGCATACAACGGGCGTCTCGCTTAACCCCACTTCGTTGACTCTGTTCGGAATCTTTGACTGGAGATTCAACTATGAACTTTGAACTCGAACGCTTGCAGCATCTCACGCGGCGACACTTCTTGAAGGACTCACAAGCCGGTCTCGGAGCGATTGCTCTCGCGGGAATGATGGGGCAGCAAGCCAGTGCCGCGCCTTTGAAGATCGCAGATCCGCTCGCGCCGAAGAAGTCGCACTTCGCGGCGAAGGCGAAGCGGGTCATCTATCTGCACATGACCGGTTCGCCGCCGAATTTGGACATCTACGATTACAAGCCCGAACTGGTGAAGCTGACGGGCAAGCCGGCACCGGACTCGTTCATCAAGGGCAAGCGGTTCGCGTTCACGTCAGGCGTTCCGAACCTGCTCGGCACTCCGCGCGAGTTCAAGCAGCACGGGCAAGGCGGCCAATGGTTATCCGATGCGGTGCCGAACTTTCATGGCGTCGCGGACGAGATGTGCGTCATCCACTCGATGAACACCGACCAATTCAATCACGCTCCCGCCGAGATCCTCGCTTACACCGGCTTCGCGCGGCCGGGGCGTCCTTCGATGGGCTCATGGATCACGTATGGGCTCGGCAGCGAGAACGAGAACTTGCCCGGCTTCGTCGTGCTGATCTCGAGCGGCGTGCAGCCTAATGGCGGCAAGAACTCGTTCGGTTCGGGCTTCCTGCCGTCGGTCTATCAAGGCGTGCAATGTCGTTCGACGGGCGACCCGGTGCTCTTTGTCTCCGACCCCGAAGGCATGAATCGCGATATGCGCCGCATGAGTCTCGATGCTCTGCGCGATCTCAATGAAACGCAGGCTCAAGAGTTCGGGCATCCCGAGACTCTCACTCGCATTCAGCAATACGAGCTTGCCTTCCGCATGCAGACCTCAGTCCCAGAGGTGATGGACATCTCGAAGGAACCGCAGCACATCCTCGACAGCTACGGAGCGAAGCCCGGCGGAGGCAGTCTCGCCAACAACTGCTTGCTCGCTCGGCGACTGTGTGAGCAAGGCGTGCGCTTCGTGCATCTCTTCGATTGGGGATGGGACTTTCATGGCACCGGTCCCGGCGAAGCGATCACTCAAGGACTCACCAACAAGTGCGCGACGATGGATAAGCCGATCGCGGCGCTTATCAAAGACCTCAAGCAACGCGACATGCTCAAAGACACGCTCATCGTTTGGGGCGGCGAGTTCGGACGCACGCCCTTCCGCGAAGGTCGCACGGCGGGCGGAGCGAATCTCGGTCGCGATCACTATCCCGATTGCTTCTCAATTTGGATGGCCGGCGGCGGCATCAAGGGCGGCCACTCCTACGGCGAGACCGACGAACTGGGCTTCAGCGTCGTGAAGGACAAAGTCCAATGGTACGACGTGCAAGCGACGATCCTGCATCAACTCGGCCTCGATCACGAGCGACTGACAACCCGCTTTCAAGGCCGCGATTACCGCCTGACCGACATTCACGGTCACGTCTTGAAGGACATCATCTCCTGATTCCCGCAGTCAGCAGTTGCTGACGCGAGATTGTTATTCTTCTGTCTTCATTCTTCTGCCTGCCTTTGAATTCGAACTGGCAAGAGAATGTTGGCTGAGGAATCAGTAAGCCCATTCATCGTTCAAGCGGTCTCTCAATGAAAAAACGGTATCAAGTCTTCGTGAGTTCCACTTATGACGACCTGCGTGAAGAGCGTGCAAAAGTCATGCAGTCACTGCTCGAAATGAACTGCATACCTGCCGGAATGGAACTATTTCCTGCCACCGACGATGATGCTTGGTCGCTTATTAAACGCGTGATAAACGAGTGTGATTATTATGTCTTAATTCTTGCTGGTAGATACGGCTCAGTCGACTCTCTGGGCGTGGGATTCACAGAGAAAGAGTATCGATATGCGATAGAGTCGAAGAAGCCGGTTCTCGCCTTCCTGCATTCAAACATTCAAAAGCTATCAGTCGAGAAATGCGAAACCACTTCTGAGGGACGCAAGAGTCTGGATGCTTTTTACGACCTGATCAAAGTGTCGAAGCATGTGAAGCACTGGTCGTCGCCTGCAGAACTAGCCGCCGTTGTCACAACAAGCATGGTGCACCTCATGAGCTACACTGATGCTGTTGGATGGGTTCGCGCCGACACACTCCCGAGCGATGATATCTTGACCGAGACAATTAGGCTTCAAAAACGCGTACAAGAATTGGAAAAGCAATTAGTTGAATATGACTAAGGACCTCGCGGCACTGAATCACTCGCTCAAGGAACTGATTCCGTGCGACTAGTTTTCAATGCATCTTGGAATGATGACTCCAAGAAAACCGCTTCTACGGATGTGTGTGTCGACACGACATGGGATGCAATTCTCAATATCATCGGTCGCCTCTTGCTCTCGGAGCCGGAAACGTCTGCAGTTAGATATGCGATTAATGACGCCTTTGTGCAATTCCGACGCGAAACGTCGTTGCCAGAAAAATGTAGCATTGAGATATCTACGAAGAGCTTTGAGGCCATACGAATGCAGTTTCGGGCATTGGGTATTGTTACGCATGTGCGCGAGACGAGAAAAGGGATCGGATCCGGTTTGCTTTCTCGCGATTATGACGCGTTTCGTTGGATTTTGACTCCCTATGGAGAAAGGTGCGTGACTCGGTCGTTGGCACTGCGTCGTGATGGATAATTACGCATTCTCAAGTCGTGAATTGCGTCGTCCCGCTCACCACATCCGGTAACACTCGTGGATTCGGCAGCTCAGCTAAGCGAAAATGATTAAGCAGTCCATTCCGACAGGAATATTAGAATCCATGTACGCGATAAGACATTCGTTCCGGGCAATTACTCATGTAACACTGAGGCTGTCAGAAAAACTCCACTATGAAGCATCGCATTGCCGGGTTGTCGCTCGTCGTTGTCTTGAGCTTGCTGCTCGGCTCAGCCGAGCGAGCCTTTGCGGCGCCGGATGATGACGAAGAGTCGAAGGCTCGGCGGGCGGCGGTGCTGAAGACGTTTCGCGATGAGATCACTCCGTTCCTCAAGACGTATTGCCTTGAGTGTCACGGCAAGAACAACCGCGAGAAGCAAGGCGACGTTTCGTTTAAAAGCACGTTCGGTCGTCCGGGTGCCGGTGAGTTTCCGAAGCACTGGCAGCAGGCGTCAGTCAACGTGAAGACGCATGCGACGCCGCCGAAGGACGCGAAGAGTCAGCCGACGGATGCGGAACGGCAGAAGTTCATCGAGTGGGTGCCGACGGTCAAATGCCTCAGCCCGCTTGATCCCGGCGCGTTCGTGTTGCGGCGTCTGACAAAGGTCGGGGAGTTGCAAACGTTCTTGTCTTCGCCCTGAAAGGGCCTCGGAAAACAGGCAATGCATGTCGTGCCCTCATTGGGAACTCATCGTCGAAGGCAGCATCAGAAAAAGGGTTTGAGCCACAGATGAAACACGGATTGAACACAGAAGTTCGTCGCGA
>CAZNMS010000475.1:0-6828 GCA_964573505.1 uncultured Planctomycetaceae bacterium | reverse complement strand
ATTATCAATACCCCGCGATGACGGATCGGCACGTTGTCTTCTGGAATCAAGTGGCGATCGAACTCAGCAAGCAACGTCCCGACATGCTTGTTGGCGGTTATGCCTATGGGTCGGCTCATACGCCGCCGGTGAAGGTGAGGCCGCTGCCGAATGTGTTGATCGGCTATGTGCAGCACGCCGCCGTCTATTGGGACATCGACGCTCATAAAGAGGAGCGTGAGTGCTTCAACAAGTGGTCGAGGAACGGCGGTGTCTTCCTGTGGCGACCGAACTCATTGCAGATCGGTCACGGCGTGCCGACGAATTTTATTTGGCGTCTCTCGAACGACATCGAGAACGCGCAGAAACGCGGTGCGCGTTACGTCTCGTATGACACGCTCGTGCCAAACTGGGGCTCGATGGGGCACATCTACTACTTCCTTGCCGAGCGACTTTGGGATGTCGACAAACCCGTGCCGGAGATCCTGAAGGAATACTTACAAGCGGCCTATGGCCCGGCGCGCGAGCCGATGCGGGCTTACTTCACGGAGCTTGAAGCGATCTGCGACGAGATCTTCAACTCGCGGACGCTCGATGCGAATGCTTGGCGGCAAGGCGGTGAGGTCGCGGCGGCTCGCGTCTATTCGGGAGCACGTTGGGCTCGACTGAAGCAGTTGCTGAAAGACGCACGCTCACGAGCCGGGAGCTATCCGATGGCTCTGCGGATGCTCGATATGCACGACGAAGCAATGGAGTACTATGAATTACAGCTTGCTGTGAACCGCATGCTCTACGACCGCACGCGCCCGGTTGATCCAACAAAAGGCCCGCTCGCAGCAGCACTCGCCGCTCGCGACGCATGGCTCGTGAGTCATCCGAAGTCGCTTTCGATCAGCACATCCGAAATGGCCTTACTGGGCCAGCAAATGCAACGAGCCGCCGTGAACTACGCCCCGTCCCCGCGCGGCAAGCTCGAAGTGAATGAGTGACTGAGCGGCTCGCAGACGAGACGTCCATTGCAGTGATCGTTTAACCGCACCGCCAACGGCGTGCGTTCTGCGGCAACTGAGGCGAGATCGCTGTGGTCTTGCGCTCGACGCCGCAAAAGCGCAGCCCGATGGGCATGCGGTTAAACGAGAGACAGCAACCATCGACTGCGCATGTGAACGAGTAATTCTTCTTCCCCCCACAACTTACCCACTAGGTTCTGCCTGATGACAACGACTCCCTCCGACCTCACCAATAACCCGCTGCTCGCAACGACCGGCTTGCCTCCGTTTGATCTCATCAAGCCCGAGCATGTCATTCCGGCGGTTCGTCACTGCCTCGCGAATGCCGAGCAACAACTCACGGACCTCGAAGCCAACATCGCGCCGAGTTGGGCCGGATGCTTTGAGAAGCTCGAAGCAATCGACCGTCCGTTTGAGTATGCATGGGAGCCGGTCACCCACTTGTTCGGAGTGATGAACTCGGACGAACTGCGTGAGGCTTACGAGACCGTGCTCGATGAAGTCGTGAAGTTCGGATTGCGAGCTTCGCAGAGCAAACCAATCTATGAAGCGTGCCTCGGCATTCGAGACGGCGGTGAATGGAGCAAGCTCAACTCGGCTCAGCAGCGGATCGTCACGAAGCGGATTCAATCGGCAGAACTGGCGGGCATCGGGCTCGATGGTCCGCAGCGAGAACGCTTCAACGCCATCGTGTCTGAGCT
The DNA here is from genome assembly GCA_964573505.1 of uncultured Planctomycetaceae bacterium. Taxonomy (GTDB): domain Bacteria; phylum Planctomycetota; class Planctomycetia; order Planctomycetales; family Planctomycetaceae; genus AM-0621. The sequence goes on along the minus strand of CAZNMS010000475.1, from coordinate 5,138 downwards.
GTCGCAAATCAAAACGAAGTTCTCGAACAACGTGCTCGATGCGACGAAGGCGTTCGAGCTGATCGTCGAGAACAAAGCCGATGTCGAAGGCTTGCCCGGCAGTTCGCTGAGCATGGCTGCTCAGTCCTACAACGCCTCGCGGCCTGATGGTGGAGTAACAGCTACAGCCGACGCCGGGCCGTGGCGTTTTACGCTCGATATCCCGAGCTTCAATCCGTTCTTGCAGCACTGCCGCAAGCGCGAGCTGCGCGAAACGATGTACCGCGCCTTCATCACTCGCGCGTCGTCCGGTGAGTTCGATAACAGCGAACTCATCAACCGCATTCTGCGACTGCGGCACGAGAAGGCGACGTTGCTCGGCTTCTCGTCGTATGCCGACTTGAGTCTCGCCAGCAAGATGGCGCCGAGCGTTGCTGCCGTTGAAACGATGTTCGAAACGCTGAGGTCCGCGTCATGGGATGTCGCTCAGCGCGAGTTTGCCGAGATTCAGCAACTGGCCGCCGCGAGCGGTCAGTCCGAGCCGCTCTTGCACTGGGACGCCGCGTTCTGGGCCGAGCGTTTGCGCGAGCAACGCTTCGACTTCACCGACGAACAACTGCGTCCGTACTTCCCGCTCGAACGAGTGCTCGATGGCATGTTCGCTCTGGTCGAGAAGGTCTTCGGCATCCGCGTGCGAGCGAAGTCGGGCGTGCCTGTGTGGCATGACGACGTGCGCTACTTCGAGATCTTCAACGAGTCCGATCAGCTCATTGCCGGCTTCTATCTCGATCCGTTCTGCCGTCCTGAGACGAAGCGGCCCGGAGCATGGATGAGCAACTGCCTCAACCGCCGCCGTCTCAAGTCCTCAAGCAACGCCGCGGATGGAATTCAAATTCCAGTCGCGCATCTCGTCTGCAACAGCACGCCGCCGGTGGGCGATAAGCCGTCGCTGATGACGTTCCGCGAGGTCGAGACGTTGTTCCATGAATTCGGTCACGGCCTGCAACACATGCTGACGACGATCGACGAAGCCGACGCAGCCGGCATTAACGGCGTCGAGTGGGACGCGGTCGAGCTGCCCAGTCAGTTCATGGAGAATTGGTGCTATCACCGCGCGACGTTGCTCGGCATCGCGAAGCACTACAAGACGGGAGAGACGCTGCCGGACGACCTCTTCGCAAAGCTGACCGCCTCGCGCACCTTCCGCGCCGCGACGATGATGCTGAGGCAGCTCACCTTCGGCATGACCGACATGCGTCTGCACGGCGGCTACATCCCGCCCGAGCCCGGCCAATCGGGAGAGACGGTGCTCGACATTCAAAGGCAAGTCGCACAACGCACGTCGATCCTGCAACCGCTGCCCGACGACCGCATGCTCTGCACCTTCAGCCACATTTTCGCCGGCGGCTACTCGGCCGGTTACTACAGCTACAAGTGGGCCGAAGTCCTGAGCGCCGACGCCTGGGGAGCCTTCGAAGAAGCCGGCCTCGAAAACGAAGCTGTCATCGCCGCGACAGGCCGCCGCTTCCGCGACACCGTGCTCGCCCTCGGAGGCAGCCAACACCCGATGGAAATCTTCCGCGCCTTCCGAGGCCGAGACCCCGACCCCAAAGCCCTGCTGCAACAAAACGGTTTGGCTTAGCGAGCCATGCTGCCTTTGCCGTTGGATGCAGTCGAGTACAGTGCCGCTCCCCGAGGAGCCGCTACTGATGAGCACGCCTGTTGAAGACGCCTGTCCCGAATGCGGACGGGAGACCGCCGACAATTTCGAGCATTGCCCCCACTGCTATGAGCCACTCCCGCCGGTGAATGTCAGGCGGGCGAGCCGCGCTGCTGAGCGTGCGGCTTTGCAGGCTCGGTATGACGCGGCTGTGAAAGCGACGACGGATCGCGCCGGTGTCGTTCAAGCATTTGAAGCGGCAGTGGCTCAGTCAAAGGCTGTGATGGTGTTGAGTCTGACAAAGCTGGCTCCACTGATTGGCAGCAAGCTGACGATTTACCCGGCTTATCGAGATCTCGCCGATCTGCGGTTCATCAGAGATCCCGGTGAGAACGATGCGAACTGGGATGTTCGCCGGGTTCAGGCAGAGGCAGAGTTGCTTGGAAGCGATCGGTTCATTGGCAAGGTGCACTATGCGGCCCTGTCGACCGACGGTTCGGGACTGACGAGCTATTCCGAAGGCGACACTCCGGTCACCGTGACGTTGAAGGAGAAGATGATCGCGAGCCGGGCAAGTGTGTTTGAAACCAACTCGGGGCGACATATGGAACGCGGGCATTCGAAGTTTCCGGCGGGTTGGCGGGCGACTTGGGATGAGCGCGGAAAACTTGGGGTTGCCAAACTGGCGGAATGGCTTTCAAAAGGCTCACAATCAGCCGACTTTTCGAAGATCTTGCTCACCCGAGGTCTAACTTCGCTCGATGATGAGTTCATTGAGGTGCAGGTTTTTGGCACGATGACTGTCGAGACGTTTGATCGAGTCGTTGTGACGGTCACTCATTCGGCTCCTCAGGCGGGACTTCGATCGCGACCCCATCGAGGCAAGACCGTTCCTAAAGTGCTTCGCGACGAGTGCGACAAGGCTGCCATCTTCTTCTTCGACCACAACATCCCCTTCGAGACTCAATGATGCGTGCCGCCATTTCTGGTCGAGCTGCTTTGGCTGTTCTCGAAGAGAACGGTCGTTGGCACTCGCTGCACTACAACGACATGAGCCGCCTTGTGCCGCGCACGGCTGAGGCATTGCCATCACTGTTGCGCGACGTTCGCGATGTGGAGTGGCTCGAAGCGGACTCGCTCGATGCTGTGAAGCAAAAGCTCGCGGATGCTGTCGACAGCACGGAGGGACTGGACCTCGTTCTATATCTGCTCGACGACTCGTTGTCGGACGACACGCGCGAGACTGCTGCGCTGGAGTTCGAGGACCTCACTGCTTACCCCGAGGTCATCGAACTGATTGAGAACGTACTCTTGGCTCATCCGCTGCCGGCTGAGGCCGACATGGTTGGAGCATTGGCAGCATGCGATCGTGCCAATGCACAAAGTGCAAAGCGGAGACTGACTGAGTGGGAATCGTTACAGCCTGCTGTCTTGCAGGTTTGGAACATTTGGCGAACGCCAATAAGCGGTGCAACAAGGGTGATGATGGAACGCGCCATTTCCAGCGGCATAAGAGTTGGAATGTTTCCAACCTTCGTGAGAACTATGACGTCTCTGATTAGCGTGATTGAAGATCTCCGTGCATCACATGGTGAAGAATCAATCGGTTGCGATTCAGAACTAAGGGCGTCGGGCGAGCCATAGAGCCCGCTCAACGACTCGAAAGTAACGCCAGGCCAGACGACTTAGGAGCCGTTAAAGAGGTTGAATCGAACCGTGTTTTCGCTGAAGTGGCGGTCGTGGGTCACGCATGCAGCGATGTAGTGATCGCGATAAGAGCGATTCATCTAGAACGGAGAAAGGAGTTGAAGTTTGGGGCAAACGTCCGTTTTTTGCACAACTCGATGCTCACGATTCGTAGGCAGATACGGCAAACTGGTGATTGAGCGGCCCGTTACAAGGCGGCTGGGGTGATGATGTTCAACGGCATGCATGCTGGCAGTTAATTGGTGAGGGCTACGTGTTATGGCTGCGTCAGCAGAACCTTATCGCGTCTTTATCTCTCACTCGTCCGAGGATACGTGGGTGGCGAAGCAACTTGCTCGGCACATACATGATCTCGGGGGGCGAGACGTTCTTAGACGAAGCGGATATCGAATACGGGGATGACTTTGAGGACCGCATCTTGGCTGCTGCTCGGGACTCAAAGGAGTTGCTGGTGCTGCTCACTCCGTGGGCACTCAAGCGGCCTTACATCTGGCTGGAGATTGGAGCCGTCTGGGTGTTGGGGCGACGAATCGTGGGTGTCTTGCATGGCCTGACTGCCAACGAACTCGTCACGCAGGATGGAACACCGGCGCTGCTCAAACGAATTGACTTGGTGCGTCTCAATCATGTCGATGACTATTTCGACCAGTTGCACGGTCGCGTCTCACAAAACGGAGTGACGTCATGATTCCTAATGACCCTTACAAGTACGACCTCTTCATCTCGTCGCTATCGAGCGATAGGGACTTCGTCCGGCCGCTCGTTCGCGCCCTGCGAGATCATGGCGTTACTGTGTGGTACGACGACTCGGAGATCCGGATCGGCGCTGACTTCATGGAGTCGATTGAGGACGGACTCGAGCACTCACGCCATTTTCTGTTTGTCCTTTCGCCGGAGTCGTTCGAGCGACCGTGGACACTCTTCGAAACCGGTGTGGCGATGGGGCGGACCGATTCCAGCAAGAACCTCATCATTCCGATCTTGCGCGGAGTCGACGCGCAGACGGTTAGAACTCACTCCCCACTTTTGGCCGCCCGGGCCGGAATCAGTGCGACAGACCATTCTCCATCTGAAATCGCTGAGATGATCTCGACGGCGTTGAGTCACGCGGAACTTGCCGACGCCAGCACATCGACGTCGCCAGCACTCGCGATCGCCGAATAACCGCAGCCAATTACGTGGAGAGTTTGATGCTGACGATTCCCGGTCGGAGGTTTCGGATGGGAGATGGGGTACCTCGGCGGGACTTTGTTCGCGTTGGCTCGCTGGCGATGGGCGAGTTGTCGCTGTCGCAGTTGTTACAGGCGGAGGAAGCTCAGGGGCGGATCGGGCATAGGGCTTTGGTGATGGTCTATTTGACCGGAGGACCGCCTCATCAGGACTTAGTGGATTTGAAAATACATGCTCCGAGCGAGATTCGGGGCAAGTTCAAACCCATCGACACCAATGTGCCCTGATTGCAGGTGGCGTGATGAAAACTTCGCCCCCGGCCTTGTGCCGGGGGCTTGACGGCCTTTGCACAAGTTCGTGTCAGTTCGAATTCGACTTGTGCAGAGGCCGTTAAACCCCCGCGACCCAGAGGGGTGCCCCGACTCGGGGGCCGAAGTTTTCATCAGCCCAGATTGCAGGTCTCGGAGTTGCAACTGTGATGCGCGGGGATGATGGATGAGTTCGCCGTGCTACGGGCCATCGTCGGGGCGGAAGATCGGCACTCGTCGTAGGCCAGGTGCCAGCGGTATTAGGTCACTTGGCCCCGCTGTGCGGCGGAGGGCTGGTCGGTTGGTTGAAGTCA
>CAZNMS010000474.1:3307-6831 GCA_964573505.1 uncultured Planctomycetaceae bacterium | reverse complement strand
CAACCATGCTACAAATCAGCCGAAAATCGAGACACGGATGATACCGCCGCCCCCGGCTGCGGATGAGTCCAGATAGCCAGAAAATCCTATAACATAGCCAATTTTCCACAGAATGAACTCGCCGATGGGGTTCTGTCGGAGACGTCATCCCATGGCAGCGATGGCAGTCTCTACCACCACATGGCATAAGTTCGGCACAGGACTCAGTGCCCAGACGCGATTTGAACTCAGCGCATTCAAAAGAGTGCTTGTTTTTAAGTACCCCCGGCAGAATTCGAATCTGCAACCTTCGGCTCCGGAGGCCGCAAGTTCGATCGAATTTGGCTACTGGATCCGCATTCGTAAACACTTACTGCTGCACGAGTTCCACGTCATTCACGCCGACGCCTCGGCTCACTCAACCATCTAGCTTTTACACTTCTTTTCGAAAGTCTTTCAAGAATTCCGTGCCAGATTCCGTGCCACGAATTTAAGCGAGTGTCCCTCGACGATCGCGATTTGAGCGGCCTCATTCAGTCTCAACAAACGGTCGTTTGATGAGACCCAATTGAGTGCTCGCACCATGTTTCGATCGGAGCCGCAAGTTGATCTCAGCAACTCATCTCAACAAACAAGGTATCATCTAACCGTGAATGGCAGGTGCATCTAAGACCTTTTGCGGCAGGACCATCGGATACGCTCGCGTGTCAACTTCGTCGCAGGATCTTGCACTTCAAGTTGACGCCTTGAAGATGCATGGTGTCGTTCACGAGTTGATCTTCACCGACACGGCGTCGGGTATGAGGACCGTTCGACCGGGTTTAGACGCATGCTTTGCGAGCCTGAAACCCGGCGATGTCTTGTTGGTGTGGCGACTCGACCGATTGGGACGCTCCGTTTCTCATCTGGTCAACATCGTCGAGCAACTTCGCCAACGCGGTGTTGGATTTCGGTCACTCTGCGATGGGGCGATCGACACCACAACTGCGACCGGAGAACTCGTCTTTCACATCTTCAGTGCGTTGGCTCAGTTTGAGCGACGACTGATCGTCGAACGCACGAAGGCGGGGCTCGAAGCGGCTCGGGCCAGAGGTCGTAGTGGAGGACGGCCTTCAATCTCGGCTCGCGATCCACGTGTGCTCATGGCTCGAACGATGCACGAGAATCGAACGCTCTCGATCGCTGCGATCTGCGAGTCACTGCGAATCTCTCGCGCAACATTCTATCGCTATCTAGCACTGGCGAAGTTGAATGTAACGCCGGTTACAGGACACGATCCGTGATGGAGTTTTTGAGAGCGTTGCGGTGTCTGATAGAATCGAGTTGTGCAACCCGTTTCAGACCAGTCGTTCGGCCCGTTGATCGCCTACTTGGCTCCGGGAGCGACAGCGATGATTGGCTTCAGTCAGTTCTCGCCGACTGTCGCGCAGTGGTTTGCTCTTAACCAACCGGATGGCCCGACACTCGGCGGGTTTCTCTATCTGACCGTCGCGTCGATGATCGTGGGAATGACGATCAGCGCTTTGCGTTGGGCGACGATTGATCGACTTCATGCCATGACCGGCGTGCAAATGCCCGCTTTGGATTTCTCGCGACTGGGCAACAACGTCGCGGCCTTTCGACTGCTGATCGAAATCCATTACCGGCACTATTTGTTCTACTCAAACATGGGCCTCGCTTCGGCGATTGCCTATCTCTGCTATCGAGTGGCGCATTTCGACTCGTCCATGCTGCTGATGGATCTCGGGTTCATGTTGCTCGAAGCGGTCTTCATCGCAGCATCGCGAGACACACTGAATAAGTATTACAGCCGAGGGAGCGAGTTGCTGGGACTGCGAGAACCGTCACTCGAACCGGCAACGCGAGTGATTCCGCAGAGCATTGAGCGAGACAAACCAACGAGCACTCCGAACGCTGCTCAATCCAGTGAGAGTCGCTTAACGAAGTCGGCTAGCGACAGGCCATAGAGCTTGCAGAAGAAGTTGAGTTCGATGACGTCGATCCGACGCTCACCCGATTCGCACTTAGAAACGAATGACGCATGGGCTCCGAATTTCTTGCCGACTTCCGTCTGAGTCAGGCCCGCGTCGATGCGAGCTTGCTTCAGAACATCCAGAAGTTTTTCGTACTGCTTTGTGAATTTCGACTTCTTCATGGAACTCAAGCGGCTTCCTGTGCGGGACTGTTTTTTGCTTGAGCCACGCTAGGAAGCGGCCTAGAGTTTCCCAAAATCGGAAATTCCTATTGTGGGAAACCGACCGTGGGTGCCTTGTTACAGGAGCGAGATCATGGCGAATGGTGGAAGTCACAAAGACAAGCCTGCTGAGGGTAAGCCGAAGCCGACTGGGGCGAATGAGGACAAGAAGGACAGCAAGAAATAGTGGCACTTCAATGTCCTGTCCGATGAATGAAGCTCGGAAGCGTCCTGCTTTCGGGCTTCTTGTTTTTCACGGTCTCGGATGTTGCGACACGAGGCGGATTGAGGTCGCCGCCCCCGGGCTTCAAGAGACTCGGGGGCGGCATTCGAGAGCCCGTTAGAAGGGACTGCCTTCGCTCGCAGCGGACTCGGAGGATGCACCGGGGATCGGAGTTTCGTAGCAGTACTCCTGAGCCTTATTGAGGCAGAAGAGCAACGCGGGGAGATCGGAAGGCTGATAGCTCGCCGAGTCCTTCCATTCGCCGGTCGTTCGATCTTGGTAGCGGCGCGGATTGAGCGTGATGCTGCGAAATCGCTTCGGGCCGTCGTCGGTTTCAACTTCGTTCAACCAAATCGCGATGCCGATGCCGTTAGCGAACGGACCAATCTTCTTTTCGGGTTGTCTGCTTTCTGGGGTCTTGCTGGTCTTCGACATGACGTCACTCCTCAATTCTGCAACGTGAAGGATCATTGGGCTCTCGATGAGAGCGATGGTTCGGACATGAACCATCAAGAATGACGGTGCCAGAAATCCCCACTCCGCGCAATGACTTCCATGCGACATGAGCGAGACCAATTCGAAGAGCGAATCGAATCAAGCACAGCAGAGCGGCGGTCGGAGACGCCGCTCGGAGATGATCCACTCGAAAGAGAAGAGACTCACTGCAATGCAAACTACATCAGGCTCAGGCAGGCTGCAGGATGAGACTTGACGATGCACGCATCGGACGGCGAACGGCAAGTGACGGTTTTTGAATGTCATCAACCTGCTGCTCGATCTCATTGCCCCACTGCACCCAATGGCGACGAGGATGTCGGGCGAACAACTCTAAGTAGGGACCAGGACTGCACGACTCGATGAGGTCGTAGGTCTCGTCGGGCTTGCGGGAGTGCTCACGTTTTCGAGCCGCGATGAAGTTCACCTGAGTTCTACCGGGTTGCAGCGTCCGCATGTGGCCGCGAACTCCGAATAGCAAGACCTCGGTCACATTGCGGAAATAGAAGCCGACTCCGCGACCATCTGGGCCGTTGTCCTTGCGGGTCTTGAACCAAACGAGGTTCGTCTTGTAACGAAAACCCCATGCTTCCATGACTTCGAGCCCCTCGCGAAGTAGTGCGTTCGGAACCC
>CAZNMS010000474.1:0-3297 GCA_964573505.1 uncultured Planctomycetaceae bacterium | reverse complement strand
TCAGCAGCGAGCTTCTCGATGGGGAGAGCGACGATCTCGTTCAAAGGCATCGTTGGGTAGCGCATCAATCGCTTGTGCTCGGGAGCCATCTTCCCGGTGCGGTTCAAGAACTGCCATGGCGGATCTGCAAGAATCGTGTGGAAGCGACGGGCTTCCGAAGAGTTGGAACGCATGCCTCGACTATACCAGAGGGTCAAACAAAGTCGGCTTGATTCCTGCGACAAGTATGGGACAACCACCTCCGCCACCACCCTCAATGCGCGGGATGAGTTTGCTCATGTGGGTCGTCGAGTTGCCGTAAGAACTCCCCTTCCCGAGCGACTCGAAGATGTCCTGCAACGCATCGCAACGAGTAATAATTACTCCCACGCTGATGACGCGGAGATCAAACAACAAACGGAAGTTGTTGAGGTCTCGATCAAAGAAGGGATCCTTGTTGTTCCACTCGACCTCAAGCGCGATGCGATTCTTGAAGCAATCGACCTTGTGTGTCGGCGAGTCGTGTGTGTCTGAGTCGATCTGAATCTTGGTGTCGAAACGACGTTCAACCCAACCTCGGGCATAAAACGCTCCATCAAGAGCATTGGCGACCGGAGACTTACGTCCGCCTTTGGCCGCGACATCTGACTTACGCAATCGAAAGCCGCGCAAGATGTCGACGATCTCGACCCATTCGACGGGAAAATCTGTCGCGAGAATCGCCGTCGCATGACGCCATTCATGCATCTCATAGAGATCCAGCAAGTCGATGGGGACGTGACCGAGTGGCGTCATCGACACTCACGCTACCAGAGTTTTAGGTAAGGCGCGAGTGCTGATTGACTGCGGAGATCATTGCGCCAATAGCGAAGCTCAGGCACTCTGGCTTCTATGGACTCGCTCGATGGGCACTACATGAACGATTGGGGCAATCATGTTCCTGATGCTTGCCGAATCTGTGTTGAGGCTAACGACAGCGTGAGTTGCCAATGCCAATGCGGAAACTGCTGCGAGCGACTCATCATCGAAGTCGATGTCGAAGATGGAGAACGAGAGCCGCGTATCGCCGCCGAGTGCCAGCCCCTTCGCGATGGTAGCCCAGAAGTCGTCGGCTATCGGCTGAACGATCAAGAGAACGGATACGCCTGCCGTTTCTTCGATCGCACGAAACGGCTCTGTCAGATTTATGACACCCGGCCATTGTTGTGCCGCATCTTCAACTGCGACGAAGCTCGCGAAAGCGAAGAACAGCGTGACATTTTGAGCGATCGCAAGCACAAAAATGCCTGACTCTCAAAATGAGAGTCAGGCGGTTGAGCATCACTCACAGTGTCGGCAGGAGCCGTGCTCTACCGGGGTTTGTAGAGTGGCGGTGACTTCTTGGCGGAAGTCGTGGTTGTCGTCCTTACCGGCAAGGGTTTCGCGGATGCAGTCGAGAATCTCTTCTCGGTTCATCCAGCTCATGGCGACTGACTCGATTTGAATCAGCCTGTTGTTGTCGCCTTCGCGTTTCAGGACGGCGTATTCTTGGGCTCCGTCAGGGGATGTTGCGTCGTTGAGCCAGAGGTAGTTGCCGATCGAAAACGCTTGGCAACAACACCATGTCAGCGACGAGAGTTTCTCGGCGAGTTCTTCTGCGGTAGCGATCTCGCGAACGCTCCATTCGCGATTGAAGTGCATCATGGGACGCTCTCCTTTCGCGCTTCGGTGCGAGCACGTGCCATTGCCATTTCGCAGGTCAGTCGAGCGATGGCGACATGCCACTCGCGACCGAGCGATTCAGCTCCGAGTGTGACGGGCGGGAAGCCGTCTCGATCCAGCCAGTTCTTCAGGGCATTGGCCAATTCGCGGACGGTGTCCCAATCTTGTTCAGCAAGGGCTACGAGCAGCCCGGTTAACGCGGCTTGAGGATCCATGTGATGGCTCCTCATTCTTCGTCGATGGCGGAGTCGCCTTCGATGTCTTCAGGTTCATCGGGCACGCCTTGGGCTTGCTCGGCGAGGAATCCGACGTAGTACATAGTGCCCCCATCACCAAAAGCGTCGGGCTCGACGAGATACTCGTCACAGCAGTCCTCGCATAATAAGGTCATGGTGGCATCGTCGGCGTCGACGACTTGCAGTTGTCCGCCGCACTCGCGGCAGACTCCGTCGCTCTTGTGGACCTTCATCGCATCACTCCTGTTTTGGCACTGTGAATGAACAGCTTCATTCCCGCTCGAAATGAGCGAGGAATTCAGACTGCCTCAGTTCTCGCCAGAGCGCAAGACGCGATGCGTAAAGTCCGAGTATCAAAACAAACGCAGTTGCCCTTTGGGTTTCGATGACGATTGCTCGACGGCGATCAGCGTCTGTGGTGCACTCGGAGCACTCAAGTCAGCGGCCTCGGTTGATACCGTCGCGGGTTGAGAAGGCTGCTCCAGCTCATCAGCAACGGGTTCTGATTGCGACTGAACTGCGGCTTGTTGAACGGCGGGCGGACATTCCTCGATCTTCAGTTCCTGAATGACTCCGAGACCGTTGAAGCCGGTGCGATAGACAAGCCATTCCTCGTTCGTCAGCGAGTTGCCATGAATGACGTAGCCGTAGAGGTTGCGCAGGCCGAGATTGATCGCAGTGAGTCTTACGCAGCGCAGGTCGGTATCTTTTCCTACATAGAGCCAATGCGGGCATTGCTCGGCGACTCCGAGCAACATGCGACCGCTGCCGCACGCAGGGTCATAGACGCTCTTTTTCTCGCTTCGAGCTTCTTCTGGGAGATCGCCGATGGTCATTTGGCCCATCATGCGAGCGATGGGCATCGGTGTGAAAAATTGGCCATTTTCACCGTATGTGATACTACCCTGAAAGAGATCTCCGAGGACGTCGATGATCTCGTCGCGAGTCTGCTCCATCATTTCGATACTGCGAGCAAACAATTCGGCGATTGAATCACAACCGCGTTGACCGGGTTTGCCTTTTGCGTGCTTGGCAACGGTCGCGAGATACTGCTCTTCCATTTGTCCGCCGGATAAACAGCACACACTCATAAGCAAAAAATCTTCAAAGGCAACAGCGCGGCTGACGGCGGAACGTCGGGCGGTTTCGTCGAGCAACTTCAGGAGTTGGTCGGTCTGTGGAAGTTGGAATTGCTCTCGAGGCACAAGGAGTGGGGGAAGGAATCAAAAGAGGCGACCGCGTGGGGTTTTGGTTTTTGCGGTCGGTCGTGGTGTGGAGGAAGTCGTGGGAGTAGCTTCGGGCGAGGGTGCGTTGTTGTTTGGTGATTCTTCTCGAGTCGTGCCGACCGGTCTCGGTGGCTCTTCTTGAGAAGCAGGTTCAA
>CAZNMS010000473.1:0-6871 GCA_964573505.1 uncultured Planctomycetaceae bacterium | reverse complement strand
GTCTTTCTTCCCGCTCGCGCCCTTCGTTGCTGCGCTGTCGTTTGGCTTCGAATTCGTAGCGGAAGAGACGGGCAAGAGTGCCCGTCCTACATCGCTCACGAGCGTTTTGAACTCGCTCGGCAGCTCCTTCTCCAACACCGACTTCCCATCCACAAACAATCGAATGCGTTTGGCTTCGAGAGACATCGCGACGTGATGCCAATTGTCGTCAGCGATGTTGACGTTCGAGCGATACTCACCGCCGCAGCCGGGCAGATAGACGCTGAAGAGACCGCTGCCCGCATACGAATACATCTCCCAGTGAGTCGCCGAACTCTTCGGCTCGGACGCGACCAAAATATTGAACCCGTCCTTTGAAGCGAGCTTCGTCCAACACTCAACGGTGATCGGCACAGAGGCTTGAATGGGCTTTGCCTCAATGCTGACTCCGGTCGATCGCGCGTCGAGTGCTTGCCCGAATTTGCCGGGGGCGAGTTTGAGTTCTCGCGGTGTCGCAGAAATTACAGTCGCCGGATTCGCGGGCTTCGCCGCCGGTGCTGCAGCGACGACCGGATCGTCTTCCGCTCGCAGCTTGAGCACTCGTCGATTCGCAACCCATGCGGCAGCGCGACGCAGCATCTCGCGCGGTTCAAAGGCGTCGTAAGTCTTCTCGCTATGCCCGAGCAGCGTCTGAAAGATCTTGCCTTTGCCATACGAGCCGACGAACGCGAGCGGCTCGTCTCGACCGGTGACTTTCGACTTCGCGGTGATCAGCGGATCGACCGCGCGACCGTCCTGCTTGAAGTACAGCTCATCAACGACATCAAACCCCTTGAGCTCCTGCGTGATGACATGCTCGATCGGCGTGACGTCGACATGAAACGGCCCGAACGCATCGTGTCCGCTCTTTGCTTCGTCCTTGCCGTGATGATTCCAAACTCGGATCGCGATCTTGCGTAGCTCGGGCCAATCGGACTCGGCGGCCATCGGCAGCGAGAAGTGAAACGCGCTCGAATTGAAATGCACGAAGAGCACACCGCCGCCGTTCTGCACGAAGTTCATGAACGCGGTCTTCGAGGCATCGCTCAGCGGCTTCGGGTCATGCCAGTTGACGTAGTTCGGCAAGAGGATGTCATAGTTCTTACCGATGTCGCGTTTCGCGAGGTCCTCGATATCGAGCGACACATCGACCTTGATGCGCGGATCCTTCTCCAAAGCCGCCTTCATGGCCGGAGTAGTCCGTTCCCAGTTGTGCCACTTATGCGCGTCGTTGCCCGCGATCAGCAGCACGCGAATCGGCTGGTCATCAACGACCGCTCTCTGAGTCCCCTCGACTCCAGCCAGTGCCCGAGTGATCTCGGCATGAGTGAAGTACCGAGCCTCAACGCCGTCTTTCGGCACATCAATCTTCGCGGTCCAAGCGATCGCATTGAGGATCAGCTTGCGGAATTCTTCTCTCTCCCAATTGGAATAAAAATGACCGCACGTCGTCCCGAACCCGCGACCGCCATTGCTGCGCTGCTTCGCCCAAGCGACGACATTGCCATCGGGGGCGCGACCATTGAGAGCGGGGACAACGAAGAGAGGACTGAGACCGTTTGTAGGATGGGCACTCTTGCCCGTCGCCTTACCGTCTTTGTTCTCCGCTGCGTCCTTACGAGCCGCGTCGTCACCAGAGACGGGCAAGAGTGCCCGTCCTACATCGCCCGCTTGCCTCTCGCCCTCCGCCGCAAATCGCAGATTGAAATAGAACTCTTCCTTCATCTTGAACGGCTTCACGCCGCGCACGACGGGATGCTCGGGCGAGCCGATTTCAACATCGGCCTCTTTATGAGTGATCGCCGAGTACCACTTCTTTTTCCCGTCGGTCTCCCAATCGAAGTACGCCCCGGACCAATCGAGGATCTGCTTCGCGTACTGATCCGGAGCGAACGTCGAAAAGTGAAAGGTCAAAAAACCGCAGCCGCGATCAATCTGCTTCTGCACGGCCTTGAGATTCGCTTCCGACCCAAAATGCGGAGCCTCTTGATAGAGATCCCCATCGCGCCCATCGGAGATAACCATGATGGAATCCGCATCATCGAGCGTCTTCAAATCGCTCGGCATGCCATCCAGGTGATACTCAACGCGGACGTGCTCGCGGACATTGGAATGGTCGAGCATGACCTTGAGCAGCTTGACCGACCACGGATAGTCATGAACCCCATTCCCCGTCGGCCCATGCGACTTCGGCCCCGCAATGAGCACGATCTTCTTCGTCGGCTGCTCGGCTGCGAAGCCATGACCTAAGGCGAGCACAAGTTGCATGAGCGCACTCAAGATGGTGAGTCGGACCATTTGCATGTAATTATCTCTACAAGTGAGTTAGGTGGTCTGTCGGCTGTAACAGCGAGACCGGGAGCAATCAGTCGCCGCGAGAATTTGGATCGCGTCCCAAGTGGCGAATTCGGACGGTGACTTGAGATCCCGTCCGCTTTGCGACAACGACAAATGGCGGCACCAACTCCAGCGGCAAAGCAAGCAGTGTCTTCAACGTATCGATCGTGAATTCAGCCGAGATATGGCCCGGACGGAGAAAGACGATACCGGTGATTGGTTCGCCGCTGGCGATGGCCAACGTGCCGAAGTCGGAGTCTTGGGTAATCACGACTCGGTGCATCAAGGTCGCCCGCCGCAGCACGGTGACGTCCGAGTTTCCTGCAAGGCCTGCTTCGCGGACATCCAACACATCGAAGCCATCATGCCTCAAGTATTCGACGACTTCCGGGTCTAGGTTTTCGTCAGTCAGCAGTGCGAAGTCGTGAAGTGTCATCTCACTACCTCGGCGGTGAGATAGACGTCGTTCTCTACTTCACGAGCCGCAAACTGCAGCGCCTGCTCAATGTCTTCAGCAGTGAGTTGCTTGTACTTCGCGAGGATCTGATCGCGAGTCGCACCCGATGCGATCCATTCCATGATGAGCGACACACTGATTCGTGTGCCCGCGATGATGGGCTTGCCGCCGAAGATCTCCGTATTGAATGTGATTCGATCAAACATTCGTTGCCTCTAATTTTGGGAGCGAATTTGTTACAGAAATAATGGAAGTCAATCGTCGGCCTCAGGGTCCCACGCTCGACCTTTCAAGATGTCGCTCCAATATGAAAGGCCGCTTCATGTCCGATGCGCAGCACGAACGCTCGACGATCCGGGAACGCGCGTTTGGCGGCTTGCGCGGCAGCGAGAAACGTCTCTCCCAGAAAGTAAGTCTTCGAAGTCGGCTCGATCGCGACGAACTCATCGAGATGCTCGGCCTCAAGGCTCTGCTTCCACTCGGTTTCGTAAACGTCCTTTGCCAAACGAGCGATGCTCATGATTCGAGTTCTCCGGTTAGGAATGAGTCATCTGCCACTTGCCGTAGAATGAGCGACCCACGAGTCCGAGTATCTGCGATTTCGGGCTTACCACCGAGGACTTCGGGATTGGACGTGATGCGATCAAACATGGTCGGCCTCTACTTTGTTTCTGCCGTCGACTTGCTGCGAATGACGGCGATCAATGCTTCGGCGTGATGACTGGCTTTAACAACCTTGCTCGCATCGAGTCGTTCAAGGATTGCGAACGAGTGCTCGCCTTTGTCGTACCGCCCCTTCTTCGATTCACGCGTCGTATCCTTGAGCGACTCCAAGGTTCGATCTTTCGCAACGGCTTCGATGTTGGCGCTGCTCGGCAATTTGGAGTCGCTGAAGCTTTGCCCGAAGTACGCCTTCAAAGTCTCGCGATCGGCGAGGAACCATGCTTCCATGCATTGGACCATGAGTTGCGCCGAGTCGTCGGAAGCACCGACAGGCCGTCGCAACTTGTTCTCTTTTCGTGACGAGAGATGGCTCCATGCATCAGCGGCGGCGACCGGTTCTTCGCTGTCGACCAACAGCAGCGAGACCTCGTTTGGAAGCGGGCAATTGAGCCTCATCACAAACCGCTCGCAGGCTTTTGTGGCGTTCCCGCAGGCGACGATCGAGAAGCAACTCGGATTGAGTCCGGCTCGAATGAAGAACTGTCGAAAGCCGCGACGACACGCATCATCCAACTTCCGATTCCCGCCGCCTTCGACAAACACAATGACCTTCACCATCGGTTCCCTCCGATCTCTCCCTGAGACCAGAGCGTGCCCAGCGAGTACTCCTTCAACCACTGCGAAAGACGCTCGCCATCAAGTCGAGTCATCTCGGTTTGCCCGTCGTGCTTCTCGCAGACGACGACGTCTTCCGGTGACGAAGTGAAGCAATCTACGAGCGTGTCTGAGTGAGTCGTGACGATGATCTGCGTCCGCTCGGAGGCTTCCTTGAGCAGCTCTGCAATCGTCGGGATGACATCGGGATGTAATCCAAGTTCCGGCTCTTCAAGGCAGATGAGTGGCGGCGGCTTCGGGTCACATAGGATCGCGATCAGGCACAAGTAACGCAGCGTGCCGTCGGAAAGGCGGGTCGCAGGAATGGAAAACTCGCCGTCAATCAAACGGAGTTCGAGGTAGTCGCCGACTCGTCGAACTTCAAAGTCGCTTAGCGAAGCAGAGAACTCGCAGAGCGCTTTACGAACTCTTTGTCTTGCTTCTGGAGTTGAATCAAACGCCTCAAGCACGCTGGCGAGATTTGAGAAGTTTTGCTTGATTCCATAGACACTTCGGTTGCGAAAACTCCCTTCGCGAGGGCCGCTCGAATTACGGAGATCAAATCGCTCCAAGCTTCGAACCGGTGATGAGCGGCCCGTCCAGCAGTCGCGATAAATCCGGATGGCGTCGTACTTGGCAGCTAGGCGCATCAATGGGACGTGCAATGGATCGGACGTGGCGCGGAAGGAGGCCAGCATCGAACCCAGTCGAATATCGCCGAGTTCGATTGGAGTCGTTTCATCGCCGGAAGTGAAGTTGATGCAATGGTTCGCAATATCAAATTGCCATTCGTTCTTTGGCTCGCCACTAACGGTTTTGATGATCTCATCGCCGGGCAATAAGGAGTCGCAGACAGAGTCGAACGCAAGTGCGTGCTCAAGTTCCTGGCCGTTGACTTCAACGCGCACGACTAGGGCCATTTCCACCGAAAAGCCATACTTGCCGATTCCCTGCCAAAGCCAATCTCGATTTGTCCCCTCGAAGAGGTCTAGAGGCGCTGACTGCAATAGTCGAATTCCCTCAATCAGATTCGACTTACCAGAGCCATTCGGGCCGATCAGCACGTTGAGCGGTCGCAGGTCGAGAGGCTTTGTGTTGGGGCCGAAAGACAGCAGGTTCTTCAGTGTGATTTGATGAAGCAGCATGGCGATCGGTCTTAGGTCAGAGGGAACTTGATCGAGTCAGTGAGTTGCACGGATTGCTGATGGCGAGTGGCGGAATCTATCTGATGCTTTTCGTGCGGGAACGGGCGGAGAGGCAGCGGCATGTCGTCGGGGAATAAAAACGAAAAAGCCTGAATGATTGCTGAGAGTCCTTGCTGCTCAGCCGCCATTCAGGCTTTCAACACCAGATCGCCACCTCGATTGAGCTTACAGCTCATCTCGGCGCTACTGCGGTCATGCGACAACGTTGACCTGCTGGTCGGAGATGATTTGAGCGACCTGCACGGCCTGACTCAGCAGCGCTAACACTGCGGAATCGGTCTTTTTCTGAGCGGCCTGCTCGGTCTGAGCGATCGCCACATTGATTTGTTGCTGTTGCGCGGCCTGCTGAATTGCGAGTGCCGAGTCGATTGAGAAGTCTCCGCTGATGCTCATGAACTGCCCTTTGCTGTGAAGATGGTGACAAGTTGGTGTCGCCCTAATGAATCGACCGTAATCGTCGAAACTTGCCCGCCCTCGCCAGCATTGAGCGGAACCGAACCGCGCCGCCGGTATCTCATGACACGGGGCAAAATCGCTCAGTTGACCGCGATCTGCCCTTAGGCACTTACGGCGAGCGCATCGACAATTTGTTGCCGATGCGCCGAGTCGCTGTAGCTCGGACGTAGGCGTCCATGCTACGGCAGCGGTGCAGTCGCGCGAGCAGAACAGCCGCTCCTCACAGATGCCCAAACATCGTTATCGCGAGAAGGCGGTCGCGAGCAGATCGAGTTCTTCGCGGGTGCGGAAGCAGGGACGGATTGCTGCGCCGTACTCCCAATCGCTGCCGGACTGCTGTTCCCAAATGAGCGAGCCGATGAACGTGACTTTGGGAGACTCGTAATCGGGATGCCGGATCAACAGCAGATGCTTACCTTCGGGTAATTTTTCTTGCACAACAAACCCGACGCCGCCGGGAGACAGGTTTTGAGTCCATCCCAGCACAAAACGCATCGTGCGGCCGTCATCGTCGGGTTCCGCCATGAGGACGACGACAAGCTCCGCCAAGAACGGCTGCCGGCGGTCTCGACGGCGGTTGTATTCCGGGGTGCCGAGAAAGACTTCGTTCTCTTCTGGATCGGGTTCGAGGGCTGCATCGATCAGTCGCTTGAGTTCGGCGATCTCGGCAAACACCGACGGTTCTGACAACTGTGAGGCCGCTGAGGGGGACGGTCGCTTAAGGACATCGAGAGGCATTTGTTGGTCCGCACTTGCTGTTTGTCTGAGCGCATTAAGGTCATCAGCAAGACTCGGCGAACCAGCGATCGATGCTCGAACGGTGAAACTCTCAGCAGGCTGATTCACGGAGTTCCGTCGTCGGCAGTCGGAGTCAGCCGGAACCGGCGGCACAACTGGGGACCATTCCGGGCATCGTCGCATCGGCGTTGATTGCTCGGTTAGAAGTGAGGTCGAACGAAGCGGCGAAGCCGCAACTGATAGTCGCCTTTCGCTCCGCGAAAGGAAGCTCCTGCGGAGCAAAAGTCGCGAGAGAAAATCCCTTTCGCAGAGCGAAAGGCGACTATCGACTGCGTTCCCCATT
>CAZNMS010000472.1:0-6871 GCA_964573505.1 uncultured Planctomycetaceae bacterium | reverse complement strand
CGCTCGCCGACGCGCGTCTTGTTGTCATCGCAGGCGTCTCGGCTCCGGGCGAGTCCTCGCGCATCTTGCGTCAATACGTCGAGCAAGGCGGCACGGTGCTCATCGCTGCCGGTGCTGACTTCGAACCGCATCAGTGGTCTCAAGCAGCATGGGACAACGGCAACGGTATCTTGCCCGTGCCGCTTGCGATTGAGCCGATTGGTCAACTGCCCGAACTTGCGAACGACAAGCTCGACACATTCACGCTCGATACACGCTCGATGCAGCACGACTTCTTCCTCGTTGAGGGCGAAGCGGCTGAAGTGATTGATGATCTCTATCGCGGCCCGATCTTCTTCAAAGCCGCTGCGGCAGATGTCAGCGATCAAACGCTCGATGCCGCCGTTGCTTCGTACAAGCAGCGACTCGACGAGCATCGCGAGTTCCTCAAAGCCTCTGATCAACGGCGCAAAGAGTGGGAAGAGAAAGAACGACGCGGCACGTTCTCTGAGACCGACGCATCGGAACGGCGAGTCGATGACGAACGGCGCACGGACGCCGCGCCGACATGGCTCAAGTGGCAAGACTCAGATGCCGTGCTAAAGCTCACCGAACAGTCATCGGATGAACTCGCTCAGCAGTCGCGGCCGCGCGTTCTCGCTCGGTACTCGCCGAACGGGGCACCGTTCTTAATCGAGCGACGTCTCGGTGCGGGCCGCGCGTACTTCCTTTCGAGCGGCCTCTATTCCAGTTGGAACACACTCACGACGACGAACGCGATCTTGATGTTCGACCGCATGCTGCGGCAGCGACTGGAACAATCATTACCCCGCCGCAACTTTGAAACGGGCGACATCGTCACGCTGCCGGCTCAGAAGTCCGATCGCTTGCGCTGGGAAGTGATTTCGCCCGACGAACGCAAAGAGTCGCTGACCGTCGAAGCGTTGAGTGCGAATCGCTACGGCGTGCTCGTCCGCCGAGCGTTGTTGCAGGGGCACTACTCGGTCACCGGTAGCGACACTTCAGAAGCAACCGCAGTGACAAAGTCGACGATCCCGCTCGCCTTCAATTGCCCCGGTGAAGAGTCCGATCTGACCGCACTGGATGCGATCCGCTTCAGCGAGCAAATGGGCGAAGGCACCTATCGATGGCTTGAGCGAGACGGCACGCTCAGCGTCGAAGGCGCACAAGTTCGCGGCCG
Source organism: uncultured Planctomycetaceae bacterium (assembly GCA_964573505.1). Classification (GTDB taxonomy): domain Bacteria; phylum Planctomycetota; class Planctomycetia; order Planctomycetales; family Planctomycetaceae; genus AM-0621. Next base: position 5,691 of record CAZNMS010000472.1, on the reverse strand, counting down.
CGACTTATGGAAGTGGGCGATCGTCGGCGTCTTCATGTTCTTGATGACCGAGATGCTGATCCTCGCATGGCCATATCGAAAGGCCGAAGACGCCGTCCCGCAGACGGCATAGAAGAGCATCGCGTCGTAGAACGGTCCGAGAGTGTGCCTTCTGTTACATCCCCCGAGATTTCAGTGCGCGGCGTAGCTTCGCCGCGCTACGACAGTGCAGCCTCAAGCTCGCGGGCGGCTTGAAGATCGGGAGTTGCGATCTCGCTTTTGAAGGCGCTGAGCACGCTCGTCAAAAGCTCGCGGGCTTCGGCGATGCGACCGAGTTCCTTTTGCAGGCGCGCTAAGCTGACGGCTGCTCGCAGTTCCAATGAACGCGAGCCCTGCCGCCGCGCGTTGTCGATCGCCGTGCGATAGTGCGTCTCTGCGGGCGAGTCCTTTAAGTGCAGCGCAACGTCGCCGCGTAGCCGATGCAGTTCCGGCAGCGGGAAGCCCTCAGTTGTCGCGCGGGCGAAGTCATCGGCTTGACTCAAGGCCGCTAAGGCTTCGGTCGGACGCTGTAACGAAAGTGCCACTTCAGCTTGCATGGCATAGAAGTACGACGAGCCCAATTCGGAGCCCTGCGCACGCCATGCGACGATGCCCTGCCGGATCGCTTCGCAGGCATGCGGGTCTCGGCCCGAGATGCCGAGCGCCCAATGCTTGAGCACGTTGCCCCATCCAATCCAAAACCGGAATCCGTGCTCTTCCGAGAGCGCCAATGCTCGCTCTGCCGCAGCCAATGTCGCCGGTATGTCGCGACGAAACTGATGCAGCCATGTTGAGAAACTCAGCGCGAGCGTGATCGTGAAGGGATGTTTCAGAGCTTCGGCTTCGGCGACGGTGCGCTGCGACTGCTCCAATGCCTGCTGAGGATGCCCCGTCAGCCATAAGGCCCAACTGGTGTAGCTGCCGGCGGCGATCCATGGATCGACGACGTCGTAGCGATTGACCTTCGCGCGGATCTCGGGAGTCGCCGGAATCGCGAGCACCTTTGCCAAATGCAGCAGCGCTTCGTCGTAGCGACCTTGATAGACGAGCGGCGAAGCAATCGCGCGATGCGCCGAGACGACGAAGTCGGGTTCGGGGCATTGAGTCGCCATCTGCACGAGCTGCTGCGAGATCTCGACGGCCTTCGCGTACTTGCCTTGCAGCATGTAGTAGCGGAAGAGCCCATACAGAATCGGGAAGAGTTCGGTCGTCAGTCTCAGTTCTTGGCAGAGGGCATAAGCCCTCGCGTAGTTCTCTTCGACCTCGGGCGCCGAGTAACCGACGATCGACTGCAACGGCACGCCGAGCATCACGAGCAACTCGATCTCGCGCAGATGTTGGTCGCGCGACTCTGGCGCCAACTTGATGGATTCGATCCCCGCGCGAATCTGCTGAATGGCTTCGCGATAGGCATAGCGTTGCAGCGATCGCTCGCCCGCTCGCTGCCAATGAGTGACCGCTTTCTCGGGCAGATTGCCTTCCGAGAAATGCTGAGCGACGACTTCCGGTTCCTTCTCGCAGACTTCGGGGAATTTTAATTCCATCGTCGCTGCGATGCGGGCATGAAAGTCTTGCCGCTTCGCTTTGATGAGCGAGCTATATGCCGCGTCCTGCAACAGCGCATGCTTGAACTGGAATCGCTGACGGGGAGCGCGACCTTGCACAAACAGCAGTTCGGCCGCAGTCAGCTTGTCGAGTTCGGCCTGCAAGTCGGCGTCGCTCAAGTCCCATAACCGAGCGGGCGTAGCAGCGTCGGGCTTTGAAGACGCACTCGGCACATACGCACCGACCGCTTGAATGAGGTCATACGAAAACATGCGCCCGATGCAGGCCGCCAATTGCACGACGGCTTGATCGCAATCAATGCGATCGAGTCGCGACATCAGCATGTCCTGCAGCGATGCCGGGATCTGCTTGATGGCCTGCACGCTCGAAATGGATGAATCGGAGTCCGCCGAGATCACTCCCGACTCGAGAATCATCTGCGTGTATTCCTCAACGAACAGCGGCACGCCTTCGGTGCGTTCGATGATCTGCTCGACCATTGACGGCGGCAGACGACGCTCGGCCTTCGTCTCCATCAGTTCTTGAATCTGCCGCTTCGTCAGCCGATTGAGCGCCAAGTTCGTTTGATGCGCGCGGCTTTTCCATGGAGTTTCAAACTCGGGCCGGAACGTCAGCACGGTCAGAATGCGGTCATTCAATCCGCGATCAACGAGCAGTTCGACGAACTCAAGCGTTGACGGATCAACCCAGTGCAAGTCCTCGATGATGAGCAGCAGCGGTTGCAGAACCGACAACTCTTTCAACCAGTCGAGCAGCAATTGCGTCGTCTGCTCACGCTGCGTTTGCGGCGGCATTGCGAGTTCGGGATACGCACCGCGCAACGGAATCGAGAGCAGCGAAGCCAACAACGCGATCTCTGTTGGACCATCAAGATTCAGTCGCTGCAGATGAGTGACGAGCTTCTCTAACTGGCTTTCGGGTTTGTCATCACGTTCGAGTCCGAGCACTCGTTCGAAGCATTCGATCGCGGGATAGAGGCTGCTGTTTTGACGTTGCTGCGAGGCACGCCATTCGATGATCGGTTCGCTGTTGCCGTCGGCGAGCTGCGTCACATGCTGCTTCAGAGCATGCACGAGTCGCGACTTGCCGAGCCCCGCTTCACCGATGATGAGAACGACTTGCCCCATTCCCTCGGCCGCTTGCTCCCAGCGATCTTGCAGCAGTCCGACTTCACGATCGCGACCGATTAACGGAGTCAGCCCCGCCGGATCAGCGAGGTCAACGCGGCTTGCTCCCGACTTCTCTGAGTCGACGCGATGTAGCGACACCGTGCCGGGCAAACCTTTGATGCGCTGCTCGCCCAATGGGGACGAATTGAATTGGCCGCGCAGCAAGCGATGTGTCGCACCGGAGACGACGACCGCTCCGAGTTCCGCGACAAGCTCCAATCGCGACGCGTAGTTCCGCACGTTGCCGACGACCGAGACTGATGATTGCGACGAGTCTTCTCCGGCGAGCTGCGATTCAACGACCGCGACGTCGGTATGCATCACAACGCGCGCACCGACCGTCAGCTTCTGAGCCTTCAACGATTGATTGAGCAACGGCATCCGACGCAGCAGAAGCAGTCCGCAACGAACCGCGCGCGACACCGAATCTTCAAACGCTTGAGGGAAGCCGAAGCACAGCGCGACGCCATTGTCGGTCTCTTGCAGGACCGAACCGCCGAACTCACTCGCGGCTTCGTGACACAGTCTCTGAAACGACTTCAACAATGCGGCTTGCTCGTCGGCATCGAACGACTCTTGAATCGCTTCATTCTCAAAGACGTCGCAGCCGCAAAGGACGATCGTCACTTGCCGACGCTGAGAGATGCTGCGTCGTTTCACAACGATCGGAACTGGCGGCAACACCGGCGCTGCGATGAGCGACGGGTCCGGGTGATTGGCGATCGTTTGATTGCCGACCGGAGAAACGGTCTTCGTGATCGAGTCTTCGTGCGGATTGCTGATCGAGACCGGTTGTCGCGGGATCGCGACATCACTGCGTTGATCACCGACGACGGCACGTAAGTCTTGAGCGAGATCATCAGCGGTCGTGTAGCGGTCCTTGAAAGACTTCGACATCGCCTTCAAACAGATCCGCTCAAGCTCAGCGGGCACTTGCCGATTCAACTGCCGAGGCGGCTGCGGTTCGTCCTCTTGAACTTGCCGCATGAGTTCGACGATGTCGCTCGCATCGAACGGATTTCGTCCGGTCAATAAGCGATAGAGGATGACACCGAGCGAGTAGATATCGGTCCGCCCATCAATGCGATGTCCCGCGCCGGTTGCTTGCTCAGGCGACATGTAAGCGGGAGTGCCGGAGATATCGCCGCGCGCCGCGCCGATTGCTCTATGCGTGTCGCTGACCGCAAGACCGAAGTCGACAATCACCGGTTGATTGTCTGCCGTCATGATGACATTGGCCGGCTTCAAGTCGCGATGCACCGTTCGTTGTGAATGAGCATGCGAGAGAGCATCAGCAATCGCCGCGCAGATCTGAGCCGCCTGCTTCCAGTCAGGCTGATACAGCTTCAGCCACTTCGATAACGGCTTGCCGTCGACGAAGTCTGAAACAATGAAGCACTGCCCGTTCTCGGAGACGACATCGAGCACGCCGACGATGCCCGGATGCTTGAGCTGCGCGAGCTTTCGCGCCTCGGCCAGAAACTCACTTTCGATGTCACGATTCGAAACATTCAAACGCGGCGCTTTGATCGCGACCTTTCGCCGCAGCGTCTCGTCATACGCGAGCACCACTTTTCCGAAGCCGCCTTTGCCGAGCACTCGCTGAATGACATACCGCCCGACTCGTTCGAGTTCGGTGTCGCCGTGCTCGTTCGCTTCATCATCCGCATCAGGCTCGTCGTCATCGGGAGCAGGGCGTTTCGACTTCGGGCGTTGAACGATGTGAGTCTCCGCAAGGTCGTCCGATTTGAAGTCCGATCCGTGAGCAGACGGAGCGACGTCACCGCTTGTTGGAAGCGACTGCGGTGAGTCAATCGGATCAATCACAATCAGCCCTATTTGCTTTGCCCGAAAACCATTTGTCTGAATCGGGGTCTCAATCGACAACGCACCTTCAAGTTTCCGTAGCCGAAATCGTCAGATTTCGGACCGTTGAAACGCCTGAAATCTCACGATTTCAGCAGTCCGATGCGCTGCAATCGCAGACAACGTCGCCGAAGACGTCTGCGTCACTCAGCAATCTTGCATGCACTCGGTCACAGCGTTGAATGTGCCCTTCATTCAACAACTTCAAGCACGTGAAACATGCAGCGAGAGTTGATCAACAACGTCTCGTGCCCTCGGTCGAGCTTTTAACGGGTTCAACTCAGCGATTGGAGCGACTTGCTCGCGAGCATCGTGCGAGCCACTGAAGTCGCACATCGCGAGACCTCGTAGCATGGACTTCCAGTCCGTGCGGATTGGGCCTCATTGAGCGAGAGAGGCCCCGATGTTGCGCAGAGCAGGATGAATCCCATGCTACGGAAGCGAGTTCCTAACGCCGTCGCTCTGTTTTGACGGCGGGTCGCGATGACTGAGAGAGCGGCGCACCGCGCACGGCACGCACTCTCATGCGACATCAAGAGGCTCTTAGTACTGGCGGAAGTAGCGACGCGGGTCGGTGATTTGCGGCTTGTCTTCCCAGTAGGTTGACGCGGTCCTGTCGAGCTTGAGTTTCAACATGTCTCGCTGCTTTGCTCGTGTGAGTAAGGCGATCGGCCAGAGGACTCCGAAGAAGACGAGACCCATTAAGACGAACGTCACAACAGTCGCAATCGGAGTCACTGCCAACATCCAACCGACGTAGAACCATCGAATCGCGCGCGGCGCGATGAGTCCGAGTACTCCGATGACGGCTCCGCTGATCGCGAGCGAGTACGCAAGCGACTCGGGAGCACCGCGGCGCACGAGCAGCCAACTCATCAACGCAGCAAACGGAATCAGAAGTCCGGCGAACCAGCGCAGGTCTTTGATCGAAGGGTTCCGGTTGATGGTCATTGGAAGCGGCGAGGGGCAAGAGGGTGAGGAGCGTGAAGGAAGCGGCCGTACTACTAGTTCGCGATTTGTTGTCGGCCTGCGCATTGTAGGACGCGTTACATAGTCGCCTTTCGCTCTGCGA
>CAZNMS010000471.1:0-6872 GCA_964573505.1 uncultured Planctomycetaceae bacterium | reverse complement strand
GACGGACTTGCAGTCCGTCGGGCCTCATCTTCGACGGACTACAAGTCCGTCGTACGGGTATCAACCCATTTGCCGCTCGCCTTACCAGTTCGCAGCATGCAAGAACGCGAAGTCGTAAGCTGCGTTGATCATCGGCCTTGTTGAAGGTCGTGAAGTGGGCGATCGAGTGGTCGTCGGCGGGCGATGTTTGCAGGATGTTTTTCAACGTGAATGGGAGTCGCGAATGTCTGAAGTGTCTTTATTTTCGTCGGGGTCAATTGGAGATTTGCCGGTCAAGAATCGGATCGCGCTGGCGCCGATGACCCGTGCTCGAGCCGGGGCCGAGCGGATGCCGAATGCCAAAATGGCGACGTACTACAGCGATCGCGCGGCTGCGGGATTGCTGATCTCTGAAGGTGTCGCGATCTCTGAGCAAGCGCTCGGATGGATTGGCTCGCCGGGCATCTACACCGACGCAATGGAGCAAGCATGGCGGCAAGTCACTGCTGCCGTGCATCAAGCGGGCGGAGTGATCTTCGCGCAACTATGGCACTGCGGACGTTCGTCTCATCACAGCTTTCGCGCTGACAATTCATTGGCAGTCGCGCCGTCTGCGATCGCGATCAATGGCGACTACATCCATACGCCGATCGGTAAGCAGTCTCATGAAGTGCCTCGCGCCTTAGAGACCTCTGAGATTGCAGCGGTCGTCGAGGACTATCGGCGGGCGGCTGAGCGAGCGAAGCGGGCGGGCTTTGATGGCGTCGAGTTGCATGGCGCGAATGGCTACTTGATCGACAGCTTCTTGCAGTCGAAGACCAATCATCGCACGGACCAATACGGCGGGAGCGTTGAGAATCGCTTTCGCTTCTTGCGCGAGATCGTCACGTCCCTTGCTCACGTTTGGCCGGCGAATCGCATTGGTGTGAGGCTCTCGCCCAATGGCATTTACAACGACATGGGCTCGCCGGACTTTCGCGAGACATTCACGTATGCCGCCCGCGAACTTGATCGGCTCGCAGTGGGCTATCTGCACGTGATGGACGGGCTCGCGTTCGGCTTTCATCAGTTGGGCGAGCCGCTGACATTGGCCGAGCTGCGTCCGCTGTTTCGCGGCACGTTAATCGGTAATTGCGGTTACACCCAAACAACGGCGGATGCTGCGGTCCGTTCCGGGCATGCCGATCTGATTGCGTTCGGTCGTCCCTTCATCAGCAACCCGGATCTCGTTGCACGATTCGCGAACGGATGGCCGCTCAATCCCGATGCCGAAATGGCCGCTTGGTACAGAGCTGGCGATGAGGGCTACAACGACTTTCCGAAGCATCAGTCGTAAGGCGAGCGGCGGTTGAAACCCTATCGGCGAATTCTGGTACGACGGACTTGTAGTCCGTCGGGCGTCGTCTTCGACGGACTACAAGTCCGTCGTACCGGTCTCACTCGGTGAAGTGCGAATGCCGCGCGGTGTTGATGCGACGTTGAGCAGCGAGGGGTCGGGGCTACGACATTTTGAAATTGGGCGGGGATGCTCCTCTTTGCGATGAGACTCTTGCTCCGCCCAATTTCGAAATCTCGTAGACCCGACCCCGTTCGCTTCGCGCCTCGGCGTTCCCGGCAGCGAGGCCGCACGGACGTAGGCGTCCGTGCTACGTTTGCACGCGATTCGATAGGCCGATCGCGAACGTGCCGGCGAGGATGATTGGAATCCATGCGGCGAGCGCTAGCGGGATGACGTTGATGCGGCCGAGTGCTACTGAGGCTTGCGCGGCTCCGAAGAGGGCGGCCATCACGAAGGTTGCGAGAGCCATATTCGCAATCAGCCCGCGACTTTCCTTCTTCATCGTCAGCGGGATCACGATCAACGCGAAGAAGATGATGCCTAACGGACGCGTCAGCCGTTCGTGCAGTCGCTCGGTCAATCCGCGAATTGACGCGAGGCCGAATGCCGGGTTGCGAATTCTCTGCAAGATGTCGGCGGTCGAGAGGAATTTGGAGGTCGTCCCGCGTCCGTGAAGTTGATCGAGCGTCACATCGGTGACGACGAACAAATCATTGCTCGCCGGGTTGCGAGTGTCGGCATGCACGAGCGTCTGACCTCGGGCCGTGAGATTGATGTCGGCGAACGTCGGGCTCGCACTCTTGAGCAGCCATCCGGCAGGCCGCTCTCCGCGCGCGGGGAAGTGAATCGCTTGAGCGGCTCGGAGCGTGACGGGCTCATTCACGACGCGACCGACCGGCAGCATGAACTCGGCGTTCTCAATCTTGCGTTCGGGCAAGTCGAGCTTGCTGCCCGTGACGGTGATCTCACTCACGAAGTCACGCGCAATCTCGACCCGTTGAATGGTTGCTTTCGCGTGCCCGCGATTGGTCTGCAGCCGATCGGCGAAGCGCGGAATGAGCAGCTCTTGATTCACCGTGATGACGAACACGATCGAGAGCACTCCGACCAAAATCGGCATCGCAAGTCGATAGGTCGGCACTCCGGCAGACAGCACCGGATAGACCTCGCGCTGACGTTGCAGCAACGCAAACACCGCCATCACCGAGATCACCGCGAGCGTCGGGCCGATGAGATCGAGAAAGACGAGCGACTGTAATGAGTAATACTCCAGCATCCGCGAGAGGACGACGGAGAACGCGCGGTGATCTTTGCCTTGAAACTCATCGGCATTGCTGAAGGCATCGAAGATCACGAAGAGCCCGTAGCACGCGCCGAACCCAATGAGGAACACGTGCCAAAAGCGTCGCAGGAGATATCGATCGAAAGTCGTCACGTCGGGAGGGTCCGAATGAGATGCGTTGTAAGTAGCTTGGGATTCCATCCCGAGCCGCAGCGGGGAAAGACGGAATTAGTTCGACAGCGCACCATGTAGCTGAAATCGTGAGATTTCAGGCATTTCAAGCGTCCGAGATCTGACGATCTCGGCTACGGAAACGCGACGGTGCGCTGTCGAATTAGGCGTTTCGCTTTGTCGTCAGTCGTTGCTGAGGGGAGTCGGGTTCGACGACGAAGTCTTCAGGTTGCGATGCCGGTTTCCCGCCGAGGCTCGGGATGGAATCCCAAGCTACGACGGCGCCGCTTTACCGACGCGCGGGACTGTCTTTCGCTTTCGCCAAATGGGTCAAGAGGGATGCTCTCGGCAATGCTTGAACGAACGGGAGTGTTCCGCATAATCCCGCCCCTCAATGCATCGCCCCCGGATGGTTGCACCTGCAACCGTCATTCTTGGGCGGGCGATCTTCGCTCGAAGCCAATTGTTTTGGCCGATCCTTGAGCCCCGTTTGTCGCGCGTCCGAGCGGTATGAGTCGCCTTTTACTTGTTGAAAGAGCGGCGGTCCGAGCACGTGCGACGATGTCCCTAAGTGTTGCCGTCGCTCCTCTTCTCTGTGCGAGAGGATTGCTCAACGGCGACATGAGGACCGGGGAATCTGGCGGCACGTCCTTGTTAGCACTGCTAGGAGACGAACTCATGACCGAACCCAATGCCCCTCAACAATTCACGTTTCAAGCTGAGATTTCGCGACTGCTGCATCTGCTGTCGCACTCGCTGTATCAGAACCGCGAGATCGCGATTCGCGAATTGGTGTCGAACGCCTCTGACGCGCTCGACAAGTTCCGGCATGTTGTGCTGATGGATAAGAAGCACGACGACGGTGCCGAACTACGCATCGACATCAAGCCGGATGCCGAGAAGAAGGTGCTGTCGATCATCGACAACGGCATCGGCATGACGCGCGACGAGCTAATTCAAAACCTCGGCACGATCGCGCACTCGGGCTCATTGGACTTCCTCACGAAGAACGCCGGCGACAATCAAGATTTGTCGCTGATTGGTCAGTTCGGCGTCGGCTTCTATTCCGCGTTCATGCTCGCGGACAAAGTCGAAGTCATCTCACGCAGCTATCGCGAAGACGCTGGTTGGCGCTGGGAGTCCGACGGCTCGGGCACTTTCATCATCGAGCCTCAAGAGGTCGCCGCGCGCGGCACCGAGATCCGTCTGCATCTGAAGCGCGATATGGACGAGTTCTCGCGCTCGGTGCGTCTGCAATGGATTCTGCGGACCTATTCGACGTTCCTCTCGTACCCGATCTTCGTTGATGCCGAGCGCGTCAACGATCAGCGCCCGATTTGGGTCGAGCCGAAGTCGCAAGTCACCGAGCAGCAATACAAGCAATTCTTCGCCTTCATCGCGAAGCGCTCCGAAGAGGAGATGTTCTGGCACCTGCATCTCACGTTGGACTCGCCGTTCCAGTTTCATGCGATCCTCTTCTGCCCGACCGACAATCAAGAGTTGCTCGGAATGGGCCGCATCGAGCATGGCTTGCACCTCTGTGCGAAGCGCGTCTCGGTGCAGGACAACTGCCAAGATTTGCTGCCTGTGTATTTAAGATTCCTCTTTGGTCTCGTTGACTCCGCAGACTTGCCGTTGAACGTCTCACGCGAGGCACTGCAGGACAACACTGTCTTCCGCAAGATCCGCAAGACGCTGACGAAGCGCGTGCTCTCGCATCTCGAAGACATGAGCAAAGAGAAGCCGGAGGACTACAAGAAGTTTTGGTTGCAGTTCGGTCCGATCATGCGCGAAGGCATTGCGGCTGACTTCGAGAACCGCGATCAGATCGCGCGCTTGCTGCGCTATCGGTCGTCGCACGGCGATGATCGGGAAGCACTCGTCGGGCTCGAAGAGTACGTCGCGCGCATGAAAGAAGGTCAGAACGAGCTGTACTTCGCGAGCGGTCCGGACGTTCGATCGATCGAACGCAATCCGAACCTCGAAGCCTATCGCTCGCGCGATGTCGAGGTGTTCTATCTGACGGATCCGATCGACGAGTTCGTCATCAACAACCTCTATGAGTTCACAGCCAAGAAGTTCGTCTCGATCGAAGATCGCGAGTCGAAAGTTGGCGAGCTGAAGAAGGCAGGCGGCGACGACAAGCCGGAAGGCGAGAAGCCTGAGAACACAATTCCCGAAGGCTTTGAGCGAGTGGTCACGCTCTTCAAAGAAGCGCTCGGCGACAAAGTCGAAGACATCTGCGCGTCGGATCGTCTGACATCGAGCGTTGCCTGTCTTGTGAGCAAGCAAGGCGCGTTTAGCGCCGCGTTGGAGCGAGTCCTCAACACCAGCAGTCAAGAATTCAAACCGGGGAAACGCGTGCTCGAAATCAATCCTCAGCACCCGTTGATCACCCGATTGGTCGGACTGACGGAGAGTGCCGAGAACGTCTTGTTCGTGAAGAACTGCGGCCATCAGATCTACTCGAACTTAATGCTGCTCGACGGCGTTCTGCCCGATCCTCACGAGACCGCCGATCGCATGCTGAGCTTCATGTCGGAGCTTGCTGAAAAGCGATAGTGGTCGTCGTAGTCGTAGCATGGGATTCCATCCCGTGCCGTCTTCGTCTTCTTGAGCGGGCTCGATTCGCGAGCGCGAAGAGCACGGACTGGAAGTCCATGCTACGACGAGGATGGTCTGAACTGAGGTCGTTTAACCGCGCGCCGCAGGCATGTGCTTCTTGCAATAACGCGGCCCGATGGGCACGCGGTTAAACGATTACGAGCCTCATTCATGACCGCGCGACGAACAGCGTTTGCTGTCGAACGTAGGCTCGAGGCACATCGCCTGAGCTACGAGTTCTCATCTGATTTAGGAGCTTGCTGCATGCGTCGACTCTTTGCTTTGGCGTCGGCCTTATTGGCTGTAATCGGAATGACATACGGAGCCGCAGAAGCCGCTCAGCCACTCAAGGCCGGTGATCGCATTGTGTTTCTGGGTGACTCGATCACTCAGGGAGGTGTAGGGCCGCAGGGTTATGTGACGCTCGTGCGGAAAGACGTCGAGCAAGCTTTGCCCGATCTCAAAGTTGAAGTCATCGGTGCGGGCATCAGCGGCAACAAAGTGCCGGACCTCGAAGCACGGCTCGACAAAGACGTCATCAGCAAGCAGCCGACCGTCGTTGTGATCTTCATCGGCATTAACGATGTCTGGCACTCGCAGAGCGGACGCGGCACGCCGAAGGCCGAGTTCGAAGCCGGTCTCAAACGCATCATCGCGAAGATCAACGATGCCGGTGCGCGAGTCATCCTCTGCACGCCATCAGTGATTGGTGAGAAGACCGACGGTTCGAATGCGCTCGATGTGATGCTCGATGAGTACTCGGCAGTGAGTCGAAAGGTCGCAGTCGACACGAAGTCGCAACTGCTCGATCTGCATAAGCTCTTCTTGCGCGACCTTGAAGCTCATAACCCGAAGCAGCTTGAGCAAGGCGTGCTGACTTCGGACAAAGTCCATTTGAACGCAGCGGGGAATCGTTTTGTCGCCGACTGCATGCTCGCAGGCTTAGGAGTTCGCGCCATGAATCAGCGTTTGTTGCGGCACGTCGTGCTGTTCAAGTTCAAGTCGGAAGTCTCGAAGGAGCAAGTCGACGAAGTCGTGAAGGCGTTCGGAGCGCTTCCGGGCAAGATCGACGCGATCGCCGACTTCGAATGGGGCACGGACATCAGCGTCGAGAATAAGTCCGAAGGCTTCACGCACGGCTTCGTCGTCAGCTTCCGCAACGAAAAGGGACGCGACGAATACTTGCCGCATCCGGCTCATCAAGAGTTCGTGAAACTCGTCGGCCCGCGCATCGACAAGGTGCTTGTGTTCGACTTCTGGATCGGGAAGTAGTCAGCACGACGGAGTTGCTGACGGGGCTTTGGCGATCAGCGACGGCCCATCTGCTTGTCTAACGAGAAGTCGAAGGCGTCGGCGTTTGCATTGACTGCAAGTCGATCTACTCCGTCGCCTTCGGCTAGGTCACTTGAGTCCGAGGATCTCGAATTCTGTGTCAAGTTTTGTGGTCGCCTTTCGCTCCTATGAGAGCTGCGGCGTCAAGCGAGAATTCGGGACGTG
>CAZNMS010000470.1:0-6887 GCA_964573505.1 uncultured Planctomycetaceae bacterium | reverse complement strand
GTACGACGGACTTGTAGTCCGTCGATCTGCGACTGCGACGGACTACAAGTCCGTCGTACATTTTGGTTGCGGCTCTGCCGCGCTAGGTCAGCGCCGCTCGTGCTCGCTCAGCCAATGAGGGCGCGGAACTCGGATGTTGATCGCACGGCGGCGAGGTCGTGATCGGCTTTCGCGCGGCTGATGAGCTTCGGGTCAGAGATCACCGCCTCTCGCAGATGCATCAAGCTGCGATCGAACTCGCCGCGAGCACTCGCATGACAAGCGAGGTTGTAGTGAGCCGTTGCATGGCGCGGATCCTCGCAGAGCACTCGGCAATAGAGGTCCGCTTCTTCATCGAAGCGACCGAGTCGAGATAAGCACGCTCCGAGATGCACCGTGAGTTCGAGCCGATCAATCGCGTCGTCATGCTCGCTGCCCTCACGCAATGCGAGCGCACATTGAAAGAGCGATGCGGCGGTCTCGAACTCATGCAGGTTGAACTTGCAGAACGCCATCAGTGGGAAGAGTGCTCGCTGCTCGCGCGGAGTTTCGTCGCAGAGTTGTCGAAACATCTCATAGGCGTCGGCGTACTGCTGATCGCGATAGAGTTCGATGCCTTGATGCAGGCGCGCGATGCGCGTGATCGCCGGGCATGCTCTTGAAATCGCACCGATCTCATCAAAGAGGTCCGCTTCCGCGACTCCCATTTCCATCAACTCTTGAATGATCGGCCCGAGCGGCTCGGTCGTACCGGCGTCGACGTAATCGAGACTCATCGCCGCTCGAATGCCGCTCCTCCCGTGCTCAACGAGTTCATCAGCCTTCACTCGGAAGCCATCGACATCGCAGTCGTATTCTTCAGCAACGGCGATGAAGCGCTGACAGAGTCGCTCCAATGAATCCGACTGAGGCACGCATTCGATGCGGGCATGCACGACCCAAAACTCTTCGTCAGTCGCTTCGATCTCGCAACGAAAGCCGCGCGTTGAAAGCACTTCAACGAGCCCCTCTGCGGCGGGTTCGTTGTCGGTGAGCACTAAGAACGTGATCTCTCGCGAAACGTCGGCATCGAGTCCGTAGGTCGATAGGAACTCGGTGATCTCCTGAGCCAAACAAGCATGCGGCGTCATGAGTCTCTCCAGCAGCGGCGGCGTCAATGATGTGAGTGCCTCGCAGTGGCGAAGCACTCGCAAACATAGGCGATGCCCGCAACGAGGCCGTCGAATCCGCTCAGAAGCACGCTCGACCGCAGCAAGCCCGGCAAGGTTGTCAGGTCGTTCGCATTGCGGCACCGGAATCACCTGACAAACCGGTTCTGTTCGCGCGCACGTTGCAGCGACTGTCTGCGGGCTGTTCGCAGGTTTTCACCGAAGCCGCAGCTACGTCATGTGCTGAGAGACGCAGGCAATCCGTTCGGTGAAGGTACGCCGATCTGCGGTGCTCAATCAGCCGAGGCGCATCACGGCTATGTACTCAGTATTACAGAAGAGGATTGCAACCACTGCGAAGATGTTGTGCGACTCGTCGTAACATGGGCTTCTAGCCCGTGCTGAATGGCCAATTTCGAACGAGTGCATCGTCGATGTTTCGAACCTCGTGTGCCGCGTTTTGTGGTCGCCTTTCGCTCCGCGAAAGTGCGTCTTCAAACGCGTCTCGGTCAGTGATGCGTCCACTCGCGATGACACCGCAACAAAGACGCTCTTTCGCGGAGCGAAAGGCGACCATTCGTCCGCACGACGCGGAGCCGCGCGGGTTACGCGACCCAATCGTTGCCGCAGTCTTCGCAGGCGAAGCTGAGCTGATGAACGACGGCGTCGCTGTCGAAGTCGTTCGTCTTGTCGACGTTGCTCAAAGGAATCACGCGCGAGCGATGACAGCTCGGGCACGTCGAGTTGCGACGCAGGATGCGGGCTCGGCGTGCGAGTGCGTACTGCGTTTGCGATCGCAGTTTTGAACCCTCGACAACAAAGGAGAGGATGTCGGAAGCAGCGTGCGAGGACGCGTTGAATGGTCCTGCGAGCACGTCGTCAACGGCCGGGCGAAACAACTGGAGTCGGCTCATCCTTGAGCATCCTTTATCAGAAAGCGGAGCGGCATCGTGCCGAGTCAGATTTGTTACATACGCAGCCGGAGCACCATAAGCCCGCCTCGCTGAAGCAACAACTCTCTCTCTTGTTGTGTGACCGATGAGACGATCGAGAAACGGCCCCGATCGCACCGCGTTCAAGCACCAAAGGTGCGAGCGATACCAGCCTGCGGCAACGCCGCAGGTTCGGTTCGGCCATCAACGCAAAGGGCCAACGGCCCGACCTATCGATTCGCGAAGAATGGGCCGGGCCGTTGGCCCTCAATTCATTTGCCGACGGATCCCTGGGCCCATGGCCCAGGCTGATATGAAACGGGCCTTTGGCCCTGAATTCCAAAACGCGGGTCACATGCCATCAAGGCAATCTTGAAACTCATCGATGCCCCGAACGACCAGTCTTTAAGCACCAAAGGTGCGAGCGATACCAGCCTGCGGCAACGCCGCAGGTTCGGTTCGGCCATCAACGCAAAGGGCCAACGGCCCGACCTATCGATTCGCGAAGAATGGGCCGGGCCGTTGGCCCTCAATTTATTTGCCGACGTATCCCTGGGCCGATGGCCCAGGCTGATATGAAACGGGCCTTTGGCCCTGAAAGGCGAAATGCTGCGGCTTAAGTCAACGTGAGCGCCGCAGACATCCGTATTGACGCGTTTGTCGGGGTTCCCGTAGTTGTTCCGCCCCTCTCATCGGCCAAGTGCCGCAGGGATCTCCTGCGCACCCGCGGCCTGTTTGCTGAGCATGCTTGATCAAGGTTTCTAATCCCATCCTTTGGAAGCATCCCCGCTTCCTCGATCAAGCTCACCAAGGGATTCTGGTAGAGCTCAGGTTCATGGAAGAACAACTCCACTCATTCCCCCACAAAGACTTCGAACGCTCTCAACGACGCCTTGAAAGGCCGTCGGGGAGTTGTCGTTTATTGGGGCTATTGCTGCTTCTGGCGCCGCTGTTGACCGGCTGCGCTCAGATGTATGGCAACAAGAACTTCTACGCTGCTCATGAGCTTCCGCCGTCGCTCATTGCGCATTCTCCGGCGAACGCACAGACGCTCGATTTGAGCAAGCTCGCCGTCAGTGCGGGCGCGGCCAATGAGACTGTCAGCGTCGGGGATGTACTTGATGTGACAGTCAGCGCGGGGACGAATCATCGCGAGCAGTGGGCTTTGCGCGTCGACAATCAAGGCGCCATCAATTTGCCGTATGGCATCGGCCCAGTGCCGGTTGCAGGCGGTGCTCCAGAAGATGCAGAAGCCGTCATTACTCAAGTCGGCATGCAGCGCGGCGTCTATCGCGCTCCGTCGGTGAATGTCGCGATTAAGAAGAAGCGAACTGTGACCGTCACGGTGCTCGGCGCGGTGAATAGTCCGGGACCGAAGACGCTTTCTCCCAATCGAACCGACTTGCTGTCGGTGCTTGTTGCCGCAGGCGGACTGTCGGCGAACGCGGGCACGAATGTCGAAATTCAGAACGTCATCGACATCTCTCAGCAGCAACAAGAAGCGATTGCGCGCGGCGCGAATCCGGGGACCATTCTGCCAACGGGCTACAACGTCAGCGGCGGAGTTCCGAAGTCTGCGAAAGTCGATCTCGTCTCGGCGGTGACAAAAGGCTCCAACGGGTACTTCGTCGGAGACGGCGGCGTCGTGATGGTTGAGACGCGCGATCCGAAAGCCGTCACGGTTTCGGGACTCGTTCGTAAGCCAGGCGCGATCGACTACCCAATGGGTAAGGAACTGTTCCTCATCGACGCGCTGACGTCAGCCGGATGGGTTTCATCGCAATTGGCGGACAAGGTCTACGTCATTCGGCAATCGCCGACGGGGGCCGGTGAGCCGAGCGTCATTCAATGCAGCATCGCTCGGGCAAAGCATGATCCGAGTCACAACATCCGATTGGCAGCCGGAGATGCCGTTTCGGTTGAACACACTCCGGGAACGGTCGCCCTTGAGGCACTCGGTCTGATCAGACTCGGGTTCAATTTGAATCCGTTCTTCTAAGGAGATTGAGAGAGCGCGTTGCTGACGTGAGATAGGACATAGAGGACCGGTAGATGCTTCCTTCGTAAGATCCGCGCGACGTGCGTGCATCTTTGTAGCCGAAGTCGTGAGACTTCGGACGCAGTCACTGCGGCCCCGAAATCTGACGATTTCGGCTACGGTCGATTGCGGTCGCACTGTGTTGGGACAAATAGGACGAAATGCGGGGCACGCATCAATGGGTGCAACGTTTCTTACAGAGACGACGACTCGTTGATCAGAGATTGCAGTTGATGGGCGCGGGATTGGATCCCGAGGCACGAAAGACACGACTAAGGCACAACTTTCATGAGCGCCGAAAAGGACTTCACCATTGGAACAGCGGAAAAAGATTCCGCGCCAATGACATTGGTGCCGACGAACGCCGTCGCGGCGATCGGTCGCTTTCTGTACGCGGTCAAAGTCCACAAGCGCGTCATGATCATGTGGGCGATCGTCTGCACGATTGCGGGCGGCGTCTATTACGCGGTCGCGCCGCAATTGTTCGACTCGGAAGCGCAGGTCTATGTCATCGCGCCGGAAGGCACATCGGGATCGACGGCTCAATTGTCAGACGCCATCAACAAGATCATGGCGACTCACGTGAAGCTCATCTCAAGTCAAGAAGTCATCAATCGCACGTTGTCGAAACTGCATCCCGATTTTCATGCCGACTTCAAAGGACTGCGGAAGGAAGCACGAGCAGAAACGCTGCGTCGTAACCTGCGAGTCAGCAACGAACGCGGCACGGCGCTCATCGATATCCGCTACCGATCGCTGAGTCCTCAAGCGGCGGCTGAGATCGTCAATGCCGTCATCACTGAGTATCGCGAGTTCGTGAATCGCAGTTCGAAGGGCGGCGCTGAAGCGACTCTGACGTTGCTCAACGATCAACAGCGAGAGATCGAAGATCAGCTTCGCGCTGCCGAGAAAGAACTGTCGGAACTCCGTCTGAATCAGAACATGTTGGTCAGTTCGACCGGAAACTCGGTGAGTTTGGAGTCGCTCGCACTTGAGACGCTCTTCAAAGACTTCAGCGAAACTCAACGACAGCGACGCGAGGTTGAGGCATTTCGCGATGGACTCGCGCATGCGATTGCGACCGGTCAAGACCTATTGGCCTATGCCCAGCAAGCACTGAATGAACTCGGCCCGGCGTATGTCGCTCAGACATTGGGGCTCGGTGATGAAGACGTCGCAATTCAGGGTTACTTCAAGCGTAAGCTGATCGAGGACTATGCGAGCTACAGCAATCGAAAAGATCTGCTGGGTGAGAATCATCCTGAGATCGTCGACCTGCGCCGCAACATCGAGATGACTCGCAACTGGTTGCAGATCAGCGAGGACGCGCGTCGGCAGCGGCTGACTCAGCAGCAATCGCAAGAGCTTGCGCAGCGGTTGTCGTATGTCGTCGAGCAGAAGTTGCAGATGGCGATCTCGCGCGAGCAGTACGCTCAAGCTCAATACAAAGACGCATGGCAGCGCTATCAGGCGGCGAATGGACCGCTGCTGAGAATTCAATCGCTCGACAGCGAAGTGAAGCGACTCGAACGGAACTACGACAACATCCTCGATCGCATCAACTCGATGTCCGCATTGGCGAAGACCGAGATTCGCACCGAGATCAGTCGATACCCGGCAGTGCCGCGTGTGCCAGTCTCTCCGAAGTTGTTGCTGGTGATTTTGATCTCCGGCGGCCTCGCGGTCTTCTGCGGAGTGGCGACGGTGTATGTGCTCGACATGCTCGATGACCGATTCCGGTCACCCGAAGAGCTACGCATGATGTTGGGCACGTCGGTGCTCGCGATGGTCCGCAAGATGGAGCCGCTTGAAGCAGAAGCAGGGCTCGAATCCATTCACACTTTGATGAAGCCCAATGGCGTCGAGACCGAAGCGTTTCGAACGCTGCGCACGGCGATCACGTTCTCAGATGGCTCGACTCAGCGGTTGATGGTGACGAGTTCCGAACCGTCCGACGGCAAGACAACCGTGATGGCCAATCTCGCGATTGCCTATGTGCAATCAGGCAAGAGAACGCTGCTCATCGACGCGGATATGCGACGTCCCGGTATGTCGACGATGCTTGAGATTCGAGGACCGAAAGGGCTCTCTCACATTCTTCGGGATGAGGAGATTCCGCTCGCTGAAGCCATCGAAGCCAACATCTATCACGACCTTACTCCGGGGCTTGATGTCATCGCTTCGGGAACGCGGCCCGTGAATCCGGCTGAGTTGCTCGCCAGTGATCGCTTCAGCGAATTGCTCGCATGGGCCGAGACCTCTTACGACCAAATTCTCATCGACGCTCCGCCGATTCTGGCCGTGAGCGACCCGGCGATCATTGGCCGAATGGTTGATGGCGCGGTGATGGTGATTCGTCCCGACAAGAACAAACGCAAGATGGTGATTCGCGCCGTCGAGACCGTGAAAGCAATGGATATCGAGTTGCTCGGACTGGTCGTGAACCGCATCAGTCAAGAGCACGGAGCGGACTACTACGGCTACGGCTATGGCTATGGCTATGGGTACGGCTACGGCTACGGCTACGGATATGGCTACGGCTACGGGCACGATGGTCATGACGATCCCGCGCATCCCAATCCGAATCGCACAGAGGGCAGAGAGCATCGGCATGAGCACCCGGTGCATGAGGAGTCTGAAGAGGAGCTTGCCGTCAGTTCTCGACGTGCGGCGTAGTTGCGTTGCCGCGACTGAGTGAGGCGAGCGGCAGAGAGTCTGACGTCCTGAAGGCGCCGGCGCCTTCGGTCAATGCTCGCCTGAGGAACACATCCGTTTTGGGGTACGACGGAC
>CAZNMS010000469.1:0-6924 GCA_964573505.1 uncultured Planctomycetaceae bacterium | reverse complement strand
GAGTTCCTCACCGGGCGGGCCGGCACAATGGGTGAGGAACACTGGTACGACGGACTTGCAGTCCGTCGAACGTCGTGAGAAGCGACGGACTGCAAGTCCGTCGTGCCCCAAATTCGGTTGTGTTCCTCAGGAGTTCCTCACCGAGCGGTTCGGCACAATGGGTGAGGAACAGTGGTACGACGGACTTGTAGTCCGTCGAACGTCGTGAGAAGCGACGGACTACAAGTCCGTCGTACCCCAAAACGAATGTGTTCCTCACGAGTTGCAAGCACGCTCTGCGCGTTGTTCGCACCGGCGGAATCTGTTCGGCAATTTGACGAACAGCAGAGGAAACTGAGCCTACTCGGCTGCTCGATGTTGGAAGCGTCTCCATTCACTTCATTGCGGTTCTGCCGCGCAAGGTTTCGTCGCGATGTCATTACTGCCTTCGTGTCCGTCCTGTGGCCAATCAGTGTTAGATGACGATGCTGTGAACTGCCCGTTCTGCGATGCACCGATGAAGGGCGGCAAGTCGGGGGCGAAGCCTGCACCGTCTGCCGCTAAGCCCGCTGCGAAGAAAGCAGAACCGAAGAAGCCGACTGCGAGCGAGGACGACAATCCCTTTGGCGCTTCGAACTCAATGGGCAGTCGCAAAGCGATTGCTCTGCTAGCGAAGCCCGGCAAAGGCAAGCTGCACCGCATCGTTTGTCCGATGTGCGAGACGCCCGGCTTTTGGAGCAAGGATGCTATTGGACTCGAAGTTAAGTGCGCGAATCCCAGTTGCTTGATGCCGATCTTCACGGCTCCCGTGCCTGAGGGTGAAGAGGCTCCGGCCAGTGCGAAGCCCGCTCAAGTTGCGAATACGAAGGCTGCTCCGGCGGCAACAGCAGCAACCGAACCGGCGAAGAAGAAGTCGCCCGTCGTCCCAATCTCGATCGGCATTGTGCTTGTCGGCGGCGGACTGTTTATGTGGTCGCAGATGGCCGGCAAAGAAGCGAACAACGCCGCGAAGAATCTCAATCAAGCATGGGTGCCGCCCGCGAATACTGGTGCGACAAATCCCGATGCGTCGGCGGATCCCAACACCAATGCTCCCCCGAACGCCGATCCTGCTGCTGACCCCAATGCGGCATCGTCAGCAGACACGAAGCCGAAGCAACCCGCGCTGCCGAGCAATGACGAACTGCGAGCAGAGGGACTCAAGCGCATCGTCGAGTTCGCGGCTGATCCCGATCGCAACAAGCGGAAGGATCAGTGCCGGCGGCTGACTTCGGAGACGATGGCGCTGATGAGCGATCTCAATGCGGTCAACGATCAACTCAAGCAGTTCGACGTCGTCGGCGGCGATCAGATTAAGTACTACCACTCGGGGCCATTGGCGCTCGCCGCATGGAGTCGGCTCGGAGCGAACGACGCTGCGAAAGCCAAAGAGATCGTCGAGCAAGCCGCACCGTTCGTAAGTCAGCTTCCGCCGACGGGTGCTTATCCCCTTGAAGCTGCGATCGAGATTTCATCGCTCTATCTATCGTTCGATCGGCAAGCTGATGCCGTTGCGTTGATGGGGACTCGCAAGAATGAGCCCGAGCTTGATGCGCAAGTCGACGCGTATCTGCGAGCCGAACGCAGCGGTCGCTATGACCTCGACCAATTCGTGACGACGCGCAGCATCTCGTCGCGAGCAATGCCTTATGGCACGGTTGCCTACAACCTCGTGCTGCGCGGGCAAGCGGACAAAGCAATTGCATGGGCGAAGGCAGCCGGTGAAGCACCCGCAGTAGCAGACTCATTGGCGGCAGTCGCGGAAGGCATGATCGCAACGGGCGGGGCGCTCGATGCCGTCACTGCTGAGATCAATAAGCTCGCGCCCGGCTTCAAAGCTCGGGCGTTTGCGCGGATCGCGATCGCTCAGCATGCGGCGGGTAAAGCCGATCTCGCAAAGGCGGCGGCAACATCAGCAGCCGAAGCCGCGAATGCTATTTCGAACGTGACGATGCCGGAGATGCCCGACATGAAAGGCATCTACAACTGGGAAGCGTCAGACATGACCGCGCGTGTTGAAGACGCACTGAGCATTGCGGAAGTCGCGCATGCTCAAGCGCTGCTCGGTGATCGTGATGCTGCATGGCCGACATTGCAGAAGGCAGCCAATGTCGCGCGAGCAACGGCTCCTCAAGCCAATCTCGCCGAAGCGCCGTTCGCCGAGATCAATACCGCCGGCAATTCTGCGGTGACGGCGAAGATCAAAGCGTTGCTCAAGCTGAAGACCGACGACGAAGCGCGACCGGCTTTCAATCAGTACCGCCGCAACGCTCGCGCATTGGCGGATGCGTCGGCGAATCGCATCACACTTGTCGGTCAGCTTTTCGACCTCGGCTGCGAATGGGGCTTCGTCGATCAAGTTTGGAGCGAAGCGAAAGCACGCGCGACTTCGAAAGATGCCGCCACTATTGAGAACTGGTTCGACTCGTTTGTGCCCTCTGCTTGTGAAGCTCATTACCGAGCGGCGGGGAACGCTGAGAAAGCGGCGGAGATCGAAGCTGCCGTCGGTGCCGAGAAGCTCAAAGAGAAGCGAGCATTGCGTGCTCACTACCGACTTGCGGCATTCAAGGCTGCAGAAGCAGGTACTCCGCAAGCTGCGACTCAAGTCACGAACGTGATGAAGGACTTTCTGAAGGTCGCAAAGGCCGCCGGCGATAAACCGTGGCAAGAAGAAATCTTGGGGCGCATTGCGAGCCAATGGGTGACGAAGGGGCAAACGGCTTCGGCTCTCGCACTCGCCAGTGCGATCGACGATCCCTTTACCCGCGACACGATTTTGGAGTTCGTCTCCGCTCAAGCGACGCGAAAGGGAGAAGTTCAGCTCATCCGCGACTACGCGATGAATCGGCAAGTCGCTCCGCCGGATCGAGTGGCCGTTTTGCGCGGATGGATCGTGAATCTGCCGAAGTAGACGCAGTAGTGATTGTTACATGCGGCACGCGGTCTGAATTGCAGTCGCAACCATTGTGGCCCGACGCTCCGCGTCGGGAGTCGCGACGCGGAGCGTCGCGCCACACTGCGCGCAAGCAGACACGAAATCGCGCACTCGTAGTGCACCCTGTCTGCACCGCGCGAGGGATACTGCCGCTGTGACGTTGCTGCCGCAGCTACTCAGCGAAGTAGACGAGCGGAGCGATCGCAGTCGAGATCTCGGGCTGCTCGTAGTAGTTCGGCCAAATGTGACCGACGCCGACGTACTCGGTCACATCGAGTTCAGCGACTTGAGTTGAGAGATCGCCGAGCTGCTGCAGGTCGCGCTTCGTGAAGCCTTTGCGTCCCAATGAAGCCGGAGAGAACGGCTTCCTCAGTGGATAGAACCATAAGGCCCAGTCTTTGCGCGTGCGGAGATTGATGACGCACTCAGTCGTGCAGAGAGCTTTGCCGTATCGCTCTTTGGGACTCAGCCAGTCGTGATCGATTGCCGCAGCCGCGAAGACCGTGCGAATGCGATGAGGAGTGATGTGCCGCAACGCGAGTCCCTGGACGTCGCCTCCGCCGAGCAAGTGCAGCGCGGCAGCAACGGTGCGGGCTCCGTGACTATGGCCGATCAAGCAAACAGGATTCTCTGACGGAATCGCATTCACGAGTTGTGCGAGTTGCAGCCCGTTCGTTTCCGCGCGACGACCGAGAATCGCAACGTCGACACCGGGTACGAGTGACGTCAGCGCGTTGCCGCCGTCGAGCGTGAAGATACCGTCGCTCGGCCATGTAAAGAAAACGACATGCAGCGAGCGATCGGGAGCTCCGCAACGCAGCCAATCGAACGTGCCGCGACAGTCTTCTTTGACGGAGTCCCCCGTCACATAGCTGCCGTGCACGACGATGCAGACCGGAACTCCGGGACGCAGCGTGCTCGTGAATTCGGGCTGCGAAGAGCGCGTCGTGCAGCAGTCTTTGTCGGCTCGATAGAAGTCGAGCGAGCAGCCCGCAGCACAACGACGGCACATCGTTCGACAGTTGCGCGTGCTGACGAGCCAATGCTCTTCCGGCGCACCGACAACAACCGTCGGTAACGCAGGCTGCGGTACGTCAACGGGGACAAGACCGCGCGGCGTCTCGGATGTTGGCGCGGTGATGCTCGGCGCCGCGGGCACTTGAATCGGCGGGAACAACGGCCCGAAATCTTGCCCGGCAGCAATAGGAAGCGAGATCGTCGCTAACAAAAAGAGAGCGACGACCGACAGCACAACGGCAATCACGGAACGATGCATGGGCGAATCTCTCGGATGCGAGAGCGACCGGAGCGCGGACAATTCAGCGACGCGAAAGAGAACGGCGGTCGAGAAATTCAACCTGCCGCTGCTCACGAAAAGTTGCCGAGAATACGGGAATGCGGTGAATCGGATAACGACATCACTTCAAACCGCGCGGGGTTCCCGCAGTCGGAATCTCGATCGACTGTCGCATGCTCCGAGCACGCGTTGAAAACTCGTTCCGCGAAATTCGACAACCTCATCAGGCTTTTCGCGATTGCTGTGCCGCTTGTTCCGAGTGCTCCGACCAATCGCAGCACTCAATGAAGGGCGCGTTCTCGCAAGATGACTCTACCCGGTGTCAGAACGATTGCAGGCGCGGCCAACACGTTCTGCCGAAGTCGCGGTCAATGTCACTCCACTCGTACCGACTGTGCCGATTGCACGGCGCGATTGTGGGCGATCAAGCGATTGAGCTGCACGTCGTCGTGAGCGGAGACATCAATAAAGAGCACCGCCATTTCTTGCGTTGTCTCTTCGCCCCAATGCACCCATTGCGGCACCGCATGCGGATTCAGCGGGTTCGACGCCGAGTTATCGAAGACGACTTCAAACTCGATGCGCGTGCCGGCCGGCCAATGACGCGGCTGTTTGAAGAAGTACTGGTTCTGCCAATTGAAGCGCCAGTCTTCGATCAGGATCAACGGCTCAATGGCGCCATCTGGCAGCACGGCTACGGCCTTTGTTTGTCGTCCCAGCAAATGCGTATGCGGCAAGATCGAGTACGCCGTCACCGCCACTGGCAGTTCATAAGAGGTGCGATGCACGAACCGCTCGTCATTCGCCGGGATGCGCAAACGCTGATCCGCGATGATGAGTTCCCCGATGTGCTGCGTTGAGCCTGTCGGCGCGAAATGGATGCCGATCTCTGCTTGCTCGCTCTCGGGCTTGCCGGTCGGGTGATAGTGAGTCTGCAAGACGAAGTCGGAACCCGCAGTGATCGGTCGCCCGAGTCCGCGCGGGAACCTTTGTGGAGCCAGTCCGAACGCCCATCCGCCGAGCGTCCCGCCGGTCTCGAAGCCCCATCCGCCGAAACGGCGATAACCGAGACCCGGCTGAGCGTCATCCAGTCGTTGCGCATTGCCCGCATCATCGAAGCGAAAGCTCGCATGATGCACGACGCGCGCGTTGTTCGATCGGTACTCGATCGCAGAGATGAGCCGGTCTTCGGTCAGTCCCGTCGGTATCACGAAGTACTGATAGATGTCCGGACTCGCTGCCGGCACGCTGAAAGACTCGGGCACCTTGAGCACGAGATCGGGCTTGCCGAGTTGCCAGTTCGTTGCCGTCGCGCGTGAGTCACTCGCAACTGAAGGCGCTACCGAACTGTTTGTGCTTGAGCGACTCGCGGCATGCTCTTCAGTCAGCGCCGTCCAGTCGGGAATGTCCCAGTGGTGAGCAACATCACCGCGCGGCATGCCGTCGGCGATCCATTGTTCGAAGAGCGCGATCTCCCGAGTGCTCAAGCAGAGTTCATTACGAAAGTGACCGAACTCGCGTGTCGGGCGCCACGGCGGCATTTGGCGAAACGTCACCATGATTTTGGCTTGAGCCGCATGACGTCGCAGATCGTCGTAGCTCGTCAACGCAAAGGGCGCGACGGCACCGCTCTGATGACAGTTCGCGCATTGCGTGAAGACGAGCGGCGCGATCTCGCGTTCGAATGTCGGCTGCGGTCTCGGTGAGAACGGCTGCAACAAGCAGCCAATTGGCTCCGTCTCGGACTGCGTGATCGGCTGCCGATTGATGACGGCACGAATGGAGTCTCTCAGCCAATGCGTGCGAGGTTCGTCGCGACGACGACCGGCAGCACTCACGAACTGATCGTCGACCGCTCCGCGATAAAGCACGCGACCGAATGGTGTCAGAATAAACGCATGCGGCGAATGAGTCGCTCCGAGTCGTGCGCGCAACTCGCCACTCACATCGAACAGCATCGGGAACGAAATCGAGAACTCGCGCGAATGCTCAACCGCCGCGCGATGCGTGAGCGACGGACTGCTGAGCACTCCGCAGAACTCAACGTGCTGCTGTCGGCATTCGTCGGCCAATTGATTGAGTCGCGGAATCATCGAGTTCGCGATCGGGCACTCGGTGCCGAGAAACACCAATACGACCGCGCGGCACTCATCGGTTTCGCCGAGACGATGTAGGCGGCCTTTGAGATCAACGCCTTTCAGTGCGGCATCGCCTTCATGAGGCGACTCAGCAACGTCACTGCGGGGCTTCAAAGTAGGATCAGCCGCAGCATCGCGATCAATCGGAGCGACTGAGTTCGGCATCTCAGTGAACTCATCAACGACCGGATGCGGGATCGCTAATGGCAACGGAGGCCGCTGCGCCAATCGCGGGCCGACAAAGATCCCGGCAGCAAAGACGAGCAGCATCACAAGTAGGGCGTTGAAGAAGATCCGTAAGCTCGTCATGGCATTCGTCCGTGAATGGCGGGCAATAAAGACAAGCAGCAGATGAGATCAAAGCTCGTCGGTCCGTTTCACTCTGCTGCTCGGCTGAGGGCGGCAGACTCTAACGAGGCTCTGTCTCCGACCTATGGTCGCCTTTCGCTCCGCGAAAGAGCGTCTTTACGGCGTCCTCGCGCAATCGAAATCCGTATGAAATTCCGGCGTTTGAAGACGCACTTTCGCGGAGCGAA
>CAZNMS010000468.1:0-6941 GCA_964573505.1 uncultured Planctomycetaceae bacterium | reverse complement strand
CGGTTCGGAGGGAGGGGGGACTGAACTCAATCAGTTCTCCCTACCCCTATCGGCTCATCCGACTGCTCGCGCCGATAGCCCACTCGCACCGCTACTTCGGAATCTGCACGAGATCGCCGTCGCGCAATTGATGATCTGCGCTCCATGCGTTTGCTTTGCGGAGTTCTTCAACGCTGACTCCGTAGCGCTTCGCCAAACTCGACAACGTCTCGCCCGTGACGACGCGGTGATAGTTCGATGTCGGAGTCGATCGCGGCGGCAAGAAGACGTCGCTCGGATTGGCCTCGGGGATCTCGCTCAACGAACGAGCGGTCGCGCCATCAGGCGGAACAGCAGGGCGAGGACTCGCGGGAACTTGCATCGGTGCCGGATAGACCGGCGGTTGCTGCAACGTTGTGGGCGGCCGCATATAGGTCGGGCCGCAGCCGATGGTGACAAGAAGCAGTAGGCAACTCGACGACGACAAGTTCATCTCGGATTCCTTTCCGGTGTGAGGGACACAAAAAGCAATGGCCAATCTCCGACGAGATTGGCCATGCAATAAAGATGACACTCAGCGACTTGCCTTAGGCGAGCGGTAGGTGAGTTCATACCAGTACGACGGACTTGTAGTCCGTCGATCTGCGACTGCGACGGACTACAAGTCCGTCGTACAGAAGATCGCCGGTAACTTCTCATCTGCCGCTTGCCTTACCGACCGAGTTGAGCTCCTAAGAAGATCGAACTCATGACGAGCGCCGCTGTTTCAACCCGCAGGATGCGCGGGCCTAAGCTAACGAGCGTTGCGCCATTCGTCATGGCCTTCGTGACCTCTTCAACTGAGAAGCCGCCTTCCGGACCGACGGCCAGTAAGAGCGACGCCTTCTTGTTCTTTGATTCGGCTGCCGATTGATCACACAGATCGTTCACGAGTCCTTCGGTGAATGGCACGCCTCCGGGATGAGCGACCGCAACAGGTTGCTTGTCAAACTCATTGGCGACGAAGTCTTTCCATGATGTGACTTCCGTAATCTCCATCAACTTCGCACGCCCGCATTGCTTGCAGGCTTGAATGATGAGTTCTCGCAAGTTATCGAGCTTCGACTCGCGCGGATGCACGACAACATGCTCGGTCGCGAGCGGCACGAACTTCGTCACGCCGAGCTCAACGCACTTCTCGATGAGCCATCCCGAGCGTTGCAGTCGGGGCAGTGCGACGGCGACCGTCAGCTCTGGTCCCGGATCAACGGGAGCGTCAAAGGGCTTATCCACTTTGAGTGTCGCAGCGGTGCGAGAAATGAACGTGATCTCTGCGTCAGCAAGCTTGCCGGTCCCATCAAACAGACGGATGGTGTCACCGACTTGTAGTCTCAAGACGCGGGCTAAGTGGTGATACTCGCTGCCTTCGAGCGTCGTGATCCCCGGCTTCAACTTCTCCGCGACATAGAACTGCGATGCCATGTTTCTTCCTTGTGAATAAACCTCAAGACCATCTGTCGGAATCATGGCCCACGGAAATATGGCTCGCTTATCTCCTCGTCCCCGACGAACTCAGAAAGGATAAGATTGAGAGTTTTCGCTGTCTGCTGAGGGAAATGCTGCTTTACGTGCGCATCGAGTGGCGTCGCCGCCTTGCTGCTCTGCTGCGAGTGACTGGTAAGAACTGTCACCACATATCGCGAACGATCCGGCTGAGTGACGGTCGCTCCGAACTCGAATGAAAGGCGTCTCGAAGCTGTCATGTTCACGCTCATGAAGCTCGCGCATCTGCGACTGCTCGCGCATGTCACTGAGCAGAGCTTTCATTGTAGGAAGACGCAGCTTCGGCAGTTCGGGCACTCCAGACTCGTAGCATGGACGCCTACGTCCGTGCTGCGTCGCTGTCGGACGTAGGCGTCCGACCTACGCGACGCAAAATCCGGCAGTCATTGCTCGACTACGCCGAAGGTTTTGAGAGAGCGACTAGCTCGTACCGTGATGATGTAATCGCAATTGCATCCGCGAGTGGAACATCTTCCGGCAGGGGCATCACATGGCGCGTCACGAGTCGATGATCTCGTGCAGCACTCGGCCATGCACATCGGTCAGACGCCGATCAGCGCCGTTGTGCCGGAAGCTCAGTCGTGTGTGATCGAGACCGAAGAGGTGCAGCAAGGTTGCATGTTGGTCGTAGCACATCGTTCGGTTCTCTGAGGCCGAGTACGAGAACTCGTCACTCGCTCCGTAAGTCGTTCCGCCTTTGATGCCGCCTCCAGCCATCCAACTCACGAACGTGTTGCCGTTGTGATCTCGTCCGTTCGATCCCTGACTGTAGGGAGTGCGACCGAACTCGGTTGTCCAATACACAACGGTGCTATCGAGTAACCCGCGATGCTTGAGATCTTGCAGCAGGCCCGCAATCGGACGATCGCTGCGAACGCACATGCGCTCGAAGTCTGAGCCGGGGCGAATGTCGCCGTGATTGTCCCAGTTCCCGGATGCACCGTTGAGTCCCGAGCCGACCCACAACTGAATGAACCGCACTCCTCGTTCAACGAGTCGCCGCGCGATCAAACAGTTGCGACCAATGGGCTCCGTCGCCGGATTGCCGAAGCCATAGAGCTTGCGCGTCGCGTCCGTCTCGTCTTTCAGGTCGAGCACTTCAGGCACGGCCATCTGCATGCGGGCAGCAAGCTCATACGACTGGATGCGCGCTTCGAGCCGACCATCAAACGGAGTGCTGTGCTCGTGCTGACGATTGAGTTGATTGAGCAACGACAACCCGGCTTTCTCGGCCGCAGGAGTCACGAACTTCGCTGACGACGGAGCAAACAGATCGGGAACCGGATTGGTCGCAGCGGGATTGAGCATCGTGCCTTGATGCTTCGCCGGCAGAAATCCATTGGCCCATGCGGCCTTGCCGGTCCATGGAAGCCCGACCGGATCGGGCAGAGCGACATAGGTCGGCAAGTTTTGGCTTTCGCTGCCGAGTGCATAGCTGACCCATGCGCCAACGCTCGGGAAGCCCGGCACGACAAAGCCGCTTGTCTGCATCGTTTGTCCGGCGCTGTGCTCGCTGATCGGCGCGAACATGCCCATCAAGAATGACATGTCGTCAACGCACTCAGTGATGCAAGGCAGCGCGTTCGTGACCCAGCGCCCGGAATCGCCGTGCTGTCGCCACTTCCATGGACTGCCCAACAGCGGACCGGCTGACGCTTGAGTGCCTCCAGTCACGGTGAAATTGACTTGCTGGCCGTGCCGACGTTGCAACTCGGGCTTGTAATCGAACGTGTCACATTGAGACGCGCCTCCGAGCATAAAGAGTTGAATCGCGGCCTTTGCACGCGGTTGATGATGAGCCATCAACCCTGCTGCAGATGACTCAGAGGCGGCGCTGCGAGCCTCTTGCTGTTGCAGCAGCCAACTCAGTGCGAGCGTCCCGAATCCGCCGCCCACTCGACGAAAGAGTTCGCGGCGCGAGGTCATATCAGTGAGTGGCGGCATGATGGTTCTCGAAAGACGAAGAAGTCGCTCGCAAGGTCGGGACAAGGTTTGCGATTCGTAGGGTGCGGACAAGATCGCAACACATCGGTGTGCCGGCGCGAGTAAGCGGGAATTGCAGCGGTAGTTGAAGCACTAATCAAAGTTTGTTTGCGAGCGCCGGTGCTCGATGGCATTGACTTTCGGTTTCGCAGGTCTCGACTTTTAGTCGGTTTGGTCGTTTGTCAGACCAAGATAGAAATGTCACGGGTTTGGCCCAGATAGAAATGTCACATTGGCTCTTAGGAGTTTGAGTCCCGGAGAGAGCGGTGAGCGCAGCGACCCCCTCTCTTCGGGACTCAGACTGCGCTGGTCTGCTCATAGTCCGCGACGCCACGGATGGGTTGCTGCTGGTGTGTATGGAATCCTACACCCAGTCGAAGGTAGTGGCTGAGGCGGATGTCTTGCTGGGGGAGATGTAATGTGCGGGGCGGTCATGCGCGTCTCGTTGCTTAAGTCTCTGAGTCGAGCGCACTGCTTGAAGAGTGCTCGACTCGGAGAGTCAAGCTACGTCTCGGTCGCGGCTTCGCGGCGTTAGGCAAACAGCGAGAGGATTTATTGAATGAAGTCGGCAAGGCTGAAGCATCGCGTGTTGGTACTGGGGATTGTCGCGAGTGTGTGCGTCATGCTCGGAGTGACGGTGGCTCACGCTGATGATGTCAGTGGGTTTGTGAGGACGCACTGCGCTGACTGTCACAACGAAACGACGCGCGAAGGTGGCTTGCGGCTCGATGACTTGTCGCTCGATCCGGCGAAGATCGCGGAGTCGGTGGATGCGTTGCGAGCGATCGTTCGCGTGCATGATCGCGTGCGGGATGGGGAGATGCCGCCGAAGTCGGTTGAGGCTCCTTCGTCAGAGACGCGGCAATTGTTCTTACAGGATGTGTCGCGAGTGATCGTTGCGGCAGAAGCGAAGGCGGCGAACAACGCGGGGCGGTCGACGATTCGGCGCATGAATCGTGTTGAGTACGAAAGCTCGTTGCGCGATCTGCTCGGACTGCCGTTGCTGCGCGTGAAAGAATTATTACCCGAGGACGGGCAGCAGTTTGGCTTCGATAAGGTTTCGGAGGCGCTCGATATCTCGCACATTCAGATGACGAAGTATTTGCAGACGGCGGATGCGGCTCTGCGGCAGGCGATCGTCAGCGAAGTGAAAGCTCCGGAAACGAAGACGTGGCGCGAACCGGCGGCACAGCAAGACTCGGCTCGCGGGGCGATTGCGGTGCATTGCGCCGTGCCGCTGAAGGGACGCGAGTTAGCTCCGGGATTGGCGACTCACATCGTCGGCAATCCGGACAAGGACTACGGCAACACGTACCGCGCGGCGACGTTCAAAGGGGACGCGGATTCGGTCGCGGTGCTCACTGGCGTGATCGGGGCTCATCAGCCCGAAGGCGTGCAGATCGATCGCTTCCGCCCGTCGGTCGCCGGTTGGTATCGCGTCCGGTTTTCAACATGGAGCTTGCGTTGGATGCGGACGAAGGCCGAGCCCGCCGTGCGCGGACTCGTTCGCAACTACACGATCTTTAGCCCGCCGTACTTTCAGAATGACGCGGGCAAGTGGGAGTTCACTCGGCTGCTCGAAGAGAAGCCGGACGCGGGGCGAATGGAGAACGTCGAGTTCTACGGCGAGTCCGAAGCGACGCAGATCGTTCGCGCGTCGTTGAAGGGAGAACCGATCGGTTACTTCGACGCACCGTCGCTGAAGCCGAAGCAGCACGAATTCAAAATCTGGCTCAACCCCGGCGAGCGAATCTCGTTTCACGCAATGACGCTGCCTGCGACCGGTGCTCGCAACAGCGGAGTGAATGAAGGCGTTCGCAGCTACGAAGGACCGGGCGTTGCGTATGACTGGTTCGAGGTCGAAGGGCCGCTCGTTGATCAATGGCCGCCCGCGAGTCAGCGGCGGTTGTTCGCCAGCATCCCGGTGAATGCGTATCCGCGACCGCCATTGGCCGACGTGCCGACAGTCGCGCCCGGCATGTCGGAAAAACTACCTCTCGCCGCGTTCAAAGGCGCGGGGCAGATGCTCGGCACCGAGCGGCTGTTGAATCTCGCAGGCACGGCGACGACCGCGTTTAACGTCGCGGCTCCCGGTGAGTACGAAGTCATCATCGCTGCGTCCGAGACTCCCGCCGGTGACGAACCGGCGAAGATGCGCTTGCTGATCAACGGCAACGAGGCACCGCATGCGCGCTTCGCGGTGAACTCGGCGCGTCCCGAGTCGAAGCAGTTCCGCGCGAAGTTTGGCGTGCAAAGCGCGGGACCGGTCGAACTCGGCATCGAATTCATGAACGACTTCTTCGACGAGACGAATCCCGATCCGAAGCGGCGCGATCGGAACCTCTACATCGCGGGTGTGGAAGTCGCCGCGCCGAAGTCGGTCGTCGCTACCGAGGCCGCGCCGCCCGCAGACGCTCATCGCCATCTGCTTCAGAGCTTCGCAACGAACGCCTTTCGTCGGCCTGTTTCGAGTGAAGAACTGGAGCCGTATCGCGCGATCGTCGAAGCCGAACTGAAACGCGGAGCGAAGTTCGACGACGCGATGATCGCGGGCTACAAGGCGCTCTTGTGCGCGCCGGATTTCTTAATGATCGGGCTCGAATCGGGAGTGCCGCAGACCGCGCGGCTCGATGCCGAGCAAGAAAAGAATGTCGGCTTTCGCTCCGCGAAAGCACGCCCTTTCGCGGAGCGAAAGGCGACTCTCGGCGACTACGCGCTCGCATCGCGGTTGTCGTTCTTCTTATGGAACTCGCTGCCTGACGCGCCGCTGCTGGAGCTCGCGGCGAAGGGTGAACTGTCGAAGCCCGCGACGCTCGCTGCTCAAGTCACGCGGATGCTGGCCGACTCACACTCGGATCGGTTCGTCGAGCACTTCCTCGATGAGTGGCTCGAATTGAAGAAGATCGACTTCACCACTCCCGATCCGAACTTGTATCCCGAATACGATCCGTGGCTGCACGACTCGATGTTGGCCGAGACGCGAGCGAGCTTCCGCCGCTTGCTCACCGAGAACCGCAGCGTGCGCGAGGTGATCGCGTCGGACTCGGTGATGATCAATCAGCGACTCGCCGAGCTGTACGGCATTCGCGGCGTGACCGGCGCGGACCTGCGAGAGGTAAAACTGCCTGCCGGTTCGCCGCGCGGCGGATTCATGACTCAGGCTGCTGTGCTAAAAGTTACAGCCAATGGGACGGCGACGTCTCCCGTGCTGCGCGGCGTGTGGGTACTGGAACGCATCCTCGGCACGCCGCGTCAGTTGCCGCCGCCGAACGTCCCGGCGATCGAACCCGACGCAACCGGAGCGGTCACGATTCGTCAGATGATCGAGAAGCATCGAGCCGATCCCGCTTGTGCTTCATGTCACGCGAAGATGGACCCGCCCGGACTTGCGCTCGAAAACTTCGACGCGATCGGAGGCTGGCGCGAGAACTATCGAC
>CAZNMS010000467.1:0-6944 GCA_964573505.1 uncultured Planctomycetaceae bacterium | reverse complement strand
GTCATTAATACCGACTGCCTAACCGGCCTGCGAAAACATGTATGACCGCCAGCAACCCCTAATTCTCCGCCTCCCGCCCTGTGAACGGTCACATCTCATACTTGGGGCGATAGACGAGCGAGTCAGGAATCTTGGCCGCACGGCACCGCTCGCGATCGCTGTTCCATGATTCGGGAAGGTAGAGATCGCTGTGCAGCATGGTGTGAAATTTATTACAAAAGCCGGCATAAACGAGATGCACGGTCATCACACAGTTATCGACCTTGCCCGACCGGCCGCAGTATTGCCGTTGGACGCCCGCAGTTTGGTCGCCCTTCTTGGGATGGCCGGACTCGTCAATGATGGCAACCCCGAGTTCATCGTTGTGATCTCGGACGACAATTTGCGTAGCAATCTGATTGGCTCGATCTTCATCCCAGACGTCGTTCGCTAGGAACTCTTGCAAGGACCGAGGCGAGATCCCGGCCGCCAAAGCCATCGGTTCGGAGTTCTTGCGAGGCAAGTCCCCGAGCTGGCCACGCAGATAGATTTCCATCTTGGCCACAGTCTCTTTGCGGCCGAGACAGTCTCGAAACTCGTCGAAAAACTGAGTGAATTCCTGACCGAGCCCTACCACATCGTCCGCAGTCATCCTTGACCCTCCGAACGTCAACACCCAGAAACGCGAAACTCAACCGCCCCTTATCGCACCGGGCCAATTCATCGAAGGTGCGCTGTAGAATTAAGTCTGTCTGCTGGATCGACGAGCGGACGGCTTAAAGACTTGCACGCGGATGAGCTGCAATCGGATTGGATCGGGCCGTTGTCGCGCCATGTTCGGGGCACTGAGACCGAACCCTGTATCCGCTCCTTAGAAGCGAAGACCTCCCGAAATAGCCCTATCTGCGTTCGTGTGGAGTGAATACCAATCCGCCTGTTTCAAGTGACGCAAAGGCAGTTTACAAGCGGCCGCAAACACGGTCTTAGTTTCTCAAGGATGAGGCAAATGCGGGTCACACATTGGTTGAGCTGGTTTCGTTCACAAGCACTTCAAGCGCCGAAGGTAATTCGAGCGGTTCGTCGATCGCGGCAGTCATGGCGCAAGATCGAAGCACTTGAACGCCGACTCGTCCTCACCAGCCCGGCAGCAACTATCGAATTGGCGACGGCGCCGAATCTCAACGTGCTCTATGGAGCCGACGAATATGATTATTTTGGAAACTCGGTCAGCCGTGCGGGCGATGTGAATGGTGACGGCTATCAGGATGTCATCATCGGAGCGCGGTACGGGACGAACGACGAACTGAATCAGAATCGTGCCGGGAAGAGTTACGTCGTGTTTGGTGGGCCTGAGCCAATCGGAGCGGGTGACATTGCAGCTCGCAGCAATGTCACGATTGTGGGCGACGGAGATCACACTTACGGCGGCTGGTCGGTCACTGGCGGAGGCGACTTCAACGGCGATGGGTTCGACGATCTTCTGATCGGCGCGCCCGGAGGGTTTGATGCGGGCTTGCCTCAACCGAGAATTGGCAAGTGCTTTGTCGTCTTCGGTAGCAACACGCTGCCGAGTCGCATCGATTTGGCGAATCTTGGCAAGGCGGGAATCACTATTACACCCGCAGCGTTCAACGATTATTGCGGACTCGCCGTGAGCTTCGCGGGCGACACGAACGGCGATGGCTTTGATGATCTGCTCGTCGGAGCCCCTGGCACTCCGGCCTCAGAGAACAGCCTGCAATACAGCGGGCGGAGTTATCTGATTCTGGGTCGCCGCTCGTCACCGGCCACGATCGACTTGGGGCATCTCGGCTCCAACGGTACCAAGTTCATTGGCGCGAACTCCTATGACGAAGCGGGCAGAGCTCTCAGTGCGGCAGGGGACGTTAATCGCGATGGCTTTGCGGACTTCTTGATCGGTGCGTTGTATGCAACGCCGCAGTCATCATCGGTGACTGCCTTCGGCGCAACCTACCTGATCTATGGAGCGGCGAGCCTCCCACGAGAAGTTGAACTTGGCAATCTCGGTTCGCGTGGCGTGACCATATTTGGAGCAGACAGTGGTGACTATGCAGGCTGCTCTGTCAGTGGAGCTGGCGACGTCAATGGTGACGGATTCGAGGACTTACTGATCGGTGCCCGAGCAGCGGACTCGGTCGACAACTCACGAGAATACGCTGGCGAGAGTTATCTGGTCTTCGGTAACGACGATTTGCCTTCGACCATTCAACTTGCGCAACTCGGTTCACTCGGAGTGACTCTCTTCGGACGCATGCAACAGAGTTTGAGCGGCAACTCGCTGGGAATCGCTGATGACCTAGATGGCGATGGCTTCGATGACCTGTTGATCGGTGCTTATCAAACACCAATCGCTGACGTATCTGGGCCGAGCACCGTGCGGGTGTTGTTTGGACGATCGCAGTGGCCGCAAACGATCGACTTCAAGGATGACGTTGATTCCTTGCTGACCTTCACTGAGCTCAACGGTGACGACCTTTTGGGATCGTCGGTCGCAGGTGTCGGTGACATGAACGGCGATGGTCTGGGCGATTTCATCATGGGCGCACCGCAGGCTGATGGCAGAACCAATGCCACAGAGAGTTCCGGCGAAGTCTATGTGGTCTATGGAAGCAACTTCCGAAATCTGAAGTCGCAGATTGGAACGCCCTCAATGGACCGACTTGAGTCGACTCCTGAAGTCGCGCGATTGATTGGTGGACGTGGCGCCGACACGTTGCTTGGAACTGGTCCTGACGATGTCTTATTGGGAGGTGCTGGTCCTGACCGAGTCGTGATTCGAAGCAATGAATTTCGGCGACTCGATGGCGGCAGCGGCAGCAACACATTGGTTGTTGATGCTGCGGGAGTAGTGCTCGACCTCACCACTTTGCCGGATAGCGATCTGACGAATTTTTCTGTGATTGACATTCGGAGTCCGAGCACCGGCAGCGCGTTCAACACATTGACTCTCGACGTTCAGGAAGTGCGGCAACTCAATCATCGCGGTCAAACTGTGCGAGTTCTGGCCACTCCCGGCCATGACGTTGTGCAGGTCGGTGATGGCTGGGTGCTCGTGCGCAGCGAGTGGCTACGGGACGGCGTGCCCTTCAACGTCTATGCGAATGGAACGACGAGCCTGCTTGTGCAAACTCGCGATACGACTCGACCGAGTTTGACCATCACGGGCTTCGATGGTTCAGAAGGTACAACTCATGTAGGAGTTGTTACCTTCAAGTTCTCAGAGCCGGTCAGTGGTTTCAACATGTCGGACCTCAGTCTCACATGCGACGGCAGTGATGTCAGTCTGGATGGCTTGAGCCTGCTCGGCAGCCGAGACACTTACACCATCGACCTTTCGTCAGTTACGCGTCGGGCGGGCTTTTACAGCTTCGGCTTTCGCGATCAGGCGACTGGAATTGTGGATGCAGCCGGACTCGCCTTGCTTCCGCAGTTCGCTCGGTATTGGCATCGCCCGGCTCCAAGAGCGACATGGTCCATTGATCGTGAGGCATTGCTCGAAGGCCAGTCAGCCACGCTCAGCGTGACTCTCGATCTGCCAACTGACGAAACGCTGACATACCAATTTCAATCGTCTGATAATTACTCATTTTCGACCTACGACCCTGTCACAGGCAACTTCGAGTACAGGCGGCCGGTATTTAGCGTTGAATTCAGCAACGACGGTGAGATCGTGATTCCTGCCGGCGGTATGACGGGGACTTTGGAGATACGGCTACCACAAGACTCGTTGGATAAAGACAACAGGAACATCTCTATCCAACTCGCAAACAATCCGCAGATTTCATTGACCCCATGGTACCTTTCATTGGATCTGCTCGATGACGACGCCGGAGGCATTGATGCCCGGCTAACCGACGGACAAATTCAGATTCGCTCGACACGGAATGTCGCGCCCGACGTGTCTGTCCGATTGAATGAACCGCAGACTCATTATGTAGTGAGTTCTTCGACACATGAGGGATCGAATCAATTCAGCTTCGCGGTTGAGGATGTGACTGACGGGATTTTAGTTCTACTCGGAGAGACCAATGATCGATTCGATGCGACGGGAATAAGGCTGCCTGTGACGGTGTTCGGAGGCGATGGAGACGACACGATTTTCGGTGGCTCTGGCAATGACAGTCTCTTTGGGCTCGCAGGCGCAGACTCTATCAACGGGAACGAAGGTGATGACTTCGTGCATGGCGCACTAGCGACCTTCGCCTTCTATTGGGATGAAGATAGTTCTTATTCCACCTATAGGGATGAAATTTGGTCTTATCACACGTCCAACTCAGAGGACGCTGCGGACATCTTGTCCGGTGGAGACGGCAACGATTCCCTATTCGGCAATCGGGGCAATGACACCCTGAATGGCGATAATGGCAATGACCTCATCAGCGGCGGTGGTGGTTCTGATCGCATTGACGGAGGTCCGGGAGCCGATGAATTGAATGGCGCCGGCTCGGCCCAAGACTTTGTCTCAGAGGTTCATTACGACAGCAGTGACGAAGACGACTCGAACGACCTCATCAGCGGCGGGCCGGGATCAGATTCACTCTTTGGCTTTGCCGGCGACGACACGTTGCGAGGACTTGCTGGAGATGATTCTCTCAGCGGTGGCGACGGCAACGACTTGCTTGATGGAGGCACCGGCAATGATCAGCTCTTTGGGAACGCGGGGAATGACGTGCTCAAAGGGCAACAAGGCATCGACACCCTACGTGGCAGCGACGGTGTCGACACGCTGAATGGCGGGGACGCGGTGAGCAGCATCGACGATGACTTCGTCGGTCAGTTGTTGCTAACTGACTCGGGCTATCTGACCGAGCGCGGAGACCGCGTCATCGTTCAAGGCTTTGAAGCCGCAACACTCATTGGCAGTGATGCCCCTGACTTTGTTGATTCAAGGGCAGTGACTCGGGGCGTGATCAAAGTACGAACAGGATCCGGAAACGACACCCTCATCGGCGGCAACTCGCAGGAAGTCTTCTATGGCGACGACGGAGACGATGTGCTGATCGGTGCAGGAGGCGACGATTGCCTGCAAGGATGTAACGGAAACGACACCCTCCGCGGAGCAACAGGAGTCGACAGTCTCGGGGGCGGCCTCGGCAACGATGTTCTTGATGCTGGCATCGGCTCGAATCACCTAGCCGAATTCAGCTCGAGCAATGTAACAGTTACGACAGACCGAATAACGGGAGCGACTCAACTCACAGGGCTCGGAACCGACACCTTGTCGGGCCGTTGGGACAACGTGGAGCTTTACGGTGCGGACTATTTTGACCTGACATTCACTCGCCCCACTTTCGAGCCGTCAAATCGCTGGGGGTATCGTTACCTGGGACTGCGAACCTCGTTAGTGCCGCCAACGGACTCTAGAGGCGTGAAGTTCGATGTCCGCAACTTCGATGGACCGGCCACTCTTATCGGGACCAGTCGGGGTGACTTGTTGCTCGGCTCATCCTTCAACGACTCCGTTAACGGGGCCGAAGGCAATGACACTCTCTTCGGCTATGGCGGCAATGACGTCCTGTTGGGGGATAGCGGCGATGATCAGCTCAATGGCGGCCTCGGGAAAGACACCCTGACCGGAAGCTGGGGATTCGACGTGCTCAACGGTGGCGTCGATTTCGACCGAGTCATTGAGACGAGGCTATATGACGTCAACGTGGTCGGCACTTTCATGAGTTCAAGTTGGTCCGACACCGACTCACTTCAAGCGATCGAGGAACTGCATCTCATCGGTGGGCCAGAATCCACTCGATTCGATGCACGCCACTCCGCGTTGCCCGTGCTGATGATTGGCAATGGAGGAGACGACACGCTTCTCGGCGGTGCGTTCAATGACACCATCAAGGGCGGTGATGGCAACGATGTTCTCAGCGGCGGCGCCGGTAACGACGAGTTGCTCGGACAAGGCGGCAACGATGTCCAATTCGAATTCGGCGACTTCGACATCGCTGTCATTGGGGCAAAGGCGGTCGCGCAAGCACTCGGTCGCGATCGGACAGTGTCGATCGAGGGAGTGGTGCTCCTTGGCGGTGAGAAAGCCAACAAGTTCGACGCCAGCGCTGCGACCGTCTCGGTGACACTGCTTGGTGCTGCGGGAAATGACACTCTGATTGGTGGCTCTCAAAGTGATCTGCTCATCGGTGGCGACCGCATTGATCCCGCCACCGGCATCGACTCGCTCATCGGAGGCGACGGCGAGGACATCTTCGATAACGACGATCAAGACTCGCATGAGTCGCCGAGCGAGGTCGCGATCCTAGATGTGCTTCAATCGCTGCCGAACTGGATCGACTCAATATGAGAGTTGGACCACGACAGCGGCTCAGGTCGCTCGCGAGGAAGGGGTCACTCGCAAGTTTGGGCAGGGATCAAAACGAGGTGTCATTAGGTAGCAACTTCGAGAAGGAAGTGAGCGGCAAGGCGCTAGCCGCCGGTCCTTGTTGCGCTACCGGCGGCTAGCGCCTTGCCGCTCACTTTGACTGCGACCCTGTTTTGCCCCATGCCCAAGTTTGTCGCGGCTCAGGTCACGCGGGCTCGCGACGCCATCGATCGGCCGTTTGATGAACCGGGCACCGATCTTGAGACGGCAGGCGACGACTGCCGTGCTGAAAACCTCGCCGCCGC
The DNA here is from genome assembly GCA_964573505.1 of uncultured Planctomycetaceae bacterium. Lineage (GTDB taxonomy): Bacteria > Planctomycetota > Planctomycetia > Planctomycetales > Planctomycetaceae > AM-0621. The sequence continues at coordinate 323 of CAZNMS010000467.1, read as the reverse complement.
CTTGCGCTGGCCTGAGGAAAACTTCGCCCCCGAGTTCACCTCGGGGGTTTAACGGCCTCTGCACAAGTCGAATTCGAACTGACTCGAACTTGCGCAAAGGCCGTCAAGCCCCCGGCACAAGGCCGGGGGCGAAGTTTTCGTCAGGCCACTCGGCGACAGTATCAACGTTAAGTTCGGGTATATGGAAAATCCAGATGTCCGTCGTCGCAATGGGCTGAAGCGCCCGGCGACCGTATCAACCATTTTTGACAGTGATTGAGATTCACGAGGGTGCGATCCCGTTTTGCGCGGGGGTTGGGGTTGGTGCGGTGGCCGGGGTATGC
>CAZNMS010000466.1:0-6959 GCA_964573505.1 uncultured Planctomycetaceae bacterium | reverse complement strand
GCGCTACTCGGTGTCAAGCTCACGTTCCGACAACAGAGGATCGCCAATTTCAAATTCAGCTTCCAATGTGCCTGTTTTGCAGCAAATCAGGCAAGTTGGAAGGCTGGCTTGAGATCGGCGACTGTTTGTTGGCGGAGCGTGAGTTTGAATCCGCAAAGCGCGGCCCGTTGGGCACGCGGTTAAACGAAATGTGGAACTTGGCGCTGTCCAACTAGGAGTTTGTCCGCGCAGCTTGGGCTTCCAGCCCGTGCTGTCTGACTGGCGGTTCGAAGCTGCTTGTAGGAGTAAATACAGCACGGGCTGGAAGCCCATGCTACGGGTACTCGGACAAGCTCCTGGCCGAGATCAAACGAGGCTGTCGAATTTCTTGGGGCACGTTTTCAACGTGCCTGAATTCATCGGAGCGAATGGCGACCGTTGATTGCGGCGCAGCCGCGTTCGCCCCACATCCCCGCCGCCGACCCGAGAGTCCTACGACAAACGGCCCCCTCAAATCACGCCAGCGCCGCAGAGCGATGCCAACTCCGGCGCGAGCGGTGCGTCGAGCGGCAGGACGAGTTCGGGGAAGTGAGTTTCCACTTCGTTGATCTCGTAGCGGACCAGTCCGAGCACATGCCAAAAGTTCCCGCCGAGGTCTCCGCCATACTTAAACCGTCCGTCCGGAGTCGCCGCTGCCCAGCCGTTTTTGGTGGCGAACAACGTCGCGACACACGCCCCCTGTAAGACATCCCACAGCTTGACCGTGCCGTCGTCGCTGCCGCTGGCGATGAACCGCCCCGAGTCATGCCACACCACACTTCGCACCGCCGCACGATGCCCGCGCAGTACCAGCCGCTCGCGTCCGCTGGCCACGTCCCAGACCCGCACCGAGTTGTCGAGGCTGCCGCTCGCCAGAGACGCGCCGTCCGGACTGAACGACACGCTGGTGACATAGCTGTTGTGTCCGTCGCAGCGTCGGAGTTCGCGTCCGCTGGCCACGTCCCAGACCCGCACCGAGTTGTCGTAGCTGCCGCTCGCCAGAGACGCGCCGTCCGGACTGAACGACACGCTGAAGACAGTGCCTGTGTGTCCGTTGCAGCGTCGAAGTTCGCGTCCGCTGGTCGCCTCCCACAAGCGAATCGAGCCATCGTCATGCCCGCTCGCCACGACATCCCCCTGCGGATGCCAAGCCACGCTCTGCGCGGTGCTGCCGCTCGAAAGGAAGCACGGCAGTAGCTTGGGATTCCATCCCGAGCCCGTAGGCAGCGCGATCTCCTTACCGTCACAGCGATCAGGATCGGAGTCCGACCCTCCCCGTATCGCGTCGTCGGTGCATTCGTTCGGGATCGCAGCGGCATCGTGCGGACTCGCTGGCCGATTCGACGCGGGGGCTTGATGATGGGGCTCGCTTTGCCGACTGCTCGGGATGGAATCCCAAGCTACTTTTGCGCGCCACAAACTCTTCGGCACGCCCATCACTCCGTCGAGCTTCGCCCCGAGCAGATTTGCTCGCGTGAGATCGGCGCCGGTCAGATCGGCGCCACTCAAGTCGGCGTGCTCGAAGTCGCAGTCTTTCAAAATCGCTTGCGACAGGTTCGCTCCCGACAGATCGCAGCCTGCGAAGATGAGTTCCGAGAGATTGGCTCCGCTGAGATTCGCTCCGATCAGATCGGCATTCCACAAGTCCTGACCGCGTAGATCCTGCCCGCTGTAATCCAAACGCGGAGTGCCTACGACGACCGGCCCGAAGTCGACGAATTGCTTCAAGCGACTGGCCACCAAGATCGCGTTCGCTCGCAACTGCTGATCAACGTCTCCTCGGGAATAGACGACCGCATTCGACCACTCGAACGCGAGCTGATGCCCGGCCAGCTCGCAAAAGAAGTCAGCAGCCAGTCGCGACAACTCGTTCTGACTCAACATTGCATTCACAGGATGTAACGGCGATTGCAGCTCCTCAGTGCGTGCGTCGTTTTTCAGTTGCTGAGCAGCGTCGCGAGCGATGAACCACTCCAGAATGGATTGGTGCTCGAAATAGAAATTGCCTTCTCCGTCGCGATTGAGCAGCGATCGCGATCCGGCCAAGTGAGCCAACTCCTGCGCGTTAAAGCCGCGATCGTCCGTCGGCGGCAGAATCTGCCCCGCCACCTGACAGAGTTCCGCATGCGTCATCTGCCGTTCCAGCTTCGGCCACATGACGCGCGCAATCGCGGCAACAAGGATCCAACGCTCCTCAACGCGCAGCGTCGGCGGTGCTCCTTCGACTTCGCTCTTGTCGTAGTCGTGCTCGAGCCAGCGTTTGAGGACTTCCTCATAAAGGTCCGCTGCCGCCAGTCGTTGCTTCCGCGTCGCGAACTCTTGCAGTTCGGACTCGGCCCACCGCGTGATGAACTGCAACATGCGCGGCGTCTGCGACAGGCCGATCAAGTCCTCGATCTTCTTCATCAAGTTGAAGTACCGCTCGGCCACGGCCTCGTCGCGCCAATGATTCTTCAAGAACAACTTGATGCGCCGATGGTCGAACGGTTCCAGAACTCCCCAGCGCAGCGTCGTGCGCACGCGACTGTCCAACTCGACCTTGCGGAGCAGTCGGTCGTCCGCGTCGGCGTCGGTAAGAAAGTGCTGCTTGCGACTGCTGACGAGCACCTTCGAGTACTCGCTGGCCGCCTCCAGCAACGTGTCGAGATGCGAACCGACTTTCTCGTAGGTCACTCGCTGAGCGAGTTCGTCGAAGCCATCAAACAGCAAGGCGATGCGTCCGGTCTTCACCATGTAACGCAAGTGCTTCGCATTGGCCGGTTCCTTGTGCTTCAACAAGTGCCCGCCGATGAGCTCATCCAACGTCTTCGCGCGGCCCAGTTCGCGCAGCTCGATCAACAACGGAGTCGGCGCATCGGGATGGGGATGCTCGGCCAAGCGCTGACACAGGCGTCTCAACAAGAAGGACTTCCCGGTTCCAAAGCTGCCCAAGATCAGCCCGAAGCAACCATGCGGCGCGAACATCCACTCTTCCAACATCTGCAGCGCGTCTTCGAACTTCTCTTTCTTCCCGGTTCGCTCGCTGAACTGCTGAGGCACAAACAACTCGATCGGATAAGCCTGATCGTTCCGCAGCCGAAGTATCTGCTGCTTGACCAATCCGCTGAGATCAACCGGGCAACAGTAGGCATGCAAGCTCTTGACGATCAGTCGCTCGCGCTGAATCAACTGATGCAGGTCACCCGTCGGAGTCCAATCGCTCGGCCCCACGAACACGACGTGAGGAAACCGAGCCATCCCTTCACCGCGATACCCCGGGACGACTCGATTCACGAAGTCGGTGAGCAACTCCAACGTCGGAGGCTCCGGCAGCACCAATTGCGGACACTGCTCGATAAAGCCATCGGACTCCCACGAGATTCGCAGATGGCTCGGCGCCCCGCCTTTGGCGCTCCGCTGGCGAATGGTCGGACTCGGCAGCTTGAGTTCGGTCGCTTCGTTCACGCGATCAATCAACGAGTCATCGCGCGAACGACCAAAGTCCCGGTCGTCTCGCGGTTGCTGAGCACGTCGAGCGACCTCGCGCGCGATCTCGGTCCATGCGGCAGCTTTTGAGTTTCCGCGTTTGCTGGAGATGGGCTTCTTCGGATCGCAGACCGATTGAATCTCCGACAGCCGGGTCGTCTCGTGCGCACACGTCTCGATCGGCACCCAAAGCAGGACGACGCCTTCGTCCTCCGCCGCATCCAGCAGAAACGGCAGCTCTTCATTCATGATGAAGTCAGAAGCCAGAAACGCGCGACTCACCAACAAGACGGCAACTTGAGCCTCTTCCATCGCCCGTTGGATTTCCTCACGCCACTTCTGCGACGCCTGAATCTTCTTGTCCGACCAGACATCAACGAGCCCGTTCCGCACGAACGGCTTCACAGCCTGATTGAACTCGTCGAGATACTTGTCGTCAGTATGCGCGTAGCTGACGAAGACATTGAGCGGTGACTCAGCATCGAAACGATCGGCCCTGCGGTTCAAAGTGTGCCTCGTATTGGATGATTGGGGTCGGGGACCAAACTCCGAATGACAGGCTCGCAGACTAAACGATCGAGGCTCGAATTTGTCGAGTGGCCAATCGACGCTGTCCGACCGAACGACTCGGCCGCTGCGTCGCGTCTATCGCAGTCGTGTGGCGACGATGCGCGATGGCTTTGGTCCGCTCGCAGCCGCTGACGCACAGCGGCGAGGATTCAATGACACCGCGCGCCGCGTGTTCTTGGGAGACGGTTCGCCAACAAACTCGACCGTGCTTCGGCTGCACTTACCGTCGTGTGTCGCCGTGACAGATTTGTTACACGGATCAACCTAGTTCGACAGCGTTCCTTCGCGTTGTCACGTTTGCTTGGTCCGGCAATGTGGGACGTCGCTCATCACAGGATTCACACAATGACTGTTCTCAAGCGTTGGATGGCCGTGCTCTGCTCAAGCATCGCTTGTTGCGGCGTGCTCATCGCGAACGAGTTTGCTCTGGCCGTTGATGGGGGCGCTAAAGATGGTTGGCCCTGTTGGCGCGGGCCGTCCGGTCAAGGGATCACGACCGCTCGGAATTTGCCGACCCAGTGGGGCAGAAAGGACAGCGAGAACGTCCTTTGGAAGTCGGGCTCTCCGCCATTCGTGTTGAGTCTTGTGTCGAGTGAGCCGGAAGTCGCCACTGCCGGGTACTGAGGGAAAGGCGAAGCTGGATCTCAATCAGTCGAGCCCGATTGTTTGGAACGATCGCGTCTTTCTCATCATGGTCTATTGGCCGGAAGGCGTCCCTCAGACGGAGTTCCTCGAGCATCATGTTGCCTGCTATCGCACGAGCGATGGGCATCGACTTTGGGATGTGACCGTTCCGCCCGGCCCGTGGCTGCTGAAGGATTTGCGAGGCGGCTATAGCGCTCCGCCCCCCTGCACCGATGGCGAACGAGTCTTCACGCTCTTTGGGTCGTCTGAGTTAGCGGCACTCGATTTCGACGGAAGGATTCTGTGGCGCAAAGAGGTCGCTCCGTATGCATGGGACGTTGCTGTCGGCACGAGTCCGGTGATCTATCAAGACACCGTGTTGGTGTTGGCCGACGGTTCGCAATCGAAGCAATCGCGGCTCATCGCGTTTGATCGACAGACCGGCAACATCACGTGGGAGCAGCCGCGTCCGACGAGTTCCTTCAGCCATAGCTCACCGGCGTTGGTTCAAGTGAATGGCAAACCGCCATTGCTGGTGCATGCCTCGAACGCCGTGCAAGGTCTTGACCCGTCTGATGGTCGCGTCATTTGGTGGGTGAACCATAAAGGCGATGTGCCGACGCCGGTCTTTGGTCAGGGACTCGTCTATAGCGAAGACGGTCGAGGCGGTGCTTTGGCTATTTGGTTGCGGATTCCGCTTCCTGACGGGCGCGGCGGTGCAACCTCATCGTGAACCATGCCCAAATCCGGCTACGGCGAATTCTGGTTCCGAGACTTTTGTCGGAAACGTCAGCACCGATGTTCGATGCTGACTTCGTTACGTCAACGCGCGGTGCATGCATCTTGTGGCTTGATGCTGTGAATCGATCGGGTCGTTCGTTGAGTGCTCGACTGAGTGAGTCAAGCTACGCAGAAGAGTTCCTCACCGGGCGGGCCGGCGCAATGGGTGAGGAACACTGGTACGACGGACTTGTGGTCCGTCGAACGTCGTGAGAAGCGACGGACTGCAAGTCCGTCGTACCCCAAAAACGGATGTCTTACTCATGAGGCTCGACTCAGTGAGTCAAGCTACGTTGCTGGTTGCGACTTCGCTGCGGACGCAGTCATTAATGCGGCGACTCGTTCGGTGGTGGGAGATGAGATCACTCCGCGTTCGGTGATGATGCCAGCGATCAGTTCTGCGGGAGTGACGTCGAAGGCAGGATTCCAAACGCGCACTCCTGCGGGCACCGTCAATGAGCCGAAGCCGCGCGTGATCTCTTCGGGCTTTCGCTCTTCGATCGGAATGCCGGCGCCCGAAGGCAAGCTCAGATCAAACGTGCTCGACGGTGCGGCGACGTAGAACGGAACTCCGTGAGCCTTTGCCAATACGGCAACTGAGTACGTTCCGACTTTGTTCGCGGTATCGCCGTTCGCTGCGATGCGGTCGGCTCCGACAACGACCGCTTGAACTTTGCCATCACGCAGCGCGAGTGCTGCCATTGAATCGCAGATGACCGTGACCGGAATGCCGCGCTGCTGAAGCTCCCATGAAGTGAGCCGTGCTCCTTGCAGCAGCGGGCGCGTCTCGTCTGCAAAGACCTGCAACTGCTTGCCTGCTGCGACGGCGGCGAAGATCACCGACAGCGCCGTGCCGTCTCCTGCTGTCGCTAATCCGCCGGCATTGCAATGAGTGAGCACGCCGCCTTGATCGGGCATCAATGCCGCTCCGTGCTGGCCAATCGCAGCGCACATCTCGCGATCTTCACGCTCGATCTCTCGCGCTTCGGTCAACAAGCGGCGGAGCAACGAGTCGCGATCAAGTGCTTGATGCTCCGTTGCTGTCAGGCGCATGCGATCGAGTGCCCAAAACAAATTCACCGCCGTCGGTCGGCTCGTCGCGAGGTAGTCCGCAACTTCTTGCACGCGCGCGATGACCTCATTCGACGACGCGGGCAGAGGCTGCTGAATGCCGACGATGACTCCATAAGCCGCCGCGCATCCAATCGCCGGTGCGCCGCGCACTCGTAGCGAGCGGATCGCTTCCCAAACTTGCTCGACAGTCACGCAATCAACCGTGACGCATTCAACGGGCAAGCGCGTTTGATCAATCAACCTCAGCACGCCGGGAACGTCGCCGATCCATTCCAATGTTGGAGTCACTGGCACCGACATCGAGTTGAGTCCTCATTCAGAAATGGGGCGGGAGCGAAGATCCCGATTGAGTCGGGGACAATGGACGCAACTCGCGGAGCGAGCCCTAAGAAGTCTTCGAGCTCGGCACCGAACGGCGCGAAGTACGC
>CAZNMS010000465.1:0-6965 GCA_964573505.1 uncultured Planctomycetaceae bacterium | reverse complement strand
GTCCCAGGGGTTTAGCGGCCTTTGCGCTACTCGAATTTGCCCCAAATCGTAGTAGCGCAAAGGCCGTTGAACCCCCGAGGCAAGCTCGGGGGCGACTTAATCATAGCCTCTCCGCGAAAGGCAGCACGGACTGGAAGTCCATGCTACGACGAGCAGTCTCAAATCGTTGCTCGCCAGCTACAACTCGCGGCCTGCTGATCGTGTTGTTGAGACCGATCAAACTCGTACTCATCCGAGTCTCTGCGAGGTGTCGAGTCTTCGGTCGCGTGCTGTCACAATTATTGCAGCCGTGCGAGCGCTGCGGACGCGTTGCCGATCCTACGTCTCGATCACCCTTTCGTTTTGCGTTCTCGATTTCAGAAAGCCACTGACTCATGCGGAAGATTCTTATTCAGCTCGATACCGACCCTCTGCCGAGCACCTTTGATCGTGTCGTCGCCATTGATGCTGGCGTCGATGAACTCTTCTCTTATGGCGGTGTGACTCCCGCCAATGTGACCTCATTGGTTCACGGTGCGATGTTCACGCGCGGGCCGAAGGACTTGCAGAACACCGCGATCTTCGTCGGCGGCAGCAACGTCGCTCAGGGTGAAGAACTCGTCGAGAAAGTCCGCTCGCTCTTCTTCGGACCAGTGCGCGTCTCGGTGATGATGGACTCGAACGGTTCGAACACGACGGCAGCCGCAGCCGTGCTCGCAGCGGCGAAGCATCTCGATCTCTCACAGACAACCGCGCTCGTGCTCGCAGGAACGGGACCGGTCGGACAACGTGCCGCTCAGTTGTTGGCGAATCGCGGAGCGTCCGTGCGAGTGGGCTCGCGCGATCAAGCGAACGCCGCGCGGACCTGCGATGCCATTCGAGCAAAGGTGCCACTCGGCAAGCTCGAAGGTTTTTCGACGGCGACAGGCGACTCGCTCTTAGCAGCGGCCAGTGGCGCGCAACTCATCATCGCCTGCGGTGCGGCGGGAGTGCAGTTGCTCTCGACCGAGCAGCGTCGAACGCTCGGCAGTTTGAAAGTGGCAATCGACCTCAACGCGGTCCCGCCTGCCGGTCTGCAAGGCATCGAGGTCTTCGACAAAGCCGTCGAGCGAGACGGAGTGCTCTGCTACGGAGCGATCGGAGTCGGCGGCACGAAGATGAAGATCCATCGCGCAGCGGTCGAACGACTGTTCTCGAAGAACGACCTAATGCTCGACACCGAGCCGATCTACGAGATCGGCCAATCGCTGTGAGGTGAGTGGCATCACGCGACATTCAAACTTGAAGAATCAACACCGCAGTTGAACCGTGTGGCAAACATCCGTGTGAAGAAAGATGGACCAAGAAACGTCGTCAGTCTGCCGGCATGACGCGAAGTTGAAGTGCTTGCAGTTTCAATTACATGCATGTTGCATTCCATCTTCGCCTCAACGGGGCAAAGAAGGAACACGTTTTTGTGTAACACAAACTACCGAACGTCCTGCGCTGTCTCGTCAGGCGAGCACAGTGCGGCTTTAGGACGGCACGCTGACAGTCGGCTCCGATCGACTCCCGCCAACTGGTAGGTAAATCGACGGCGAGTTCTTAATGTGCCGCCCCTTTCGGTTTGGCCGCAGGCTCGCAGTGTTGCTTGCGGCTTATTGATTCCTCGCTTCCTCAAAGACTGATGATGACTGTTCGCACTCGCTTCGCTCCGAGCCCGACCGGCTACATGCACATTGGCGGAATGAGAACCGCTCTCTTCAATTGGTTGTTCGCTAAGAAGCACGGCGGGCAATTCATTCTCCGCATCGACGACACCGACCAAGAACGCAACATCGACTCGGCACTCAAGCCGATCCTGCAAGCGTTTCGTTGGCTCGGCCTCTTGTGGGACGAAGGCCCCGAGACCAATGGGCCGCATGCTCCGTACTTCCAGTCACAACGATTACACCTCTACCGCGCCGCTGCCGATCGACTGCTCGCAGAGGGCAAGGCTTATCGCTGCTTCGATACGCCCGAGATGATTCAGGCCGATCGCACGGAAGCCGAGAAGGCCGGGCGGCAATACCTCAACATCCGCCGCTCGTGCGAACTGTCTCCCGCACAGATCGAAGAGAACCTCGCAGCAGGCAAAGCATGGGTGCTGAGGTTTCTTGTCCCGCGCGATCGCAAGATCGAACTCGACGACGCGATTCGCGGGCACGTCGAATGGGATGCCGGCTTGATGTCGGACCCGGTCATCATGCGCGGCAATGGCATGCCTCTTTACAACTTCGCGACCGTCGTTGATGACGGTGCGATGAGCATCACGCACGTCATTCGCGCCGAAGAGCATCTGCCGAATACCGCCATTCAGATCTTGCTGCACGAGGCACTCGGCAACGCACTGCCGATCTTCGCTCACATTCCGTATGTGGCCGCGCCGGGTTCGAAAGAGAAGCTCTCGAAGCGGAAGCTCGACAAGTACCGCAACAACCCGCAGTTCAAGATCTTGTTCGACTTCGCTGACAAAGTCTTTCCGCGCATCGGACTGGCTCAGCAAGGCGGGCTCGATCCCGTGATGGTCGAGTACTACGAAAAGATCGGCTTCATCCCGGCTGGAGTTTTGAATGCACTCGCGCGGCTCGGATGGTCGCTCGACGACTCGACCGAGCTGATGTCGCTGCCGTTCTTGATCGAGAATTTTTCCTTAGAGCGTGTCGTCAAAGCTCCCGCCGGTTTCGATCCCGAAAAGCTGATGAGCTATCAGGCGCATTGGATCAACCAATTGCCGATCGAAGAACGAGTGGCCGGTTGCTTGCCGTTCTTGCAACAAGCGGGGCTCGTCAGTGCTGACCCGAGCGATGCTGAGCGACAGCACGTGCAAGCCGTCGTCACGTCGCTCAGCGAGCGGATCAAGATCTTCAGCGACGTGCTGAACTTCGACTTCTTCTTCAAGGCCGACATCGCCGTCAGCGAGAAAGACTTCTCGAAGATCTTCTCGAAGGCCGGGACGAAGGAGCTGCTGCTCGCGTTCCGCCCGGTGCTCGACGTTGCGACTGAGTGGACCGCAGCCAATCTCGAAGCCGTCACGCGTGCATTCTGCGACTCGCAAGGAGTGGGGCAGGGCACGCTCAATCAGCCGCTGCGGATCTGCACGACCGGCTCACCGATCGGCCCCGGCGTCTTCGATTGCCTCGTGCTGATCGGTCGTGAGAAGGCGATTCAGCGGATTGACGCGGCATTGGTGAAGCTGGCAGCGGCATTTCGCGAATAGAGACGAAGCCTGCGTGATTCGAATCGCAAGAGACTCGCTCTCTACCGACCCCGTGTCGGTGGGAGCAACGACTGGTGAGCTAAGGCCGCAGCCCGCAAGCCCTCTTTATTCCTGCTCTGCACCGACCCCGTGTCGGTGGAAGCAACGACTGGTGAGCTAACGACTTCGAAATCAGAGTTCCTATGAAGCGGCCGAAGGGTGTCGTTCGCTGACAGCGGGATTCCTCGAACGATCCTTAGCCGCCCAGTCGTGCTTCCACCGACACGAGGTCGGTGGAGAGCGAAAGACAAAGCCCCGATTGAAGTTGCTAGCTCACCAGTCGTGCTTCCACCGACGCGGGGTCGGTGGAGAGCCAATGACGAAATTCGTTGGTGTCAGAAAAAATACCGACGGCCGAGGGCGGCCATCCTACATTTGCCACTGACATCGAAATTACATCCCGTCCTCGACATCTCCATCAACTTCCTCGGAGCCCATCTTGCTGACTCCTGAATTGCGTGACTCGCGACTGCTTAAGGCGGCGCGGGGCGAACCTACTGATACCACTCCCGTTTGGATCATGCGTCAGGCCGGACGCTACTTGCCCGAGTACATGTCGGTGCGGAGCAAGGTGACGTTCATCGAACTCTGCAAACGCCCCGATCTTGCGGCGGAGGTCACTCTGACGGCTCAGCAAGTTCTCGGAGTCGATGCCGCGATCTTGTTCGCTGACTTGCTGCCGGTGCTTGAGCCAATGGGCTTCAACCTCGAATACCAAAAGGGAGAAGGCCCCGTCATTCATAACCCGATCACCTCGGCAGCCGACGTTGATCGCGTGCGAGCACTCGACGATGTCAGCTCGATGCACTTCGTCTTCGACACGGTGAAGCTCGTGCGAGCGAATCTTGCTCCGAACATCCCACTGCTCGGCTTTGCCGGTGCGCCGTTCACGATGGCGAGCTATGCGATCGAGGGCAGCGGTTCGAAGAACTATCTCGGCACGAAGCGGTTGATGTACTCGGACACGGGAGCATGGCACGAGCTCATGCAGCGCTTAGTCGCGAGTCTCATCAAATACATTCACGCGCAGATCGACGCCGGCTGTCAGGCGATCCAACTTTTCGACAGTTGGGCCGGCTGCCTTTCGCCCTCGGACTATCGCGAGTACGTGCTGCCTCATACGAAAGCGATCATCGACGCGATGCCGCGCGACGTGCCGATCATCAACTTCTTAACCGGCAATCCGGCGCTGCTGCCTCTGCAGTCTGAAGCCGGAGGTCAGATCATCGGCCTCGATTGGCGCATCGATATGGCCGAAGCCCGCAAGTTCCTCGGTCCCGATCGCGGCATTCAGGGCAACCTCGATCCCGTGCTGCTCATGGCCGACTTACCGACGTTGAAGCGCGAAGCAACTCGAGTGATCAACGCCGCCGGACGCCGAGCACACATCTTCAATCTCGGTCACGGAGTCTTCCCCGAAGTGCCGCCCGAGAACGTGAAGGCGCTCGTGCAAATGGTGCATGAGATCGGAGCAAAGCCGTAGCATGCGCTTCTAGCCCGTGCTCTTCGGGAGCTCATCGAACGGATAACGCCATCACGAACGACGGGTTTGTTGCGGTGAGTCTTATCCGTGTGGGAAATATCCGTGTGCGAAGTCGTTGGGCAATTCAGCTTCGCACACGGATATGTCTCACACGGATGAAGAACGCAGAACTCAATCTGTGTTCGCAACTCACACAGGATTGCGGCGTCGAGCCGAGCAACGAACGCGAAAATCGCAAAGGCGGCACAGACTGGAAGCCCATGCTACTCGGGCCTGCTTCTCGCTCGTGCTCCTTGCCTCAATCGACATGGCGGAAGAATTACACTGCCGCGCAACCGAGCCTGTGCCGCACACACCGTCCCCGATCTGCTTGCCTCTTTAGGAGTCTCGACGATGGCTGCGTCTGCATTGCCGTTTGGCATTCCTGATCTCGTTATCAAAGCCATTCCTGATGACGAGCGATTGTGGGTGCCTCAAGCGCCCAACGTTTGGTTCCGACCGTTGTTCCTCAACACCGTTGCGGGCGAGTGGATCAACTTGCTCCGAGTTCGCCGCGCGGGCGTGCTGAGTCGGCATCGTCATCCAGCTCCGGTTCACGGCTATGTGATCAAGGGAAGTTGGCGGTATCTCGAACACGACTGGACTGCGACTGAAGGCACCTATGTCTTCGAGCCGCCGGGAGAGATTCACACTCTGACCGTCGATAACGCCGACGAAATGATCACGCTGTTTCATGTCTGCGGCGCGTTGATCTACTTCGACGAGAATCATCGAGCCGTCGGTTACGACGACGTGCATCGCAAGATCGAGATGTGCCAGAAGCACTACGAAGAAGTGGGCCTCGGCGCCGACTACGTGAAGAATTTTATCCGGTAGTCGTAGATCGGGATTCCATCCCGATCCTCAGCGGGGGACCGGCATCTGAAACGCAGCGCCTCGCCGTCAATGAAAGGCTCCCAGTTATTCTTGCCCCTTGCCGCTGGCCCTCTTGCCTCTCGCCCCGCATGAAAGTTGAACCTCATGACCACTCCTCTTCGACTAGCGGTGATAGCGCGGGATCACAGCGAACGCGTGCAGCGCGCATGGGCCGAGTTCTCGACGTTGCTCGCGCAGACGCCGGGCATTGAGGTCGTCTCGACTGCGACTGCGGAAGACCCGGACCTCTCGCAACTCGATGCCGAGATCGTGCTCGTGCTCGGCGGTGACGGAGCGATCTTGCGCGCGTCGCGACAAATGGGACGGCGACAGATTCCGATCCTCGGAGTGAATCTCGGACGGCTCGGCTTCTTGGCTGATCTGACTCCCGAAGAGTTTCAGGCCAATGTGAGCTTGCTGGTGCAACGACAGTTTGAAGTCGTTGAGCATGTCGTGCTCGATGTCGCTCATCAGCAAGAAGACGGTTCGATCGAGCGATTCCTCGCGTTCAACGAAGCGGCGGTGAGCGGAGCCGAAGCTCTGCAAATGATCGAGGTCGCGCTCAGCGTCGATGACGAGCTCGTGACGACCTATAGCTGCGACGGCTTGCTCGTCTGCACGCCGGTCGGATCGACCGCTCACAGCTTGTCCGCCGGAGGCCCTGCGATTCGGCAAGACTTACCGGTCGTGCTCGTGACCCCCATCTGCCCGCACGCGCTGTCGAACCGCCCGGTCGTTGACAGTGCCGACCGCGTCTATCGACTGAGCTTTCAGAACTCTCGCGGCGCAACAGTGCTCGTCGTCGACGGCCAGAATCGCCGAGCATTGAGGAAGGGCGACATTGTCGAAGTCCGCCGAGCTGACGTGACCTTCAAGCTCGTAAAGGTGAAAGGTCATAGTTATTACAGGACGCTGCAAAAGAAGCTCGGCTGGAGCGGTCAACCCAACTACGCCGCGCGCTGAAAAACGCCGCCGCGATCAACGACATGAGCCTCGCGAGAATGCCCGGCGGATCGGCGATTCTGCTCGCTGCATCACTGTCCGACTGAAGTGAATGATCCGTCGAAGAAATGCATTTGCATGGTCGGACGACCGTCATAATCCGACTGTGTGCAGAGATTCCTCAGGGATTCACCTCGCTTTGAAGTAGTTCAAAGAACACTGCCAGCTAGAACTACAGCCTCAGGCATCGGAGTTACTTGATGCCGACCACAAAGCACGATGCAGACGTGAAAGCGAAGGTCTCAAGTTGCTGCCATGAAGAAGCGGCTTGATGGAATCCCGTCGAGAGGCCCAGATGGCTCAGTCGTC
>CAZNMS010000464.1:0-6987 GCA_964573505.1 uncultured Planctomycetaceae bacterium | reverse complement strand
AATGGGAGTACGCATGCCGCGCGGGGACTCGGACTGAGTTCTCATGGGGCGACGTCGAAAGCGACAGCGCCGAGTTCGGATGGCTTGCTGACACGGGGGCCTCAAAGCCGCAGGCAGTCGGTGAGAAGAAGCCGAATTCATGGGGCCTCTTTGACATGCACGGCAACGTCAGCGAGTTCTGCTACGACGCCTTTGCTCCGCATTACTACGACCTCGCGCGCTTGCAGGATCCGATCGGCCCGATGAGCACGGCGATCAACGATCGAGTCATCCGCGGCGGCTCAAGCAACTCCCCGGTCGCTGAAGCGCGGAGTGCTTTCCGCAATCGTGTCTTGAAGACCGCAAGCAATCCGCAGATCGGCTTTCGAGTCTTGATGGAAGCGGATCAATGGGGCGAGCCATTAGCGCTCGCTCAACCGAATCCGTTCTCGCAATTGACCGAGCAGCCCATTGGTCCGCTCACAGCCAGCGCGACTCAGCCGACGAATCCCGTTCCGACGTCAAAGCCCGATCCCGCCACTCCGCCGACTCCCGCAACGCCCGCTGCGAACTTGTTGCCGACTCCTGCTGAGGACGCGCCGAAGCGTCCGTCATATGTGCCGATGGAGGCGGTGCATTGGCAGAAGAACTGGTACTGGTTCCCGAAAGAGACCGTGCCCTTCAAGGACGCTCTGCGAATCGCAACCAGCAAGAACGGGCGACTCGTCGCTATCAGTTCGAAGATCGAGAACGAGTTTGTGACGAGTCAAATTCATGGCGCGACGCTCATCGGATGTGCTCGCGGAACGAAGAGCTGGCTGAACTCGCTGAAGAAGCCGCAGACGTTCTTCAACTGGGCCGACGGACAACCGAGCAACCTGCGCGGCGAGGACTACACCGTGCTGCTCACAACCGGCTTCTGGAACGACAACTTCACTGACACGTTGAACTTCGCGGTTGAATGGGGCATCGAAGAGTGAGCGGCATCGAGCAACTCGCATTGAACGTCGCCTTTCGCTCCGCGAAAGAGCGTCTTCGATTGGGCTTCATCGCAAGTTGACGCTTCAACCACTGCGACGCGTTTGAAGACGCTCTTTCGCGGAGCGAAAGGCGACCACAAAACGCGACTCGGAAAGTCAAACCTCTAACTGTCAGAGTCCAGTCAGCCCCGCGAACTGTGCGCGTTCCTAATCACGGCGATGAGCCGAAACGTTGAAAGCGATTCCTGATGCTGTCGTCGATCAGTTTGCCTGCCGGATGGGACGCTCAATTGGCTGATGAGATCTCGCAGCCGTACTTCGCGCAATTGGCTGACTTCGTTCGCACCGAGCGCGAACAGCATGAAGTCTTTCCGCCGGAAGCAGAGGTCTTCTCGGCGTTGAGGCTCACTCCGTTTGAGAACGTGCGCGTGCTGCTGCTCGGACAAGATCCCTATCACGATGTCGGGCAAGCTCACGGTTTGTGCTTCTCGGTCAAACCCGGAGTGAAGACGCCGCCGTCGCTCGTGAATGTCTTCAAAGAACTGCGCAGCGATCTCGGTTGCACGATTCCCAATCACGGACATCTCACTGCATGGGCGGAGCAGGGAGTCTTACTGCTCAATGCCGTGCTGACGGTGAGGGCTCATGCGGCGAACTCGCACAAAGGTCGCGGATGGGAGCGGTTCACCGATGCCATCATTCGACGCGTCAACGAACGACCGCATGTCGTCTTCTTGTTGTGGGGCGCGTATGCCCAAAAGAAGGCCGAACTGATCGACGAGTCGAAGCACACCGTCATCAAGTGCGCGCATCCGTCGCCGCTGTCAGTGAGAAAGTTCTTCGGCAGCAAACCGTTCTCAAAGACGAATGCCGCGCTGCTCGCTCACGATCAGACGCAGATCGAGTGGCAGTTGCCGAACGTGTGACTCGCGTTGCGGGAATGATGCTCGGCGCTACGCTTCGAAACCGAATCGCGTTCATTCTCTCTTCTGATGTTTCCGACAGCCCCGTAGCTGAAGTCGTCAGACTTCAGACGCTCGTGCGAAGGCATCCGAATTCTGACGAATTCGGCTACGACCTTTTCGACGCCGAGATCATTGTCGGGACGTCTCTTCTCGAAAGGTCACTGCCATGAGCGTTGTTTCTCGACGTGAGTTCTTAGCTGCCGGAGCACTCGCCACTCTCGGAGCTGCCGGTCTCAAGTCGGCGACCGCTGCGGATCCGATCGTTCGCACCGGCAAGCCTTACATGAAGCTCAGTTTGGCGGCGTACTCCTTCAACAAGTTCTTGCCGAAAGGCGGCACGGCAGAGACTCGCAAAGACGCGAAGATGCAGCTTGAAGACTTCATCGACTACTGCGCGAAGCTCGATCTCGCCGGGACCGAATTGACGTCTTACTACTTCCCGAAGGATCCGACGCCGGAATACCTCGCGACGATCAAGGAACGCACCTTCCGATTGGGACTAGATATTTCTGGGACAGCGATCGGCAATGACTTCTGCGTTGCGGATGCTGAGAAACGCAAGCAGCAGATCGCCAGTTGCAAGCAGTGGATCGACAACGCGGCCTTCATGGGCGCGCCCGTCATTCGCATCTTCGCGGGCACCGTGCCGAAGGGAGACACCGAAGAGGCCGCGCGCGAACGCTGCATCAGCGCGATCAACGAGAGCCTCGATTACGCCGCTCAAAAGGGAGTAGTGCTCGCTCTTGAGAATCACGGCGGCATCACGGCGACTCCGGCGCAGTTGTTAGCAATCGTGAAGGGCGTCAAAGCGTCGCCATGGTTCGGTATTAATTATGACAGCGGCAACTTCCGCACGGACGACCCGTACGCGGATCTCGAACAGATCGCGCCGTATGCCGTCAACGCGCAGATCAAAGTGTCGGTCGCAGTGAAAGGGCAGAAGCAGCCCGGCGATCTGAAGCGAATGGTCGACATCCTCAAGGCCGCGAATTACCGAGGCTATTTGGTGCTCGAGTACGAAGAAGCCGATCCTTACGGCGAGATCCCCGGCTACTTGAAGCAGATGCGCGACTTGATTGCGTAGCGCCGCAGCATGGACTTCCAGTCCGTGCGCTTCGACGAGCAGTTCGAGGTTGCCAGCGAAAACAAAGACGGCACGGTATGGAAGCCCATGCTACGACGACGGCGACGAGTTCGTGCAGCACGCGACGAAACGGACTTTCGTGCGTGCTGCTGAGCAGCGCTTTGCAAACTCGTCTTCCGCCATTTGGGGAGTCTTCGCTATCACGCGACGAGACATGTGCCATGAAGGCCGTGTGCGCCCCACAGAACATGGGAAGGGAGGCCCATGCAAAACTCAATTTGGAAACTCACAGCGCTGGCCGGTGTCATTGGCATCGGGTTCCTCATCGCTCTGCAAACACAAAGCAGCCTCGACAAAGAGAAGTCGACGGCGCAATCCGAATCTGCACCTGCAGAAGGCGGTGCGGATCTCAATTCAGATCGCGCAACGGGCCTTTGGCAGTCAGAGCCCGAGCCGAATGCACCCGTCGCTCCGCGTCGCATGCGTTCTCAAAGCAGCGATGTCCGCTTAACGGCGAACGACGATGCAAACGACTCGACGTCGAATCGTCGCGCCGATGCGAACGAGTTCGAGTCGTTCGATCCGCCGCCGCGTCGTTCAACCGCGCCGAGCGAGTTCGTGCCGGGCGGACGCAGTCGCGCGATGCCGGACTTCGGTTCGTCGAACGAGCGCAGTCCGTTCGCAGATAACTCTGAACCGGAGCTTGATGTTCCGCCGAAAGAGACCGCGAAGGCGCAAGCTACGCGCCTGCTGCGCGAAGCTCATGAAGCGATTGATGCCGGTCATTTGCAGTCTGCTCGCGCTCTGACGCTCGAAGCATTGGACTTGCCCGTCGTCTATGGATCGTTCGACGAACGACCGGCTCAGTTGCTGGCACAGATAGATGCGCTGCTGCGAGCGAAGAGCAAGAAGCCCGTCGCTCAAGCACCGGCGAACGATGAGCCGGAATTGGTTGATCCTCTTGCGCAACTGAAGTCGCAGACGGCGAAGATCGAAGACTCGGCGCCTCCCTCGCTGAAGTCCGATCTGTCCGACGATCCCTTCAAGCCCGAAGTCAGCGACGAGCCGAAAGCAAAGTCGTCAGGACTCTTCAGCGAGTTGCTCGATAACGACTCAAAGAAGCCGGCTGCGAAGAAGGAAGAAGAGACTCTGCCGTTGCCCGATTTGGAGACGGAAGAAGCGCCTGAGCGAACTCCTGCTCCGGCAAAGAGAACGACTGAGATCCCGCGTCTCTCTTTGAATGAGGACGCTGACATTGAGCCGACGCCGGCTCCGCTGAAGCCGCTGAAGCCAGTTGTCGAAGAGCCTCAGACGAAGCTCATCATTCGGAAAGATGCGCCGACAACAGCTCGCATCGGCGAGCCGATGATCTACTCAATGACGGTCGAGAATCGCGGCAGCATCAATGCTTCGGAAGTCACAGTTGAAGATGCCGTTCCGCAAGGCTGCGAGCTTGTCGGTTCAAACCCGCAAGCAGAGCAGACCGGCAAGAAGCTCGTTTGGAAGTTGGGCCGCATCGAAGCTGGCAAGTCGAAGGTCATTAAGGTCAAAGTCATCCCGCGTGAAGAAGGCGATATCGGCACGGTCGCGCGAGTCATCTCCGTCGCTGAGACGACGTCGGAAGGCATAGTCCCGATGTCTCGCGAAGAACTGCGTCCGGCATTGCCGACAGGCAAAATGCGAATGACGGTCAGTGGTCCCGAGCGAGTTCGAGTCGGCGAGACTGCGACTCTGAAGTTCAAGCTGACGAACGCAACCGATGCGGCACTCAGCGGAGTCAACCTGCAAGACATCGTTCCGGCAGGTTTCCGACATCCTGATGGCAACGATGTCTCGTATCCGGTCGAGACGATCGGAGCCCGCGAGACGATTGAAGTGCCGCTTGAACTCGAAGCGGTGCGTGCTGGCCGTTATGTCAATCGAGCCATCATCAGCGCGGGCAATCGCATCTTGTCAGAGTCTGAAATTCGCATCGAAGTCATTGATGCACGCGGCTTGCGCGTCGAGACCTCTGACGCCGCCTCAATGCCGATCGGGCAGCCGACGGTGCAAGAGATTCGGCTCATCAATGAAGCAACAACGGCGGCAACGGGAGTTGTCATCGTCGATACGCTGCCTGCGGATCTGCGATTCCTGAAGGCTTCGCACGGCGGTCAGTACGACGCCGTCAGCCGAAAGGTGCGCTGGAACGTCGACTCGATCCCTGCCGGTGATACGGCATTGCTGAAGCTCACCGTGCAGCCGAAGTCCGCCGGTCCGCATTCGTGCGTGATCGAAGTCAGTCAGTCCGGCAGCCAGAAGCAATCGAGCATCGAGTCGAACTTGAAGGCTCGCGGCATCGCGGGACTGCGAGTGGATCTTGATCACTCGGAACCGTCGGTGTTGGCCGGAGATGAATTCAAAGTCGAAGTGCGAGTTCGAAATCGCGGCAATGGAGCCGACAGCAATGTCGAACTCGCGCTGCTTCTGCCTGCGGAATTGGAGTTCGTGAGGTCGCAAGGACCGGTTCGCAATCGAGCACCGGAGTTTGGTCGCGGGAACTCGAAGCTCATCAGCTTTGAGCCGATGCCGGAGATTGGTGAGCGAGCGGATGCCATCTTCGAAGTCACGTTGCGGGCGAAGTTGCCCGGCAAAGCAAAGATGCGAGCAGAGATCACTTCGACCGAGATTCCTGAAGCAGTCGCAACAGAGAGTGTGATCGTCGTTTTGGACGGAGCTCCGTAAAGCGGGCTTCATCGCTCATCCAAAACTCGCCGTCCGATTTGAGGCAGTAATATTTATGACACTCACGGATTGCAGAGGTTAGCTCTCCGCCGACCCTGCGTCGGTGGGAGCACGACTGATTGGCTAGCGACAGCAATCAGTGCCGTGTCTTTCGCTCTCCACCGACCCTGTGTCGGTGGAAGCAGCGACTGGGCAGCTAAGGAATGTTCGAGTGACTCTGTCGTCAGCGAACGACGACCTTCGGCTGCGTCGTAAGAACTTTGATTTCGAATCCGTTAGCGAATGAGTCGTTGCTTCCACTGACGCGGGGTCAGTGGAGAGCGTGCCGGCTGCAAGCTCTGATTTTGAGTTGCCGATCGTTACTGACCTCAGTCGCTCCGCGACTCGCTGATTGAAGACAGCTTTCCTCAGGTAGGTGCTTCATGCCCGTCGATTTTGGTTCCGATGACGACTACCTCTCTGCCGCCACAATGCACGGTCGCGACTGGCCCTGTTTGCGGCAGTTCGTCGTCATCCTTGAGAACCGTGTCGGAAGTTTGGGTGAGCTGCTGCGTCGCCTCGAACGGCACGACATGCGGATCGTCGCGCTCAGTATGGTTGATACGGTCGAGGTCGCGATTGCCCGCGTGATGGTCGATCAATTCGAACGAGCACGCGAAGTCTTCGAGATGTCCGGCTTCACGTTCTTCGAGCACGATGTCGTCGGCGTTGAACTTCCCGACAACGATCAACCCTTTGCGTCCGTCTTGACCGCACTGGTGCATGGCGAGATCAACGTGAATTACATGTATCCGCTGATCTACCGCCGTCAGGGACGCGGTGCCGTTGCGATTCATGTCAGCGACATCGACTCCGCGCTGAGCGTGCTGCGCGACTCGGGTCATACGCTGCTGACCGAGAACGACTTGAACTCCGATGACATGAGCTTCGGCAGTTAAGCAATCGGCAGATCGTCTCGAGCGCGTCCGCGGATTCGTAGCATGGGCTTCTAGCCCGTGCTCTTCGGGAACTCATTCGGACAAGTAGCTTGGGATTCCATCCCGAGCCTCAGCGGGATGAGGCTCTCAATCAAGGCACGAGAACGCCGTCACGATTCGGCACGCAGTAAGCGTCAAAGGCGAATCGATTCAAACCGAGTTCCCAACTCACACAGGATCGCAATGCCGAGCCGAGCAACTGTAAGGGCACCGGATGATCTCGACTGAAACGTAGGGCCGACTCTCCGAGGCGGCCTTTGTTGCGTGACGAGGCGACT
>CAZNMS010000463.1:0-7010 GCA_964573505.1 uncultured Planctomycetaceae bacterium | reverse complement strand
CGATCTGTGACCGTCGCGGTTCCGGTGGTGTCGCTGCGCTCAACCACCGGCTAATAGCTGTGATCCCTTCGGGATCGCTGATGCAGGCCGCAACTCGACCGCAAAATCAGACTCACGAAAGGCGCATCCCAGGGGGATGCCAGCCAACTTGCCCTTAATCCAAATACCGCTCTTCGTATTCCACTCCGGCTGCGATCAAGAGCGCCTGCAACTCCTCACGAAATGATTTCACTCGATGATGCTCTTCTTGATTGGCGATGTATCGTCGAACGTTCGGACGCGCGGGCGGGCTGACGGTGAATGCACTGTATCCTTCTTGCCACGCAAACTTCGGGATTTTGATTTCATCATGCACCCACACCGACGACGCCTTTTTGAGTTCTCTCATGAAGTCAGCCAGGCAATGCGTCGCCTTGAGTCCGACCAGGAGATGCACATGGTCGGCAATTCCGCCAATTCCTTGGGAGAAACCGCCGAGGCGATTCACCGTGCCTCCGAGATATTCGTGAAGTCGTGTTTGCCACTCGGGGGTAATGAAAGGCACACGGTCCTTCGTCGAGAAGACGATGTGGTAATGCAGGGCCAGGAATGTCGATGGCATGAGCGCTTCCTCTGCTGGCATCCCTTCGGGATGCAATCATTTGGCATCACGATTCCGGTGGTATCGCTGCGCTCAACCACCGGCTAATGGCCGCGAACCCTTCGGGTTCAAATGCAGTGTTGGCATCCCTTTGGGATGCGATCATTTGGCATCACGATTCCGGTGGTGTCGCTACGCTCAACCACCGGCTAATTGCTCCGAACCCTTCGGGCTCGCCTAATCGGCTCGCGGTAGCCTGTTCTATTCATGGCACACATTCCATTGCTCCCACTGGTGCTCTTCTCTGACGAGGACTTCATATGACATCGCGACGACACTTCTTGAGATCTTGCACCTCACTCATTGCCCTCCCGGCGTTGGAGTCGCTCGGCTTTCGGCGGTTTGTTTCGGCGGCGGAGGCTGCTGGAGCGACGAGGCCGAAGCGGGCGGTGTTTCTGAACTTCGGCTGGGGTGTCACCAATGAGACATGGTTTCCCGACGTGATGAAGACCGGTGCGGATTACTCGCTGCCGCCGGGGCTTGCTCCGCTCGCGAGGCACAAGGCGGATTTCAGTGTCGTGCAGGGGTTATCGAACAAGTTCGCCAACGAAGCGCATTGGGGCAGCACGTTCTGGCTGACGGGAGCGAACCGCTATGCCGAGCCCGGTCAGAGTTTTCATAACAGCGTCTCGGTCGATCAGGTCATCGCGGCGCAACTCGGTCGAGAGACGCGCTTCGCCTCGCTGCAGCTCAACAGTCCTGATGTCGCGAACTCGGGACACGGGCCGGGGCTGTCGCTCGCTTGGGATTTGCGAGGCAAGCCGGTTGCGGGGCTTGAGAATCCGGTGCTCGCGTTTCATCGCTTGTTCTCAGCGGACACCACGCCGCTGGCCGAACGCCAAGCGATGCTCGCTCAGAAACGCAGCGTGCTCGATGCCGTGATGACCGATGCCGGTGACCTGCAACGCGGGCTCAACAAGACCGACAACGACAAGCTCGACGAATACTTTCAAAGCATCCGCGACATCGAAACGCGGCTCGGCAAAGACGAGCAATGGCTCAACGTTGCGAAGCCGAAAGCGGCGCTCGCCGAACCGAAGCCGGGCCTCGCCGGGCGCGACGAGATTCAAGTGATGTATGACTTGATGGTCGCCGCGCTGCAGACCGACAGCACGCGAGTCATCACCTACCGCCAGCCGGTCGGGACCTTGCTGACGAGCCTCGGAGTGAAGGTCGCGCCGCACGACATGAGCCACTACACGCCGGGCGATCGGATGGAGGCCTCGCAGAAGCGAGACACCGCGCAGAGCGAACTGTTGGCGGGCTTCATCGACAAACTGAAAGCCACCAAAGAGCCCGACGGCACGAGCCTCTTCGAGCACACCGTGCTGACCTACGGCAGCAACATCCGCACGATCCACTACCTCGACAACTGCCCGACGCTGATCGCCGGAGGTGGAGCAGGCCTCAAGCTCGGCCAACATCTGGTCGCGCCGAAGAACACACCGCTGTGCAACCTCTGGCTGGCGCTCATCAACGGCATGGGCATCAAATCCGACCGTCACGGCGACAGCACCGGAGTGTTGAAAGAGCTAATCGGCTGAAGTGCCTTCTCTTACATGGACTGCGGCAGCCCTGCTGCCGCTTTGGGACCAACAGCCTGCTGTTGGTCGGTCTTGTTGAGAGTCAACTCCAGCGCCACAGCAGCAGGCTGCTGAGGGCAAAGCGGCAGCAGGCTGCCGCAGTCCAAGAGGTCAGGCTTCGGCGGTAAAGTCGCACGTCAGACCGAAGTCAGCGGCGAGGGCTAGATAGCGCCGACGAATCTCAGCGACTGGAAGATTCAGCAGAGGGGCCGCGTTCTGGACGCGGTCCTCGCCGATCGCTTCGCTTGGATCGAGCCAAGGATAGTTGCCATCGATATCCTCGGTCAGCAGGCACGAATCCGTTTCGTCGCCACGAATCTCAGCCAGTCCTTTCAAGGCGGCGCAACGTGTGTCGTCGTCTTCGTGGATGAGCAACGCGACGAGGCTAGGGACGGCGTCCGACAAGCGGATGTTGCCGATGACCAGACTCAAGTAGCGAAGCCCTTTGGGATCAGTCAGAGCCGTTGCATGTGGCGGCAGGAACTGGAGTAGTTGGCTTCGTTCGCCAGCGTCGGGTTGCCATACCGGCTTACGGCCATCGCCGTCGCTCAACCACCACAGAGCCCAGCAGGCGGCGTGTCCGGCGGCAGGGCTGCGCGGGATTAGCGATAGCAAACTGGTACTCAGGCTGGGGACGAGTGACGCTTTCTTCTCGAAGGCTGCCTGCATCACGGCCAGTGCGGCGGCGATGGCGATGCGGTCGTCGATAGAACGGAGACGCTCGGTTTGAGTCTGCATCCACGCGATTCGTGACGCCGATTCATCTTCGGCGCTGCCTAGGGCTGAAGCCGCGCGATGGACGGCGACCATGCCGTTCAGGCCACCGGGGTGTGAGCGATTCTCAGGACCACGACGGATGAACTCGGTGGCCAGAGCTAGTTCCAACGACTCCGCTGCGGCGCTGGTGGCGACTTCCAGAGCCGCGCGATCCAAGCCGGTCATGGCATTACCGCCGCCATCGTGTTCGCCCACGGACTCGGCGAAGCGCTGGAAGACTGCTTGCATCACCGCCTGGCTGGCGTTGGGTTCGTCGGCCAGACAGAGCGCGGCGAGAATTGAACGCGGGCGGGTTTGCACGGCGGGGATGTCGTCTCTGCCGTCCGTTCCCAAGATGGCACGCAGTGAGGCGTCTACGTCGTCGTCGTTGCAGGCGGCGACGCACAGCCGCAATGCCTCGCGCCAGTTCTCGGTGACTTGCTCCTCATCGCGACCGAATTTTTTGCGGACGCGTTCCATTCTTCCCGCCAGCGGCGCGATGCGTGCGGCCAGCGGCTTCTGCGGATCGTGACCCGGAAAGTGGCCGCGGATCAGAGCGATGGCGGCGAGGTACTCCTGAAACGTGAGGTGTCGGAATTCATACACGGGCACTTCGAGGCCGTCGTGCCGCACCGCGCCGACTTCAACTAGCAGGCTGGTTCGAGACTCGACACGCTTCAGGAACTCATCCGGCGTCCGCTTCGCGACCGCGTGCAAGTTCGGATGATCGCGGCGGAGGTCGGCCAGAAGACTCAGTACCTCATCCCGCCGCAGTCGTTGCACGCCTCGGTCGCACATCGCCCACGCCACATATTCCAACTGCGGCCAAGCTTCGTAGATGTCGAGCGGCTCATCGACATCGCTCCGCCAACGCAG
Organism: uncultured Planctomycetaceae bacterium; assembly: GCA_964573505.1. Taxonomy (GTDB): domain Bacteria; phylum Planctomycetota; class Planctomycetia; order Planctomycetales; family Planctomycetaceae; genus AM-0621. The sequence continues at coordinate 3,155 of CAZNMS010000463.1, read as the reverse complement.
AAGCAAGCCGACGGCTTCCTCGTAAAGCTTGTGCCGCTTCGTCGGCAGTCGTCCGACCTTGCGCTGCACCAATGCCATCGTCGTCAGCATCATCGGGTTGCCGGTCAACCGTTCGATGCGACTGGTCGAGTCATGGATGCCCGTCAGCAGCTTGTCCGCCTCGTCCTTCCGCCGCGCAGGGTCACGCTCGACCGCCTCGCACCAGCGGCGAACGAAGTCGTCCTTATCCTCAGCCGTCAGTCCGGCCAGCGTCGCATGCCGAAAGCCTCGCCCCAACCGTCGAGGCATCTCGCGATAACCCACGATCCGCGACGTCGCGATCAACGGCGTCTGAGTGTATTGCTCGGCAATGATCTCCAGCCGCTCGCAGAAGCGCGAACGCAGTTGCGGATCCGTGATCTCGTCCAACCCGTCGACGAGCAGCGCTGCTCGACCGGCTTCGAGCTGCTCAACCACTGCCTCGACCAAAACGTTGAGGTCGCTGTCAGGTAATTTCAATTCCATCGAGCGCAACGTTTGCAGCAGGATGTCGGGCAACGTGCAGGAACTCAGCCCGGTGCGTTCCAGTTGTCGGCAACGGACCAAGATCGGCAACCGCTCGTCAGCCGGCAACGAGCCCACATCGGGCAACGCCGCGACATCCTCGGGCCGCTCCGCTCGCAGCAGCCAAGCGGTCGCCAGCCAACGCAGCAACGTCGTCTTGCCGCCGCCCGGATCGCCGAGAACCACGAGCCGCTTCGTGATGGCCTGAGGACTCGGTGTGGGCTCGGACTTCTTGCGTCTGCTGCGTTTTTTCTTGCCCGTGCTGGGCGGCGTGTCCGCCAATAACTCACCCAGCGATTGGCGTTGGTCGCTCGACGTGTCGCCGTCGTTTTCGTTCTTCGCGACACGCCCGGCGGCGACCAGTCGAGCCTGCTCGCGCTGTTGCTCCCAAGCCATTAAGGTTTGCTCGTCCAAGTTACCGATCTCCGCGCGTGTCGGCGCGTCGACGATCAGTCGCAGCGGGATATAGAGCTGTCGCAGAGCGAACCGCTGCATCGCAATCTGCCGCTCGTCCTCCGGCAGATTGGCCAGATCGACAATGTCGACCAGCTTCAACGCAGCCTGTCGATAAGCCTTCAGTAACTGCTCCTGCCGCCGACTCAGCCCACTGGCATTGACCGGCGCAGCGCTCGAAGCCTGACGCGGCTTGAGCTTGATGGGCTCCGGCTGCTCGCCGCCGTCATCACACAGACACGCATTTGTGTCGCGATCGAAGGCCCAGCCATTCGACTTACGGTCGATCCCAATTCGTGGCCACTTGCGAATCGTCGCAGAGGAGTCGTTCTCGAATTCGACGCATCCCGCCGAATACCCATGCCGACGCTCGATCGTCGGCGGATCTCCCCACGGTTCGCGACTGAAGAGCGATGGACCTTGCCACCGTCGCAAAGCCTCGCCGCCATTCTGAATCGTGGTCGAGCCGTTGTTCTCGTGCTCGTGCCCAAAGAGATGCACTGCAAAGCGGCCCGCTTTGTTGATCTCGGGATAGACCTCGTTGCGGCAGCGTTCGTTGAGCCACTCCGGTCCCTGATGAGTGAGCAGCAAGCAGACATCGTGCTCGCTGACCCAACCCGGCCCGTTACTGCCGCATGGAGCGTGAAACTGCTGCACGTCCCAAACGAGCTTGTTTCGATAATCGCCGCCGGCCAGTTGCAGAAACGTCGTGTTCAAGCCGAGCACGCCGATGCGACGCTTCTGGTCCGACGTCTCCAGCGTCACGGCGAAATCGCCCGGCAGCAGGCCCGTGTTGATTCGCGGTTGTGGAATCAGACACCGCTCTAGCCACTCGATGAAGTTCTCGAACGCCACATTCACGACCTGCCGATACTCGCTCAGTGGGTCGCTCCAGAAGTCGTCGGCGACCTCCATGAAGAGCTCAGGCTTGAGCAAGAACTTCTCCGCAGCTGTGGGCTTGCGCGTGTCCTTCGGCCCGATTGGTCGCACTAAGTCGTGATTCCCCGGCACGGCCAACAGCACGGCCTCACCAGAACCGAGCTTCCTCAACTGCTCCCACAACGGGCCGAGCACTTCGGCATCGAGCCGCTCGTACTCCTTGCGATCTCCGCGTTGGACAAAGTCTCCCGTGAACAGCACGGCGTCCCACGGCCCGGTCCGATCGTGAAGCCGACGGAGGTCTTCGAAGAACGCCTCGCGAATGTTTGGCCAAAGCTGTTCCTGTCCCGCCAAACCGAAATGCAGATCGGTCAGATGCAGCCAATTGAATCGAGAACTCACTGTGGCCCTTTCGAATGAAGCACTGTGAACTACCGCAGCCTGTGTCAGGCTGAGTGTCTTCGTCGCTCAATCGTGAATCATCAAGGGAGTTCACGAGCATGCTGGAAGACTGGACTTGGTGGGCGTTCTCTGTGGGTACCTGCTAAGGGAACTCGATGAGTACTTCCCGCACTTGCGTCTGAAGGATGACGAGCCGCTGCTGGCGATCTCCTGATTCGATCGAACCGCAGAGGGCTCGCTCTCCACTGACCCCGCGTCAGTGGAAGCAACGACTGGTGAGCTAACAACGCAGACCGCAGATCTCTTTGTGCTCGCTCTCCACCGACCCCGTGTCGGTGGGAGCCACGACTGCTCCGCTACGACTGCGAGCGAGTAGCGGGTCAGTCGTGACTCCCGTCCGGGCGAGCCGGATGGACAGCGATCAGGTCAGCTCGTTCTTGTGGCTACCAGTCGTTGGTCGCAACGGGGCAAGCCCGCCGGAGACCGCGCTGGAATTCCGGTTACATCCGTTTGAGTCTCACTTCCGAACCGGTGACGACTGCGTTTGACCTGAAGAAAAAATTCCATCCCAGACTGCTTGCTCGTTTGAGTCTCGATTACGAACCGCAGACTGCTAGGTCTACAGCCCACCATGTCGCTGAAATCGTGAGATTTCAGGCATTTCAAGCGTCCGAGATCTGACGATCTCGGCTACGGAAACGCGAAGGTGCGCTGTCGTACTAGGTCTGACGTGACGGCGAATTCGGTTGTGGGAGCAAGCGTCGTCCCGCTGAGGCTCGGGACAGAGTCCCAAGCTACGGCTTACTCGCTCTCTGCTGGCAGAACGGACGTGGGCGTCCATGCTAGTGCGCTTCCAAGTGGATTGAATTAGCGAGGTG
>CAZNMS010000462.1:0-7040 GCA_964573505.1 uncultured Planctomycetaceae bacterium | reverse complement strand
AACTGATCGCGGTGGTGCTGGAAGAGCACCTGCAAGCGAACACCTTGCGGCATAAAGCCGAAACCGCCCAGCGCTGGCTGATGCGAAACGAACTCGCCCGCGCGGCCTACTACAAAGCCCGCAACCTCTTGCCGCCCAAAAGGAACCCGCCGACAACCTGAAGCGGACAGTCGAACTAGTCAGTCGCGTCGACCACCGGGTACTCGCTGTCGGAATTCTTGCAGTTGACGTCGTTGTGCTTCCGTCAGCAGCTCGGACAACTTTTGATCGACTTGCTTTTGCAGATCATCAAGCTGCTTACGTTGCTCGTCTGAGAGCTTCAGTTCGTCGCGCAGGAACGGCGGCAGAATCTGGCCGGGTTGAGGAAACCCGCCAAAACCTCGATTGCCCGGACCACCATCTGGGCCGACCGGAGGCCCACCTTGAGGGCCACCAGGGCCTCGGCCTTGAGGTCGTCCGCCGTCCGGTGGCCCCCCGAATCGACCGCCTTGATTGAGGCTTGCTGATTCCTTTTGAAAGAGCGCTGCCAATTCGTCCTTTGTGACCTCGCCGTTCTTGTCCGCATCGGCTCGATCGAAGATCGCTTGCAGGCGAGCGTCGGTCACTTCGGACTTCGACAGCTTGCCGTCCTTGTCCTTATCGAGCGTCAGCATGCGAGTAACGAACGACGAACTATCTCCGGCACCGCGCTGTTCGTTGCGCGGTTCATCGCGACGCTCTGGAGGCCGACCGGGTTGTTGAGCGAACGCGCTGACCGTCAGGCTCAGCAAAAACAGTGAGGATGCAATGTGCTTATGCATGATGACTTTCCAAAGTTGAGATGGACTGAATCGCGGCTGAGATCAACCAACCGACGGCACGCTTAGCGAGGTCGCTCGTCTGGCGTGCGACCGAGAACGACATCGAAGTTGGCCGACCACTCACCGATCTTCGAGTCCGGCACTTTCTTCCAATCGGCCAAGATCAACTCGCGATCAATCAGGTCTCGAACTCCGCAGTAGACGCCATCGCGAGCATTGCCTTCATGACCGCGCATCATGACCTGCGTGGTGATGAGTTCGCGGTCCCCCTTCAGCACCTTCACGTGAATGTGAGGAGCCGGACGACCGGGATACGGCACCGGCTTGATCGTGCGAAAGCGGTACTCGCCGGTCGATCCCGTGGTGAAGCGACCAAAGCCCTGGAAGTTCTTGTCTTGCTGCTGCATCTTGGGTTCGCTGTCTCGCGAGTGCAGATACACCGCGTTCGCATCGCATTGCCAAATCTCGATCGTGGCATCGCGAATCGGGTCTCCCTTGGCGTCGAGAATGCGGCCGGTCAGATGCGTGATCTCGCCAATGGCCGGCGTCGTCGAGTCGTTGATGATGAGTAAGTCGTTGTCCTTATCGAGCGGCAGCTTGTCGGGATAGAACGGCCCTTCGGTCAGTCGCGGAGTGTGGAAGAGTTCTTCCGCAAACAATCCCCGAGTGGTGAAGTAAGCGGCGCTAAAGGCCATCGTCTGCAAGAACGCACGACGTTGATTGCTCGGCATGCTCATGTTTTGGTCTCTGAATGACATGGTTGGAAAAAAGAGCCACGGAGCCTCAGTGATCCCGATCAGACATCAGGCTCACTCCCGAATGAGACTCCGTGGCATCCCCTCTTCTCAGTGGTTCATAGGCGGTAAGTCGTTACGACCGAGTAAGTCGTTAAGACGAAGGCCGCGCGTCGCGGAAGCGGCAACACTTCCGATGTCGATCGTGTTTCAAAGATCGTCGAGTTCACAGCGGTCTGTGTGACCCGAGGTGTGTCGACGAGAGAGACACCGTAAGACTCGCCGCCGAATCCACTGACCTTTTTCAAGAACTTGAAATTTCTCCTCAGATCGAGCGACCCGATTGGCTCCATTGCGGATTTCATCCCGTTGACGCGACTGGACCTCGCACGTTTCAGAAGCAACTTGCTCAGTCAATTTCTTGACGAAGTCCACGAGCGAGAGACTCGTCCCGTCACGGCATCACAACCGCGTTCGCAGACTCCAACCCACAGCCCCACTCATGACCGCAGAAGCCGAACAACTCCGACACGGTGGCGAGCACACGCTGGCCGACTTGTTTTCATCATGCCGCGAACGGCTTGAACGACTGGTCGACTTTCGGCTCGATCCGCGACTTCGCAGCCGCATTGATCCTCATGACATCCTGCAAGAGACCTATCTCGAAGTCGCGCGGCGCGTGTCGGACTACATCAACCGGCCCGAGGTTTCGTTCTACGTCTGGGCGCGACAGATCACGGTGCAGACCTTGATCGACACTCAGCGTCGCCACTTCGGCCAGAAACGCAGCCCCACTCAGGAGGTGCCGTTGTCCTTCGAAGGCGATTCATCGGGCACGTGCTACTCCATCGCCCGCGCGATCGCAGCCAATCACACCACTCCCAGCCGAGCGGCGATGAAGGCCGAAGAGATCGCACAACTTCACGCGGCTCTCGCGACGTTAGACGAGATCGACCGCGAAGTTCTCGCCATGCGGCACTTCGAACATCTCAGCAATAAAGAAGTCGCCGAAGCACTCAGCCTAAGCGTGACCGCCGCCAGCAATCGCTACGTGCGTGCGATGACTCGACTGTCAGAAATCTTGCAGGCCGTCACGGATGCCTAACTCCCAGTCTGTGAGCGACGCGATGACCAGACGGATTGCTTCAGTGGATCTTGGCTCGCGGTTTTCGGTATCGAACTTGATGAAGCCCACCGTCTGGCCATCCTCTCTCCCCTCGCAAGCGACCAATCATGAACTCTCAACGCGCCGATTCTCAGATCACTCAGGATGAGCGACTGCCGGTCGCGCCGCAGGACCAGTCAACCTGGGACGAACGGCAGCAAAGCCCTACCGAATCGCCCAGCAGCGAAGATGAACGCAATCCGGTCGATGTGCTCGCAGATGAATTCGCTGCGAGGTTGCGGGCAGGCGAGCATCCATCGCTCGACGAATACACGCAGCGTTACCCAGAACATGCCGCAGCCATTCGCGCGATCTTTCCGGCCATCGCGCTGATGGAAGGCAGCGGGCAGAAACAACGAAGCGACCAACAGCACGAGCGTCGCGTGCAGCGACTCGGCGAAGATGGAACCGAGACACTCGGCGATTTCCGCATCGTTGGCGAAATCGGGCGCGGCGGCATGGGGATCGTCTTCGCTGCCGTGCAACAGTCGCTCCACCGGCGAGTCGCGCTCAAGGTGCTACATCCGAATGTCGCTAGCTCGGAACGACAGCGACAGCGTTTCCATCGCGAAGCCGAATCAGCAGCCAAGTTGCACCACACCAACATCGTGCCGGTCTATGCGATCGGCGAGGAACGCGGCTTCTATTTCTATGCGATGCAGTTCATTGACGGCCTCACGGTGTCCGCGCTGGTGGCTCGCGAGCGTAAGCAAACGCAACACCGCACCGACCAGCCGGCGTCGGATGCGACCGCTCCCACAGTCCTCGTCGATGCTCCCAGCGATCAGTCAGGCAGCCTCGACGCGACCAAGATCACATCGGCTGCGGCGGCACTCGCTCCGCTTAAGACAGAGACCAACAGTGACGAGCCACGACTTCATGTCGGCGACATCCAGCAACCGCTCTTGAGCCTTACGCTGCATCGCGCTGCGAGCATTGCTCTGCAAGTCGCTCATGCTCTGTATTACGCGCACCAGCACGGCATGCTGCATCGCGACATCAAGCCTGCGAACTTGATGCTCGACCGTGAAGACAATGTCTGGATCACCGACTTTGGTCTCGTGAAGCTGGCGGATGTTGACGACCTCACCGGCACTGGCGATCTCGTCGGCACGGTGCGTTACATGGCCCCCGAGCAGCTCGAAGGCAAAGCCGATCCGCGCACCGACATCTTCAGTTTGGGACTGACGCTCTTCGAACTTTGCACGCTCCGTCCGGCGTTTGAAGGCGATCAAAACTCGACGCTGACCAAACGCCTCAAACACCAAGGCATCCCGCGACCGCGCACCATCAACAGCGCCATTCCTCGCGACTTAGAAACGATTATCGTCAAAGCCACCGCGCACGATCCGAGTGCTCGTTATCAAACGGCTGCGGCACTGGCAGAAGACTTACAACGCTTCATCGACGACCGCCCCATCTTGGCTCGACGAGAATCGCTCATCCGTCGAGCCATCCGCTGGAGTCGCCGCAACCCAGCATTGGCGTCGCTGGGAGCGGTCTCTGTCGCGGCTCTGATCGCTGTTGCGGGAGTCGAATGGCGAGGCCGCTTGCAGGTGGAATCTGCATTACAGTCGACAAAGCTCGAACACCGCCGCGCCGAGTCCAATGTGAAACTGGCCATCGACGCATTCGACAGCATCTTGAACAACGTCACGTCGCGCGGCGTCCCTCAGTCTCTCGCCCTCGACTTACCGGCGGACGAGCAAGGACTCAGCCATGCCTCGCTGTCGGCTGCCGATGCGCTGTTGCTCGATCAACTCCTGGGCTTCTATCGCCGCTTCGCACTGGAGAACTCGGACAACACTCGATTGAGCGAACGCATCGCTGCCGCCGACTTCCGCGCGGCAATCATCCTGATTCGGCTGGGACAACTCACCGAAGCCGAAAGCCAATTCCGCCAGTCGCTGGGGTCCATCAAGAAGCTTCTCGAACGCGAGCCGCAGAACTCTAAGTTGCTGTCGCTGACGGCTCAGATTCATAACGAACTCGGTCAACTCGCCCTGCGCCGCAGCGACTTTCATGAGACGCTGCAAGCACACCTTGATGCGCTGACGGTCTTCGTCGACTTGCCTGACTCAGTGATGACCGACCCCGCGTTGCGTTTTGAGAAGGCTCGGGCAACGGACCTCTATGCCTCGATCGACATCCGCAGCGGGACCGATCAAGGCCCGGGCGGTCCTCAAGGTCCAGAAGCCAACGGTCGTCGTCTTGACGGCCCCCAAGGCGATGGCCCCTCCGACGACGGGCCTCGACCACCACAGCCACCTCGAAACAACAAGCCCGACCGAGGCCCCGGACCTCGCGAGTTTGCCAATCGACAAGGCCCGCCGAATCGAGTCGGTGATCGACCGCCGCAAGAGCCGCGCGAGTTCTCAGACCGTCCCGGTCCACCGCCTGGCGAACGAGGCCAGCGACCACCTCTTGACGGCATGGGCGATCGTCCTGATGGCCCTCCGCCATTTGATGGCGACCGGAAACCACCGTTTGAAAATGACCAGCCGCTGGAAGCCAGATTGCGAGCGATCCCAGCACCGATGCGCGGACGTCAAAAGGACATGTTGGAAGGGTTGGCGAGCGTGTTGACGGAAGCTCGGGACGAGTTCCGCAAGCTCGTGTCCGAGTTTCCCGACAACCCCAAGTACCAGTTCGCGTTGACTCAATGCTTGAGCCACAGGCTCGTATTGGCCGCGACACGGCAGGATGCCGCGACCGCGCGAGACTCCTTCAACGAAGCTGTCAGCAACTTAGAGCGACTGACTCAGCAGTCCCCCAACGAGCCCAGTTACGTGTTCGCACTGACGGACATGCTGACGCAAGCCGCGCGGGCTCAATCGAGGGACGATGCGAAGGCGTCTCTGCAGCGTTCCGTTGCGATGTCCGAGCAATTGGCGACCCGCTTCCCGCAAGTCTCCGAGTATCAACTCTTACAAGGCACCGCCCATTCGAAACTGGCGGCGACTCAAGCCGCAGCCGGTGAAGTCGATGCAGCCGAGGCGAGTCTACGACGATCGCTCGACATCTTGGCGCCGCTCGGTGCTCGTTATCTGGATCAAGGCCCGCTCCAAATTCCGCTCGCCAAGGTGCGGCAACAACTCGGCGACTTGCTCCGCGAGTCGGCACTGAGTTCATCCAACAATCCCGAGACCAAAGCCGCCAAGCTGGAAGCGTCACGCCACGCACTTCAAGAAGCTTGCGACGACATCAACGGCTATTGCCAACGCACCAACGGCGGCAGTCGCTTTGCGAACTCGACGCTGAAGTCCGTCTCCGAAAGTCTGGCCGCCACACTCCTCGCCATGAATCGCCCTGCCGACGCCGAGCAAGCTCGCCAACTCAGCCGCCAGCTCGGTCGATGAGCCGCATGGCAACTCTTGGCCGTCGGACAACTGACAGGCAAGAGTGTCTCTTCCATCTGGAGAACGCAGTTCTGTCGATCGCGTTAGCGACGATCTTTGTTTCCGCATGTCACACTTCTTGGCTCGAAAAGAAGACAGAGGGACTGCGCGATTGGAATGGCGCATGAACCAGAGCCGGAACAATCTCAGAAAGAAATTACGGCGCGCTTGCGAGATCTCAAAGACGGTCCGCAAGACTTGCTCTCAGCGGCCTATGCCATATTCACGGCGCTCGATCCCGAGAACCAAGAGCGCCTGCGAGGACCGAGTCTCTTCACCATCCTGCCCGAGAAAGACGGCCTGACTTCGAATAAAGTGCGGCTCATCTGCTGGCGCGAGCATCCCGGCGGGCCTCATCCGGGTTCGCCCATCGGTAGCAACCAAGCTCCGGACTATGTGCTGAAGTTCCCCAAAGACTGGCTGCTCAAAGCGGCGCCTTACGTCAGTTGGGTCGTGACACTACTCAAAGCCTTCATGCCGTTAGCTGGAGACGTGGCAGGACAGATCGCCGCGAGTGCGCCGGGAATGGATATCAAAGACGCGATCGCTGCGATGAAGGACATGGCGACGGCACTACCCGCAGGCAAACTCGAAGTCGGCACGGCTCATGACACCGATTTCAGTCTCGGTCGGAGATGGCACGACGAGCACGGCTTCCATGATCGCCCTGAATTGGTGGCCCTTGGGCACATTCACGATCTGCTCGAAGGACACATTCCGAAGGACCAGCGCTGGGGCACGTTGCGGCCCGTGCGCACCAAGACCGGCGACATCCTGTGGCTGTGTGCTCAACACGCCGCGATTCAATCGCCCCCGCCGCAACGGTTTGAGATGGCGTTTCTAATTCGACTGTCCGTTGATCTTCACGTGTCGGATGTTGAATGACCTTAATCCCTTGAGTGCGATTGGATTTCACAAGGGAGTTGGCCATGGAACGGCGATT
>CAZNMS010000461.1:0-7087 GCA_964573505.1 uncultured Planctomycetaceae bacterium | reverse complement strand
CAGTGGCAACGGTGCGGCGATCTTTGCGTCGAGCTTTTGAAAGTCGTGACCGACGAGCTTTGCCAATGTCGGCGAGATTTGAGATTGCGTCGCCTTCACATCCGAACGCACGCCGAGCGGTTCTACTCCTGCTCCGAAAGCGGCGATCCAAATGAACTCAGCACCGACTGTGTCAGCGCTGTGATTGGTCCAATCTTTTCCCGTCACTCCGCGACCATGATCCGTCGTCACGACGAATGCCGTCTTGTCTTTGTAGTCGGGCAACGACTGAGTCAGTTCCCAAAGTTCGCGAATGAATGCGTCCGCTCGATTCGCTGATCCGAGATAGTGGTCGTAGCGCCGCGCATGAGCCCACTCGTCGGTCTCGCCGAGCCCCACATACAGCACGCGCGGACGATGCTTGAGGAGATGCTCTTTCGCTCCCGCCATCGTGACTGCATCCCAAACATTGTCTTTCCAATAGACCGGCAGCTTGCTTTGCATCTCATTCACAACGAGCTGACCGGGGCTCAGCGGCTCGTCTTTGATGGGGCGCCATGCAACTTGCACGAAGAGCCCACTGCGTTGCTGATTGAGGATCGCGGCGATGACGTCCCATGTTGCGTATGCAGCGACTCGACCTGCGAACTTCGCATCGCGGTTGAGGAACTCGAGCACGTTGATGTTCGGGTTCGGATTCGGTGCGTTGCTCGTGATGCGATCATCGGGAAAGCCGACGAATATCTCGTTGTAGCCGGGATATGAGAACTTCTTGCCGTTCGTCACTTGAGCGGCCGCGTTGCGCGTCGGGTCTCCGAAAAGTTGCCCGTGCTTCACAACATGCTGCCAAAGAAACGGCATGAGCACTTCGCGCCGAGCTTCCGGCGTCTCCTTCCAAAACTGCTGCTTGAGCAACGGGATATTCGCGACTCCGCCCGACTCCTTATTCATCAACGACTCATCCGCGCCGTTGAAAACTTCCTGCCAACGGAAGCCGTCGAGTGTCACAAAAATGACATTGTCCGCCGCCCGCAACTGCGACGCTGTAACAAGAAGCACACAAACGCAAAGCAGCCAACGAGTCAGCATCAGTAAGTCCTTTCGAACGCGGCAGCGCCGCAGAGTTGAGTGCGAGTTCCAAACGCAGCAAAGCCGCCGTCGACCGTAGCCGAAATCGTCAGATTTCGGGCCGATGTGAATGCGTCCGAAGTCTCACGACTTCGGCTACTAAAGATGCGCGTACGAAGCACGGCTCTACTTCGAACCGACGTAGTCCGAGCCCCAGTCAGACGGCGGGATGACTTCGCCCATCGCGTCGAAGATCTCGCCGACTTCGGGGCGATAGACGTCGCCGACCAAAATGTCCGTGACGTTAGAACGGAATTGCGGGTGCTCTTTCAGGAACATCCCGAAGCTGAAGTCGGGGGCGTAGAACGCGTAGACAAGCTTGCGGAACATCTCGATGCCGCCGCGATGCGTTGCTTCCCAACTGCCGAGTACCGTTGCGGAAAAGTCCTGCTTGTCGAACGCCGCATTGATGGAGTCCGCGGCGAACTCTCCCGACTTCAACGCCAAGAAGACGCCCGACGAATAGATCGGGTCGATGAATCCGAAGGCATCGCCGACGAGCACCCATCCGTCTCCCGCTGCGCGCTTTGTCGAATAGCTGAAGTCTTTCGTTGTGAGATAGTCGCGCACACGAGTTGCATTCGTCAGTCGTTCGCGCATCGCGGGGCAGCGATCGAGTTCGCGTTCAAACGTCGCTTCCGCATTGCCGCCCGGCTGAAACATGTAGGGCATCGCGCCCGTGCAACCGATGCTCGTCACGTTGTCCGGCAACGGGATGAACCAAAACCATGACTTCTTATCCGCCGTTTGCATGATGAGCGTCGCGCCTTCATCGCGCGGATCAGGATCGCGCCGAGCATTCTGGAAGTAGCTCCAAACAGTGCCTTTCCTCAAAGCCGGATCCGGAGCCTTTAGCCCCAGTCGATTCGCGATGAACGACGACTGCCCGGTCGCGTCGACAACGACCTTTGCCGTCAGCGTGCGATCGCCGCTCGGCAACTTGACGCGAACTCCCGTCGCTCGATCTCCATCGAATGTAACTTCTGTGACATGCGCCGACATGACGACGGTCGCGCCCTTCTCACGACAATTCTCAACGAGCTTCAGATCGAAAGCGTCGCGCCACACCTGCCATGTCTGCGAGCTGTCGCACATCTTGTAAGCGTCGAAATAGAACGGAGCCGACGGTCTCGCTCCTTCGCTAAAGAACTGCACGCTGAACTTCTTCGGATAAGCGCTCGCGTGCAGCCATTCGATCAAGCCGAGTCGTTTGAGCGACCAATAGGTCTCGGGGATCAGCGACTCGCCAATATGAAAGCGCGGAAACGTTTCGCGTTCGAGCACGAGCACTCTGCGTCCTTGCTCGGCAACAAGAGATGCGACTGTCGTCCCCGCAGGGCCGCCGCCAATCACGATGACGTCGTAAGAATCACGGAGTGTCTGAGTGGCAGTCATGACGAAGTCTTTCGTAAGTCCAGCAAGGCGGGCGGAGAGGCGGGAGCATTGCTCAATGCGAGAACCGAGCGGCTCGCTGAGAAGAGAGTGATGCGGTCGCAGGAGCGTAGAGCTTGCGATGATTCCGAAAAGCGAGCATTCGATTAACGAGCAATGCGGCGCATCTTGGAGTGCTTCGGCTCGACGAAGCCCTCCGACTCAGCGGCACGTGAGCCCCATCAATCGGATCTGCAACACCGTCAGAAGAGACGCGGAAACCTGCACCTTCTCGTCTGTAGTTTTATTGTCAGTCACCGTTGAGACACTCAGCGAGGAGTAGCTTCAAGGACGAAAAAGACGCTGCCATCAAGCCAATCGAGACGGCGGCTTCTGAAACTCATGACACATCGCTTGCCGCTGAGTCGGAGGGCTCTGTCGAGCCAGAGCACTCCATGAGCGCGCTTCTCTGCTTCGAAAACACTACGCTCAAGCAAAGGGCTGCATGCTCTTGCTCTTGAGTTTCAACGTGACGTCTTGAAGGACAGAGAGATGCCAATGGAGTTGCCGGAAGCAGTGGATGTGATCGCCGTTGGCGCTCACCCGGATGATGTTGAGATCGCGGTCGGAGGCACGCTCGCGATGCTCGTGAAGCAGGGTTATCGCGTCGGCATTGTGGATCTCACCGACGGCGAGCCGACTCCCGGTAGTCCCGGCCCCGAAGTGAGATTGGCGGAAGCTCGCCGCGCTGCCGAGATTCTCGGAGTGCATTTTCGCGAGACGCTCGATCTGCCCAATCGTCGCTTGTTCGACTCGTTCGAAAGCCGAGTGGCACTCGGCAAAGTGCTGAGGAAGTATCGCCCGAAGCTCGTGCTCGGTTTGTGGGGCAAGACTCCGCTCGCTTCTCCCGATCACTGGCAAGCCTCGCAGATCACTGACGCCGGAGTTTTCTATGCGCGGCTGTCGAAATGGGACGAGCACTTCGACAACTTGCCCGTGCATACCGTGAGCAAGCAATTGTGGTACTCGCTCGGTTTCTCGTCCGTGCATCCGCCGACCGGTGCCGGCCACTTTGTGGCGGACATCTCAGAGACTCTTGATCTGAAGTTGGCGTCGATACGGGCCTACGCAACACAGTTCCCGCCCGCGAAAGACCGCATCTTCCGACTAGTCGAAAGTCAGGCACGTCTCTACGGTACGAGCGCCGGTTTTGAAGCCGGAGAACTCCTTATTAGTGCAACGACACTGGGAGTCACTGACGTCGTGAAGACTGTGATGCCCGGAATCTAAACGCGCTGAGACTGCGATCGACCGTAGCCGAAATCGTGAGATTTCGGGGGCCGCAGTGACTGCGTCCGAAGTCTGACGACTTCGGCTACAAAGATGTGCGCACCGCGCGCTGAAGTTACGAAGTAACAATCTATAGCCCTTTGGCCGCTCAATATGCCCAGCTTGCAGTTTGGTTTTCTGACCGTTGTCGGAAATGTCCGGGAGAACAATGAGGACTCCGTCTTCGTTGACCCGAACGGTCGCTTCTTCGTCGTTGCAGATGGAATGGGCGGTCAATCTGCCGGAGAGAAGGCCAGTGAGCTTGCGACGGAGATCGTTCCGCGCCGCTTGACGCAGCTCATCAACTTCGACGCCGACAAATCTGAGTCCGTCAAGAAGTCGATCGACCGAGCTGTCACTGAAGCCAATTCCGAGATCCTCGCGCTGAGTGAACTCGACCCCAACTATCACAACATGGGGACGACGATTGCTTTCATGGTCGCAGTGGCCGGCAAGCTCTATGTCGGCGGAGTGGGCGACAGCCGCGTCTATCAATTGCGGAAGGGGCAGTTGCTGCAACTGACGACCGACCATTCGCTGACGCAGGCATTGGTCGAAGCCGGAACCATCACCGCCGAAGACGCGCTGACTCATCGTTATCGCAACGTGCTGTATCGCTATTTGGGTTCGAAAGAAGGCGGCACCGGCACCGACTCAAAAGAGATCGATGCGCAAGTCGGTGACCGTTATGTGCTGTGCTCGGACGGTGTGAGCGACGGCCTCAAAGCAGAAGGCATGAAGCTCGTTCTCAATAAGAACCCGAACGCTCAAGCCGCAGCCGAAGCCATCGTGCAAGCAGCGCTCGACGGCGGCTCGCGCGACAACGTGACCTGCGTCGTTGTGAATGTTGTGTAGCAACGATTGCACCTCGCACTCGGCATCCGAACGACGAGCAGATCCCTGCGGATGAATGTCAATGCGCTTCGAGTCGCTCTCATTCCTCTTCGACTCAACCTCACCAATCACGCATCCGCTGCTGGCCAGTGCCAAACGATGTGCTCGGGCAGTACCGGCTTCTTCATGGCCACTTGCGGATCCCACTGCGCGGACCACTCGGTCCATTCGAGCTGCGAGAGCGTGAAGAGCAAGTTCTCAGCTTTCACGGTCGGCAGTGAGAACGCGTTCGCCACTTGCTTCGGATAGGGCCGCACCCACGGAAGTTGATGCAGCGGGTATGTGACCTCTTGCTCGTAGCGTCCGTCGGGCCAAACAACGAGGCCCGCTTCGGCAACGTCATAGGGCAGCGCTTTCGTCGAGAACGTCGCGGCCAATTGCTCGCGGACAAGATCCACTCCGGCCAATCGAAACAGACCGACGAGCGCCACTTGCAGTGTGTGTCGCTCGTCCTCAGTCAGCCCGCGAACCCATCCGGCCTTTGCCGTTGAAGCGATCAGCCATCCGCTTTGCTCTTCAAACAACAGCAGCATCGTTCCGTCAGAAACGCTCGGGCATGCGATCTCGACCTGCATGTTGTTCGAAGCCAATCGCAAGCTCGTAATGCGTGCGTCTCGCCGGTCCCACTGCCCACTCAGTTCAAGCAGCGCGAGGAACTCACGCTCGATGAAGTGCTTCACCGAGATCTGCACGTGATGCAGTTGATCGAGATACTTGCTGCGCAGCGGACTGTGCTCGTTCGCGGCGCGATGCCGATCAACCCGACGCAGACGAGCAAAGAGCTTCGGCAGCGTGCCGGAATGAAAGCCCGGCTTCATCAAGCGAATGACGGTCTCGCCGTGCGAGCCGACAAGCACCGGCTGCAATGTGTCCGAACGATTGGCCGCATAGAGCCGCCAGTTCGATTTCAGCTCCCAAACGAGGAAGCCGAAGATGCCGGGGATGCCGAACACAACCGTCGCCGCAATCGTGTTCGCGGTCTCGATCGGCATGCTCTTGAAGATCAGCAGAATCAAGCCGCCCAATGGCGACGGCTTCGACGCTGCCGATGTGAATGCAAGCGGCAGCAGCAACTTGTGCGAGACAGTGACGACCGGAAAGTGCTTGATCGGATTGATCTGCGGTTCAATCAGCAGGTTGACGCAGAACCTCAGCAAGAACGTGATCGCCGACCAAAAGATGCCGAGCACGGCTTTCACTCCGAGCGACAACGAAGTCTCACCGCTCTTGAATCGCAGCCACTCGTCGACCGCGTAAAGCACGCGCTCGAACCATTCGAGCATCTTCTTGAAGCTCTCCATCACCAGTTCAAACAGCGCGATGAAGATGTGCGCGCGGATGCGGTTCCATGTGTGATGCAGCCATTCGGTCGCGACCTCTTCGACATCGCGCCCGACGCGCGAGTTGAGCACGATCGCCATTGCCGCCCAAACAACGGCCCAATTCTGAGCGGGCTGCTTCGGCCACTCGTTGACCCATGGCAAGAAACCGCAAAGGAACGTCGTCGCCAGCATCGGAGCGACGAGCAGCTTGCGGGCGATAATCGCCGGCAGGCTCTTGAGGAATCGTTTCACGACCGGCATGCGCAACATGCGAGCCGGCCATTCAAAGCAGAGCCGCCAAACAAAGCGCCAAACTTTCTTCAGCACTTTGCCGAGGAACTTGCGGAAGACGGGAATGTGAATCACGAGCAGCAAGAACGTGCCGAACGCTCCGACCGTCGACCATGTATTTCTTCTGTCATGGAGCCACTCCATCGCCGGCGAGTCTTCGTCAACGATCTTCTCAATGACGTGCGCCGACGCCGAGTACGACAAGAACGCGATGCCATACGGGATCGCGACGTAGCGCGTGAGAAACCGGCCAGTCAAAGTGCCGAACGACGCCGCACTCAATCGTTGCAGCCAGCGCAAGTGGATGTCGCCGCGCTGATAGACGCCGTCGAGTGCTCGATTGAGTTTGCCGTCGGCCTTCAGCAAGAGATCGCCCGTCAGAAACTCGACGGGGCCAGAGAGGTCTCGCAACTTCAGATTGCTGCGCGAGATCGAATCGCGCAAGTCGCCCATCGTGACGAAGCCCCGCACGACGACTCCGTCGAGCAGTTCTTCAACGAGCTTGTTGAACGCGACTCGTTCGGGCACGTCCTTTGGAGTGAAGCCGATCTCGTTCAACGCATCTGTCGTCAGCGGACGAAGCCGAGTTCGCATCTGACGCTCAGCCGACTCGTCGGCCTCATGTAGCAAATCTGACAGCCGCTGCCGCTCGTCACCGGTCAGCTTTGCGGCAACGAGCCGGCGCGTCGCGCTGCGCAGGTGCTTCGACATCAGCACTTCACGCTGATTGGGCAACGCTCGTTTGACCGGCCGCGCTCCCAGTGACATCGCCC
>CAZNMS010000460.1:0-7119 GCA_964573505.1 uncultured Planctomycetaceae bacterium | reverse complement strand
GACACGAAGCGCACTTTGCGATGTAAGTTTTCTGACCGGCGGCTTTGTCGTCAGCGGAGAAAGCGACGCTCGGCAAGACGGCAAACGCCATCATCAAACAGAGTGATCGAAGCATGATGGTTTTATTACAGGCAGGAATGAAGGCGGGGTGATGCAGGCGGGCGAACGCTTATTCTGATTGCTTCTTTGAGCGACTGCCCCAATTCCAAATTGCTGTCAGCATCCCAAAGAACCACTGCGGCAGCCGAACCACAATTGCGAAGACGACTTCAAACAGGAGTCCTAAGGCGAAGCCCAGAATCTCAAGCATGATTCGATCGTCTCCGTTGAATGCGGTCGCGCGACACACATACGGCGGCGGCACTCTATTAGGCACGCGCACCATCCGCGACGACCTGCCCGCATTCGTCCTATAAGTCCTATCCGCCCTACGGCCGCGCGATCGTGCTTCCCGTCCGCCAGAACTACTCACTGGAACCTGCGTCATGCGCATTCGACTGACCGCTTTGTTGATGTCTGCCGCTTTCGTACCGGCGGCTTTTGCTCAACCGCTTGACGGTCCTCTGCCGCCGGATCAGGTGCTGAAGTCGTTCAAGGTCGAGCCCGGTTTGAAGCTCGAACTTGTCGCTGCTGAGCCGCTCGTAGTCAGTCCGTGTGCGGTTTGTTGGGACGAACGCGGCCGCATGTTTGTCGCGGAGAATCGCGGCTATCCGACGGGGCCTAAAGAGGGCGAACCGCCTCAAGGTCGCGTCACGCAACTCCTCGACAAAGACGGCGATGGCCGCATGGATGAGCGAGTCGAGTTCGCGACCGAGCTGTCGTTTCCCAATGGCCTTATGCCGTGGCGCGGCGGGTTGATCGTCACGTGCTCGCCCGATGTGTTGTTCCTCAAAGACACCGACGGAGACGGCAAGGCCGATGAGAAGAAAGTGTTACTCACCGGCTTCTCGACAAAGGGCAGCACGCAGTTGCGCGTCAGTCATCCCATGCTCGCGCTTGATGGTTGGGTTTATCTCACGAGCGGCCTGACGGGCGGTGAAGTGGTCTCGCCGCTGAAGCCCGATCAAGCACCGGTCAAAGTGGGACGCACTGACATTCGCTTCAAGCCCGACACCGGCGAGATCGAACCCTGCGACGGCGGTGCTCAGTTCGGGCAGACGTTCGATGACTTCGGGCGTCGCTTCATTTGCTACAACCGAGTGCAAGTGCAGCACGTCGTACTGGAATCAAAATTCCTCAAACGCAACCCGCATCTGGCCTTTGCCGAGACCGTCGAGAACTGTCCCGCCGAGATGGCTGACGAGCCGCTCAAAGGTCACGGCAAAGCCGCCCGCATCTTCCCGATCAGCAGCAACGTGACGACCGCAGACTCACACGCAGGCACGTTCACCGCAGCTTGCGCGGTGACGATCTATCGTGGAACAAGTCTTCCATCCGAGTACTACGGCACCGTCTTTAGCTGCGACCCGACGGGCAATTTGGTGCATGTCGACAAGCTGGTTCCTCACGGAGCAACCTTTAGAGCACACCGCATGCATCCCGATCGAGAAGTGCTCGCGAGCACCGACAACTGGTTCCGCCCGGTCTTCTTAGCGAACGCTCCCGACGGGGCTTTGTATGTCTGCGACATGTACCGCCAAACGATCGAGCACCCCGACTACCTGCCGGTCGAAATCCGCAAACGCACCGACTTCAACGGCGGCAAAACAATGGGGCGGATCTATCGGATGCAGGGAGTAGCGCCTGAGCCTCGGACGACCGAGCGGGTCATCGGCGGGCCGAGTTGGCTCGCAGAGAAGGAGCGAAATCCGAACCCAGTACCGAAGTTGAACTTTAAAGACATAGGGTCGAGTGGAGGGACTCCCAAAGAGTGGTTCCCTCAGATCGGTAGTGACGACGGTTGGTGGCGCGACACCATGTTTCGGATGGTCATTGAGAGTCCGGAGTCTTTTACTAACTCGCAGCAATTGATTGCGTCCCTGAAGTGTGAAAGAAGTATCGAGGTCGCGCTGGCGATAGCGGTGGCTCGAACAACGGGAGAGTTTTCGGACATCGCATCTTTATCGTCGTCTTTAGAGATATCTGGCGCACGACAAGTCGCTCTATGGCTCATGGCGGAACCTCAGCGGAACAACCTCAAGGATCTCGACATCAGGAGTTTCCTGAACCAATTAGCGACGATGGTTGTTCGAGAGAGGATCCTCATTGCTCTCTCGCTCGCCGATGATCGGGATCCCAACGCAATTCAAAAACTTGCTCGCATCGGTCTACTCGACAGCGCCGACCGGTGGGCACGTGCTGCGGTGCTGAGTTCAATCGCCGGTCGAGAGTATGCCTTTCTTCAAGAACTCATCGCGCAGTCAAGCGTGTCGAACGCTGATGCACGATCCGACAACGACGATCCCTGCGGCATTCCTCGGTACAGATCCGACACGCCGCCCAGTTCGGACAAACCGAGTTCGTCCGAACTCTTCTATGACCTCGGTCGCTTGCTCGGTGCGAGCAAGTCGATGGCTGAGTCGATCCCGATTCTCAGCAAGGCCACAAAGGATTGGCCGAATGCTGAGTTCGCTCAGCAAGTGCCGCTCATCACGGGTCTTGTCGATGGCTTGCGAGCACGCGGCTTTGCAAAGGGCGAAAAGTCAATCCTCGAAACGCTGCTCGATGACGACAGCAGCGAGCAGGTCAAAGCTCTGCGCCGCCAGTTCGAACCGTTGGCGGACTCGGCGGCGAAGATCGTCGACGACTCGAACGCCGCGCCTGAGTTACGTCGGCGCGGCATCGAGTTCCTCGCGCATGCGAAGGCCGAAAAGGCGTTGCCGTTCCTCTCAAAATTCATCGAATCGCAGCAGCCCGAGCCCGTGCAGATGGCCGCGATTAAAGCCGTCGTCAGTCTGCCGAGCGAAGAAGTCGCGGGCACCTTGCTAACGCGCGAACGCTTCACGAGTTACTCGCCGCGCCTGCGCGAAGAGATCATCGGCTCGTTGGCGTCGACTCCGAGGCACGTCCCCGGCCTGCTGACCGCGCTTGAGTCCGGAGTTATCCCCGCCGCTGCGATCGACACCTTGAGACGACGTCAGCTTGCTCAGCACAAAGACCCGGCGGTCAAAGAACGCGCGACAAAAATCTTCGGAGCCGGCCCGAGCGGCGATCGGGCGAAGGTCTATGAAGAGCACAAGTCTGTATTAACTCTGACACCCAATGCCGAGAACGGTCGAGCGGTCTTCAAGCGCGCGTGCTCAAGCTGTCATCGCCTCGACCGAGAAGGCACGCCCGTCGGCCCGGACCTCTTCGGCATCCGCAATCAGCCGAAGGAAGCGATCCTGTTGCACATCCTCGTCCCCGAGCACGAGATCACTCCGGGCTTCACGGCCTACATCGTCACAACGAAAGAAGGCCGAGTGCTCACGGGCCTAATCAGCTCCGAAACCGCCACGAGCATCACCCTGAAGCAAGCTCTCGGCAAAGAAGAAACGATCCTCAGACAAGACATCGAAGAGCTCGCTTCCAGCAATCTCTCACTGATGCCTCAAGGAGTGGAAAAGACCGTCAACAAACAAGAATTCGCCGACCTGCTGAGCTACCTGAAGGGCGAGAAGTAAGTGGCAGGATTCAGACGTAGGTCGGAGCAAGACGGCATTATCACAAGTGTTACACAGAATGGTCTTGGCCCCAACGGGGCCGGATTCGAAAGCCTAGGGCGCTAGCCCTAGGTGGCGAAGAAGAGCGAAAACAAAAGCCCCAACGGGGCGAGATTCGGAACCCGTTTGGCTCGTCGTTAACGCGTTGATTGCAACATGGCGTTGACCAATATCGACGGTTCAACGCCTGCCGAACGGCTATCGAATCACGCCCCATTGGGGCTGCTGAATTCGCCGTCATCGCAACCCAGGGCTGGCGCCCTGGGCTTTCGAATCCGGCCCCTTTGGGGCCAAAACAAAAGACCATTGCAAGGCAGACGCCTATTCGACAACCGATCTGGCGCGCCGCGTCCGTGATGCTCTCTCTGAACGGCATCCACTTTCATCTCTTCAACAACGGAACCAACCAATGCCGCAATCGCTCGCCAATGTGTTGCTGCATGTGGTCTTCAGCACGAAGAACCGGACTCCTTGGTTGCAGAAGCCCGAGATCCGCGAAGCGACGAACGCCTACATGGTCGGCACCCTTCGCGAGATTGGCTGCCCCTCGCTGATCGTCAATTGCGTCGACGATCATCTGCATTGTCTCTGCCAACTGGGACGTACAACGACGATCGCGCATCTCATTGAGTCGATGAAGTCATCTTCTTCATCGTGGCTGAAGACGCGGGATCCGGCGCTCAAGGGCTTCTATTGGCAGGCCGGGTACGGGGTGTTTTCCGTCAGTCAGTCGAACGTCGATCAAGTCCGAGCCTACATCGCCAATCAGGAAGAACATCACCGCAAGGTGTCCTTTCAAGATGAGTTCCGATCCATGCTGCAACGCTCCGGAATCACATGGGACGAACGATATGTGTGGGACTGACGCCACTGCCTCACCAATGCGACGATGTCGTCAACAGCGAGCAGCGATGCAGAGGCTTTGCCTGAAAAGCAGTGGGCTGATGAGGCATCTTGTCACCATTTTGGGGCACAACTACCATCGGCTCGCTCTTTATGGACGTACTCTCGCCGCTCATTTTGAGGGGGTTGAAGTCCGCTGACTTCGGCTCGACTGCGGCTGGCTTCGGAACTACGGAGTGTTCCGGTCGTCTACTCATCAGCGGAGAGTGACCTGCGTTACCGCAGGTCTTTTCGTAGGAAGCGAACCCTAGATTCAGGTGAACCATGAAGTTCAACAGCCTCTCGAAAGCAGCGTGTGCGATCGGCGTCGCCACAGGATTGTTGGTTGTCACGACGATCTTCGCACAGCAGCTCTCGGGGCCTTCCGACGATGATGGCACGACCGCGAAGTACGTCTGCCGCATGATGAGCAAGCATCACATCAGTCATGGCGATCTCGACGACAACATCGCCAACAAGCTCTTCGATTCCTTCCTCTCCAATCTCGATCCGCAACGTCTCTACTTCATTGCTGCGGACATCGATGAGTTCGCAAAGTCGAAGCCGGCTCTCGACGACCAACTGCGAGAAGGCAACGTCAAGTTTGCTTACACCGTCTACTCGCGGTTCATGAAGCGGGTCGAAGAGCGAATGGCTCTTGCTCACAAGTTCGTCGACATCGAGCACGACTTCACCAAAGACGAAGAGATGACGACCGAGCCCGGCAAGCAACCGTGGGCCGCAGACGCGACTGAAATCACCGAGCGATGGCGCAAGCGAGTGAAGTTCGACATCCTCGGACTGCGACTCGACAACCAAGATATGGGCAAGATCCGCGACCGACTTCATAAGCGCTACAACACTCTCTCGAAGACCGTTGCAGCGACCGAAGGACATGAAGTTCTCGAATCGTATCTCTCGTCAATGACTCACTGCTTCGACCCGCACTCGAGCTACATGTCTCCCGAGACGCTTGAAGAGTTTCAGATCTCGATGCAGTTGAGCCTCGACGGAATCGGCGCGGCACTGCGAAGTGAAGACGGCACAACGATCGTTGCTGAGATCGTGCCGGGCGGCGCGGCAGAGAAGGACGGTCGCATCAAGGTCGGCGATAAGATTCTCGCCGTCGGGCAAGAGACGGGTGAGCTGATCGACATCGTCGAAATGAAGCTCAGCAAAGTCGTGCGACAGATTCGCGGCAAGCGCGGCTCGAAGGTGCGTCTGCAAGTAGCAAAGGCCGACACGAATGAGAGCGTGCTCTATGAACTCGTTCGTCAAAAGATCGAACTGAAGGAGCAAGCGGTCAAAGGCGAGATCATCAATACGAAGTCTCGAACTGGTCGCGACGCGCGGATTGGTGTCATTAATATTCCATCCTTCTATCGCGACTTCAACGGGGCTGAGCAAGGACTTGAAGACTTCAAGAGCACTGCTCGCGATGTGCAGGCCGTGCTGACTGACTTCCGCAACAAAGGCGGAGTTGACGGTCTCGTTGTTGATCTGCGAATGAACGGCGGCGGAGCGTTGAGCGAGGCGATTGAAGTGACGGGCCTCTTCATCGACGAAGGTCCGGTCGTGCAGGTCAAAGAGCCCGGCAGTCGCGTGAAGACCTATAGCGACGATGTTCGCGGCGCGTTCAACGAGCCGATGATTGTGCTCTGCAACCGCTTGTCAGCATCGGCTTCCGAGATCTTTGCCGGTGCGATTAAGGACTACCGCCGAGGCATCGTTGTCGGTGACTCGACCACTCACGGCAAAGGCACCGTGCAGAACGTGATGCCGGTCAACGCTCCGATGTTCTCGTTCTTCGATCGCAAAGAACGCGGAGCACTCAAGCTGACCATCAATCAGTTCTACCGCGTCAATGGCGATAGCACTCAGAAGCAGGGCGTGAGGTCGGACATCGTCTTACCGTCGTTGCTCGACCATATGGATCTCGGCGAGTCCTCGATGGAGAACGCCTTGCCGTTCGATCGCATTCAAGCGGCCAATCACGAGTCACTGGCTTACGTCAATCAGGACGTCATCACGACGCTGACTCAACGCAGCCAGAAGCGAGTGCCCGAGAACGCTGACCTGCAGAAGACTCAGGCGCGAATCAGCGAGTACGTCGATCGCAAGAATCGGAAGACGATCACGCTCAACGAAGCAAAGGCGAAAGCCGAGCGTGAGCGAGATAAGGCGAAGAAGGAGAACGAAGACGATCTCGAAGGCGATGCACCGCCAAAGAAGGACGGCCCGATCTTCCCGGACAACGGCTACAACAACGAAGTGCTGAGCATCACGGTCGACTACGTCGACTACCTGAAGCGAGCAGCGACCGCTCAGAAGTAGCTGTCGTTTTGATTGCACCCCTCGTCACACAAAGAGCCGACGCCATGCGTCGGCTCTTTTCGTTTCCTCAGTTGTGCGATGCGATGCCATTGCTGATGCCGCTAAAGATCGTTCGAGGAACTCCGTCGTCAATGAACAACGACCTTCGGCCGCTGCGTAAGGCGAGCGGCAGTTGAAAACCTACCCGCGAAGTCTTGTACGACGGATTTGTAGTCCGTCGATCTGCGGCTGCGACGGACTACAAGTCCGTCGTACATTTTGG
>CAZNMS010000459.1:0-7131 GCA_964573505.1 uncultured Planctomycetaceae bacterium | reverse complement strand
CTGCCGATTGCCTTCGTCGGACAGATGCACTCCGTTGATCGTCAGCGGCGATGCCGACTTTTCAAACAGCGCCAACGACGGATGAAACAGATCAACGAAGCCGACGCCGGCTTCTTTCGCCGCCGCTTCAGTGGCTTGAGTGTAGGCTTCCAACTGAGCGTTATGAGCTTTGCCATCGGGCACGTTCGGACTGCGCGTGTTCTCATGAGCGATCGGGCTGAAGAGCACGATGCGCGGGAAACTCTTGCCATTCGGTTGCACGCCGCGCGTCGTCTTCACGAACTGCACCAATTGGTTCTTGAAGTCTTCGGGCTTGTTGTCGAACGACTCGTTGTAGCCAAAGAACGCGAAAACAACGTCGGCTTTGATGTGCCGCAGATACTCGGGCATCGACGACGCACCGCCACTGCGCGGGTACGAGTTCGGTCGATCGCCGCTCGCACTGAGATTGCGGAAGCGAACCTGCTGATCCTTCAACTCGCTTTGCAGCAGCGTCTCCATCCAACCGTCGTGCTGCATGCGATCGGGCAGACCGTTGCCCAGAATCGCGACGGTGTCTCCCTTCTGAAACGCAAACGGCACTGCATCGCGATAGCCCTCAGGCACCGCGACCGTCATCGGGTCGTTCTTTACTTCGGGCTTCTTCGCGTCGTTGCTCGCGACCTTCGTATCGCCCTTGAGAGCCGCTCCCGGCTTTCCGGCATAGGTCAAGAACGTCGCTTTGCCCGCCGCCTTCACGTCGATCTGCACGGCTTCAAACGTCGCGACATTGCCAACTCGAAAGACTTCTTTGCGATCCGCATCGAGCAACGTGAGCGTGAACCCGTCGATCCGACCTTCGAAGCCCGCGCGATTCCAAATATCAACGCGCTCAATGTCCTTCGCTTGCCCGAGATCGAGCTCCCACCATGGAGTTTTCGTTCCAGCATTCGAAGTGTGAGTCTGCCCCTTCTTGTTGTAGTCAGAGTCTTTGTTGCCATCGACGGCGCGAGCCGCCACTGCGTCTCCATTCGTGCTCGACTGAGTCGCCTTGCCATCACGAGCGATGTTCTTCCCGCCGCTAATGACCTCGACCTCAGCCAGTGTGAGAATCCGCTTATCGCCCGGCAGTTCGATCCGCACAAACCGCGCGGGCTTGCCCGTCGCAACCGCTGCGGCTTGAAGAGCATCGCTCTTCGCCGCGTCTTGCTTCTGAGTTTCTTGCTTCCCCGCATCAGTCTTCCCCGCATCAGTCTTCCCCGCATCAGTCTTCCCCGCATCGGCCTTCGCGTTCTTCTTCGCGTCAGGCTTTGCATCCGCATCCTTCGTGACGTTGTTCGCAGGGATCGGACTTTCGAAGCCGGCATACATCTCGGGCTTGACGCCCCGAGCGTACCCGCCGCCGTTGTACGTATTCGGCTTGAACGGCCCAACGAACGAGACGTCGGCATCGGCCTTGATCGCGTCCTCTAGCCCCGCCGCCCAGAAGCAGCCATTGACGAGCATGCGTCGATAGCCGTCATTCAAGATGTCTTCCGACGTCCCATAGAGCGTTGTGAAGACTCGCCCCTTCTTGCCCGAAGCGGATGTGTAATTTCGAGTCCACTCCGACGGCATCGGCGGCTTCGTCGCATCAACTGGCGAGTCCGGCATCATGCCATTGAGCGGCTGCGCCATCGTGAGAATCTCACCGTCGGTCGGTTTGCCGACATACCCGCCGACCTGCACCCAAACGTCTTTCACGCCGCGCAGAATCGGATGCGACTTCTTGTCGTCGACGAGCGTGATGCGCGTGCTCTGCCGATGATTGGTGCCGTAGTGCCCGACCCAAGTTTGCCCCAGCACCTGATGCCCGAAGCCGAGGTCGTAAGTCTCGCTCTTATGGTTGAACGAGTACTTCGCGAACGGCTCATTGGCATTCATCTTGAAAGCATGCGTCGCGGTCCGCAGACCGACGACCGGCCCGCCGCGATTGAGGTACTCATCAAAGTGCTTCATCTGCTCCTGCGGAAAGTTTTGAAACCGCAGAAACACAACCGCGAGATCCGCCGTCCCGAGCGCCTCAAGCCCCGGCATGTTCGAGTTCCCCGCAACGATCTCTCCGGTCGCGGGATCAATGTTGAAGAGGACGGTGCACTTAAACCCGTGATGCTTCGCCATCAGCCGCGCGATCGCGGGAAGAGTCTCTTCCGAGCGATACTCATGATCGCCCGCCATGAAGACGACATGCTTTCCTTTGCCCGCCCCATCAGTGCCCTCAAACACCAACGGCCCCGCCGTCGCAAAGCCAACATGAGTCAGCAACAACCCCAACAGTAGGACGCAAATTCGAGACTTACTCAGATCACGATTCATAGTTCGAAGAAACTCCACTCAACGGAATGTGTCGTAGGATGGGCAGCCATCCTTGCTGTATGGGACTTGAGCGCGACATTTGAATCAACGCTCCGACGCGCGGACTGAAAGCCAATGCCACAGCATCAGACTTCGCGCTTCATTCAGCTTGCCCTCTGTAAGGAGCGTTACAGGCCGATCGAACGTCGCTACGGATCTCCAGAAACTTGAGGCAGGCGCAGCGCGGCGGCTTCGACCCAGAAGAACGTGCTGTAGTAGACCCGCGAGTAATCGTAGCGGCGGATGACTCGTTCAATGGCCGTTCGGTGTTGATTCACGAAAGCCGCATCGGGGCAGAGTGTCACGATCCAAGCGGCGGAAGTCGGCTCGCGGATGAACGCCGCCTCTCGTTGGCGACGAGGGGACGTCTTCATGAATTCACGCAGTTGCTGTTCGGCCAGAGCGGCGGACTCGTTCTCTGTGCGCTGCGGCTTCCACAACGGCAACATCGAGGCTCGCCAATCCTGCCGAAACTCGCTGCGGTCTTGCGGGTCAAATTGCTCAGCCAGTTTGAGACTCTCGGCAGCCAGCTTCGCACTTGCCAGCAGACCACGAGCGTAGGCGTTCTTGAGTCGCTCGTCGGACTCCAGCTCCCACAGTCCGCGCAGCGCGCTGACCGCCGTGCAGGAAGTCCAATTGTGGGTCTTCGCATACCAGAACGACATCCCGGCTTCGCACTGTTCAAGCTTCGAACGCAACGGTTCTCCGCCGCGCCGCTCCAGTTCCGAGCGATACAGCTTCGCCCACTTCTCGTCCGCCGTCAGGCGGTGCATGAGCTTCAGCGCGAACAGCATCCGAGCCGCTTCATCAAAGTGGAATCCTTCAAACGAACCGCGACTTCCGAACGGAGCCTCGGCCGGCATCCGCCACTTCAGGCGTTCGATCTCGGTGATCGTTTCCGTGAGATGCCGCGCGATGAGCGTCTTCTCGTCCGGCGTCGCCAGTTCCGATTCCCAATAGCGCCACAGACCGACGAGCCACGGCAATGTTTGATCGTTCGACCCCATCGCGTAGTGCGACCGGCCATCGGTACTGACTCCGCGACCGACGAAGCCTTTCACGTCGCTCAGCGAGTTCAGCTTGAGCAAGCCGCGCATCAAGCGGCGTGCTTTTGCGGCATCCTCTGACGAACGCGATTGCCGCCAGCGCACGATTGCGGCATCCATATAAAGCCCGTTGAACATCGCGCCGTTTTCAATCGGCGTCCACCAGCCGAGCGCATTGGGCTTACCGTCGCGACATTCATCGGGAGTCGGATAATTCACGGTGCCGTCGAGGTCGGTGAAGTCCAGCAAGATGCCGTGCTCATCGACAAACCGCCGCCAGATCTCGCGATGTGCCTGCTCGACCGCCGCGTGCGAAGTGGGATGAGTCAGCGTGTCGTCGGCTCGCAGAGCAACGCTCATCGCGCCGAAGATCACGAGCCAGCAAAGACATCGAAGCACGGTCGCTCCATTCTGTTGGAGTCTGCCAATGAAGTTCGTCAAGAGTCGCAAGCCTCGTCGCGAGCAACATCCTCAGCGCGCCAAACCGTCTCGCTACTTCTTCGCCGGAAGGATCATCGGCAGCAGCTTGTCGACGCCCCAACTGTAGATCGCATACGACGCGACGACCGTGATGCTCACGAACGCGACCCACAAGCAGACGTCCCAGAACTTCGATGGCGTCAGTCGGCGATCGAGCCGGAAGTAGCGCAGATAGAGCGTCGCCCCGGTGATGATCGGCAGAGTGGCCGCTTGCATGAAGCCGCCGAAGATCACCATTCCGGTCGGTTCTTTGAACATCAGGAACAAGCTCAGTGCGAACAGCGGATAGAAGACGCACAACCGCTTGATGCTGCGGGCTCGGGTGCTCGAATCGTTGTGTAAGAATTTTGTCAGCATGAGCAGATCGGTCGTCAGTCGGCTATGTGCGGCACACGACACATACAGCGTCTTAAACAGCACCGCCCAAACACCGATGAGGAACGGCAAGCGAGTCACTTCGCCGAACGTCTCGGAGTACATCCTCGACAGCGTCTGCACCATCTCTTTGCCTTCTGGCACGAGGTTGTTGCGATGCAGCACGATCGCCCCCATGAAGTAGAAGGCGAGCGTTGCGGCCGTGAAGACGATCATGCTGACCCACGCATCGAGTCGCATAACGCGAATCCATCCTTTGGCGCGCTGAGCCCAAACGTCATCAGGAGTGCTCTTACCGACGCAGCGCGCATAGCCCTTTTCCAAACACCAATACGGATACTGGTAAAGCTCGGACGCTCCGACGCCCGTGATGCCGAAGCAGCCAAACGCCGCTGAGACCGCCGCCGCCAGCGCGATCGAATCGAGCGACAGCAAACCTCGGAACGTCATGCCGTCGATCACTTCGCTGGCGACAAACCCATACTTCGGACTGGGCAACATCACGACGCCCAACACTGTGAGAGCAGTAACTCCGACGACGAGCACGGTCGTCAGCTTCTCCAATCGTTGATAGCTGCCAGTGAGCAACAGCGCGACCGCAGCCAATGCCGTAAGCACGGCCCACGGATGCTCGGGATGAGCAGTGAGCAGCGTCCCAAGCGAACCGCCAACCGCCTCTGCGATCGAAGCCGACACTCGAGGGAACGCGAGATTGAGAGCTTGCCCGACTCCGCCGCACATCGCGCCCAATTGAAAGACGGTCGCGAGCAACATGCCGAACCACCACCACACGAGCCATGTGGTTCTGAGGAATCTCAACCCCGGCATCTCATGCAGAAACCCGAGCGTCGGCTTGCCGGCCGAGATCGCATAGCGACCGAGTTCAATCTGCACGATGACTTTGATGAAGCAGCTAAACAGCACGAGCCAGAGGAAGATGAAGCCGAACTGCGCTCCGAGTTTCGTCGTGAGAATCAGCTCACCCGACCCGACGATGCTGCCCGTGAGCACGATGCCCGGCCCGATCTTCTTCAGCGCGTCCCACAAGCTTTCTGGAGGCGGGGCAATCGCGTCTTCCGGCAGGGCATAAGGATCGAAGGCTTCGGGTTCGCTCATTGTGAGTCCATCATGAAAAGGCCGAGATCAAAATTCGGGCCGGACTTGTAACGGCCTCCTCGCCCACTTCGAAGCCGCAGCCGATAGTCGCCTTTCGCTCTGCGAAAGGACGCCGCCCGCAATCGTCGGCCTCCGCCGCGCCTCGCGAAGATGGCCTCAACACCAACCGCATTCTCCTATTGGTCCTATCCGTCCTCTAAGTCCTATCGGTCCTATCGGTCCTATCGGTCCTATTGAGCTTCAAAGCAAAACCGTCGCCCCCTTCGCCGCTGACTCATAAACCGCATGCACCGCTTCCAGCGCATGCACTGCGGACTCAACAGGAACATCGCTCGGACGACCGGCACTCAAGCAATCGAGGAAGAACGAGAAGTCGTTCTGCAGCGCGGGACCAATCGCGAACCAGTCAGTCTTCGGAGCGATACCGCCGGCCTTTTGAGTGCTCGTCCAAAACCCCATCGGGTCTTCGGGATGACCGCTGTCCGGCTGACGCCATGCCGGTCGATCGCTGAAGACTTCGAGCCTCGGTTGATTGGCGTCGATCGAGATCGAACCGCGCGTGCCGATGATGCGAATGTCGTGTTGCCCGAACGCTCGACTGCTCGACCATCCGCAACGCCCCGCGACGATCTCGCATTCGATCCCGCCTTCCATCGACAGCAAGGCAGCCGCGAAGTCTTCGACGTCGTTCTTCTGATGCTCGGTGAAGAAATAATTGCACGTCGTCGCATCGACCGACTGAAAGCGCCGCCCGGTCAGCCACTGCATCAAGACGAGTGCGTAATAGCCGCAGCACAAGAACTCGCGCTTCGAGTCAATGAAGCTGAACCGCGTCGGCTGAGCCTTCTCAACGCGCGGTCGCGTGAGATCCGCCGTCCCCGCGAGTCCCTTTGCGAACGTGATATCGCAATGCAGCCCGATCAACTCGCCGAGCTCTCCCGACTGCACGATCTGCTTCGCGCGATGTGCCGCCGGTATTCGAACCATGCTGAAAGCCTGACTGAGCACGCACGCGTTCTTGATCGCTTCAGCGATGTTACGAGCCGCCGCGACCGTCGGAGCCGGATCCTTATCGAGATAAAGATGCTTCCCCGCGCGAGCACACTTAACCGTGATCTCCTCGCGCCGCTCCGGGTCAGCACAGATCGAAACGAGTTGCACATCATCCCGTCGAATCGCCGCCTCAAAGTCATCGAGCAACGGAATGCAAAGCTCATCCGCCAAAGCCCGATTGAGTTCCCGCCGTCTCTCCGTCACCGCTGCTTCATCAGTGAGCCCCACCAATCGACACCGCCGATCCGCCGCCAAAGCGCGGGCGTAGTTCTCTTGATGAGTCTGATTGCCAGTAACCAACAGCAACCCAAACGGCTCAGGCATCATGTGCATTCCTCAGGACCATCTAATTCGACAGCGCACCTTCGCGTTTCCGTAGCCGAAATCGTCAGATTTCGGACTCTCGAAATGCCTGAAATCTCACGATTTCAGCTACATGGTGAGCTGTAGAACTAAAACCGCGTGACCTCAACACACGAGTCCTTGTGACTCAACCGATCCTCACCCCGCAAGTAAGCCGCCCCTCGAAACCCGGCCAACACGACCACTCCGCGCACTGCCTTCCGCTCTCCCCCGACCCCGCGTCGGTAGAAGCCGCCACTGGTCAGCTAAGGGATCGGCAATGAAGCACACCCCGAGTTCGATAGGGGTAGGGAGAACTGATTGAGTTCAGTCCCCCCTCCCTCCG
>CAZNMS010000458.1:5774-7137 GCA_964573505.1 uncultured Planctomycetaceae bacterium | reverse complement strand
GAAGCGACGGACTGCAAGTCCGTCGTACCCAAAAACGGATGTGTTCCTCAGGAGTGTCGTGCCTGCCCTTGCACACACGGATGTTTCTCACACGGATAAGGCTCTGTCCGAGCGATGTCGTTCACGCTCTTGATCAGACCAATGGTCGCGCCGCGCGGACTCGAGTGACTCTCCGGTGCGGTTCGAAGAGACGCACGGACGTAGGCGTCCATGCGACTTCGGCATTTTGGGATTGATCGTTGTGACCGGCAGTTGCTGCCGATGGCGACGCGTGACGATCAGCGCGATCTGTCAGGACATCCCGAACTGTTGCGATTGAACTCGCTCAAAGTCCCGATGCGCGGCATGTCCCGGTCCGAATGCTGTGAAGAACGCGGGCTATGTTCGACGTGACTCACGATGCGCATGCAGGCGTTGAACGGCCTTTGCAACGCAGTGCGGTGAGTGCTTGCTCGTCGTTCGCTGGAGTGACGGGCAACTCATGAGAACGAACTCGGCCACTCGATCACGGACCTACTTATGCCTCGCATTCATCCGACAGCACTCGTTGAAGACCGCGTCTTGATCGGCGAAGGGACTTCGGTTTGGGACAGCGTTCATATTCGGCACGACTCGGAACTCGGCGAGCAGTGCATTGTGGGTGAGAAGTCTTACATCGCTTACGGAGTGAAGATCGGCAACCGCGTGAAGATCAACGCGATGGTCTACATCTGCAATGCGGTCACGATTGAAGACGGAGTGATGATCTCCGCCGGAACGATCTTCACGAACGATCGGTTTCCGAGAGCGACAACTCCCGATCTCAAAGAACTGCGATCGTCCGATCCTGATGAGCACACCTTGCCGACGCTCGTGCGAGAAGGCGCGACGATCGGAGCGGGTTGCACGATCGGCAATGACCTCGTGATTGGCCGTTGGGCAATGGTCGGAATGGGCTCGATCGTGACGAAGTCGGTGCCGGACTTTCATTTGGTGCTCGGCGCGCCGGCACGCTCGATCGGAGCGGTCTGCCGCTGTGGGCAGTTGATGGTCAAGTTCCCGAAAGAAGGGCCCGTCAACTTTCATCACATCGAGTGCCCGACGTGCGGACTCGAGTACGAGATCGTCAGAGGCGAAGTCGTTGAGCTGACTCCGCCGCAGAACGCGCCGGAGAAATTCGAGACGTTGCTGTTGGCGTAGCTTGGGATTCCATCCCGAGCCGTTAGCGAGTTGAGCGACTTAGGGAGTGAAACTCGACCGGAGTTAAACGGCTTGCACGCGGCGTCTTGCACGATGATTCGCTGTGCAATGCTTATTGCATGCCTCTGACTGACGATGAATCGCAGTGTTGGAGTGGCGGTCGGATTGAAGAACCTGCAACGCC
>CAZNMS010000458.1:0-5674 GCA_964573505.1 uncultured Planctomycetaceae bacterium | reverse complement strand
CCTGCAACGCCTTTATTGACGGTTGATTCGCTTGTTGGGGGACCGCTTCACCGCTGCGGCTCGGGATGGAATCCCAAGCTACTTTATTTGAGTTGTTGAATGTCGGAATTCTTACAGAGTGTCAGCCGCGGGCCGCTGATGGCTGCTGTTGGAAACTCGGGCGTTCGTTTTGAGGATCGGTCATGACTTTTGACGTGCGGCTTCTTGTGGGTTCTTTGCAGCCCACTGCCGGCAGTCACATCTACAACCGCGAACTGATTCGTCGACTCGCAGCGCGAGGTCACCGAGTTTCCGTCGTTGCATTTGATGATGGCGGGGAACAGTGGCCCGGCATCGACCTGCATGTGATCTCTGAGTTTGCATGGCAGAAGCTGCCTGTGCTGTGGCGCTGGGCGTCGCGTTTTCGAACGCTCGACTTCAAATGGCGCTTGCCCGCCCTGAAGCTGAGTCGTCCTGAAATCGTCATCGGTGCCGAGCATCTCTTGCTCAAGCCGCATGCTCGCTGCTTTCCCGGCGTTCCCTGGATGTACTTGCCGCACTCGAACGTCGCCGCCTTAGAGCTTGAGAGCTACGGCTTACGCGGACTTCATCGCCGCAGCGCCGTCAGGCTGTATCACCAATTACAGAGTTGGGCACTGAGGAACGCGTCGCATGTCGTGCGTTTCAATCAGCACTCGTGCGAGTCTCTGCTGAGCTATCACGGAGCAAACTCCGTCGCGGCGGAGTTCTTCGTCAATCCGCAAGGCGTCGACTTTCCTGCGGCGACGCGCGTGCCGCGCGTTTGGCCGTCGAGCGATCCGGTGCGGTTGTTGTTCCTCGGTCGACTCGTCGCCTCGAAGAATCTGCCGTTCGCCCTAGAGACGCTCGCGCAAGAGCCGCTGCGGAATTGGACGCTCGATGTTGTCGGCGACGGATCCGATCGCGCGGCGTGCGAAGAGTTGTCGCAGCGACTGGGACTGCAAGACCGCGTGCGCTTTCACGGCAATCAATCGAACGTCTCGGAGTGGTACTGCCGAGCGGATCTGTTCGTCTTTCCGACCAAATTGGAATGCGCGCCATTGGTGTTGATTGAGGCGCTGGCGCACGGCGTCCCGTCTCTCGTGATTCGTGAGCACGGCGAGCACTACCGGGTGCCTTTTGCGGAAACGATCGACGGCACAAACGGGCTGCTCGCTGATGATGAGCAACACTTCCGGCAGTTGCTGTCACAAGTATTACAAGATCCGCAGCAGCTCGAAGTGCTCTCGTCGAATGCGGCGACGTTCGCTCACTCGCAGTTCTCATGGGAGCGGCATCTCGAACGCTACGAGGCGATGTTCGAGGAAATCTTGAGCGGCAACGAGGAACGGTCGCAGCAGCGATTGGAATTGGCGGCAGCGGCGGGGTGAGAGGCGAGGGGTTAGGGGCCAGAACGGTCACCACTGCTTGAGAGCGGTTTTGAGGCAGCGACCTTTCGCGGAGCGAAAGGCGACAATAGGGGCACCACTTATGAAGTACGGCGTTATTGGCGGCGGCATTCTCGGGATGACGCTCGCGCATCGACTTGCTCAAGCGGGCGAGGAAGTCACGTTGATTGAGTCTGCTTCGAAGCTCGGCGGATTGGCCGATGCATGGCAGCTCGGCGACGTCACATGGGACCGCCACTATCACGTGACGCTGCTCAGCGACCTGCATTGGCGCGGCGTGCTGAAGGAACTCGATCTCGACAACGACATGAATTGGGTCGAGACGAAGACGGGCTTCTTCACCGACGGCAAGCTGTACTCGATGTCGAACAACTTCGAGTTCCTGAAGTTTCCGCCTCTGGGGCTGATCGACAAATTCCGACTCGGCGCGACGATCTTCTTCGCCTCGAAGGTGAAGGATTGGAAGCGGCTCGAAGGCATCCCCGTTGCGGATTGGCTGCGGTCACTCTCGGGACCGCGCACGTTCGAAAAGATTTGGCTGCCGCTGCTGCGTGCGAAGCTCGGCGAGAACTACACGAAGACGTCGGCCTCGTTCATTTGGGCGACGATCGCGCGGATGTATGCGGCTCGACGAACCGGGTTGAAGAAGGAGATGTTCGGCTATGTGCGCGGCGGCTATGCCCGCATCCTCGAACGCTTCACCGAGCAGTTGATGGCGGAAGGCGTCGACGTGCGACTCAATCAAGCAACGCGCCAAGTTTGGAATCTGCCGTCAGGCAAAGTGGTCGTTGACCTCGCGAATGCCCCGAATGAAGAGTTCGATCGCGTCGTGCTGACGACGCCCTCTCCGGTGATCTCGAAGCTCTGTCCGTGGCTGAGCCCCGAAGAGCATGCCCGGCACAACAACCTGCAATATCAAGGCATCGTGTGCGCGTCGGTGCTGCTGAAGAAGCCGCTGGCGCAGTTCTATGTCACGAATATTACAGACTCATGGGTGCCGTTCACGGCGGTCATCGAGATGAGCACGCTCGTTGATAAGAGCGAGTTCGGCGGTCGCAGTTTGGTCTACTTGCCGAAGTACGTCGCTCCGAACGATCCGCTGTTCGAGGAGTCCGATGCATCCATCAAAGAACGCTTCGTTGCGGCTCTCGAAAAGATGTATCCGCACTTCAGTCGCGAAGACGTTGTCGACTTCAAGATCTCGCGCGTGCGGCATGTCGTGTCGCTGACGACGTTGCACTACTCGGACAACTTGCCGCCCGTGCGGACGTCGATCCCGAATGTTTGGGCGATCAACTCGGCTCAGATCGCGAACGGAACATTGAACGTCAACGAGACGGTGAAGCTCGCTGAAGACTGGTCGAAGGAACTGCTCGCGAATCAGCGGCAGAGCAAGCCCGCGCTGAAGATTGTCGGACGCACGGCGCCGGAACCGGAATTGGTCGAGTCATAGGTCGATAGGACTCATAGGACAGCGCTCCGTAGTAGCTGAAATCGTGAGATTTCAGGCTTTTGAAGCGTCCGAAATCTGACGATTTCGGCTACGGAAATGCGGAGGTGCGCTGTCGAACTCATAGGACGCAGAGGACGAATAGCGCTGATAGGAACCGGAAGACGGACGATGGCAGGATGCCGCGCAGATAGTGGCTCTCACAGAAACGCTCACACTCATGAAACCACTCGCGAGTCTCTCGCTCGATCTCGACAACAAATGGTCCTACATGAAGACGCACGGGGATAAAGGTTGGGAGTCGTATCCCAGTTATCTCGACATCGTCGTGCCGCGCTTCTTGCAGTTCTTCGCCGAGCGTGACACGAAAATTACAGTCTTCATCGTCGGTCAAGACGCGGCACTCGACTGCAATCACGATGCGCTCGCTTCGATCTCTGAGGCCGGGCATGAAGTCGGCAATCACTCGTTTCATCACGAACCGTGGCTGCATCTCTACTCGATCGAGCAGATCAACGAAGAACTCGCACGGACTGAAGAGCATCTCGAACGAGTCACGGGGCAATGTCCGGTCGGCTTTCGCGGGCCGGGTTTCAGTCTCTCGCCCGATGTGCTGCGCGTGCTGTCGCGACGCGGGTACGAGTACGACTGCTCGACGTTCCCGACGTTCTTAGGTCCGTTGGCGCGGCTCTATTACTTCATGACCGCAAAGCTCGATGAGAAGCAAAAGAACGAACGCAAGAAGCTCTTCGGGACGATCAGCGAAGGGTTCCGTCCGCTGCGTCCGTATTTGTGGAACGTGTCGGACAAGAGCGTCACGGCGCATGCTCGTAGCCGAAGTCGTGAGACTTCGGACGCAGGCACTCAGATCCCGAATTCTGACGAATTCGGCTACGGCCGATCTTCATCGCAGCAAGCGACGACGCTGCTCGAGATCCCGGTCACGACGATGCCGCTTTTCAAAGTGCCGATTCATGTGAGCTACTTGCTGTATCTCGACCAATTCTCGCGCACGCTCGCGATGACCTATTGGCACATGGCTCTGACGATGTGCCGGCTCAACGGAGTGGCACCGTCGCTACTGCTGCACCCACTGGACTTCATGGGGTGTGATGACGACTCGGACTTGTCGTTCTTCCCGGCGATGCGAGTGCCTCACAAACCGAAGGTCGAGCTGGTTGGCAAAGTCATCGACTCATTGGCGAGGCACTATCAGTTAGTCCCAATGCGCGAGCACGCAGCCGATGCGGCGAAGAAATTGGGAGCTAAATCGGCGGGTGTACTGCAAATGACATAGGCGGTCGGGAAGACCGATAGGACGAATTCGAGACATCACTCGTTCCCAAGCTCTGCTTGGGAACGCCACTGGGGAAGCTCTGCTTCCCGTCCCGGCGTTTTCGAATCTCAAAGGCGAACTCATCACTGACGCGGAGTCGGTGATGAGCAACTGCAACCCGATGGAGTCAGTTGCATTCAGAACCGCACGGGAAGCAGGAGCTTCCCGAAGGCGCGTTCCCAAGCAGAGCTTGGGAACGAGTGCGCCGGCGCATCAAACAGACGACCTTATGACAACTCACGCTCTTAATCCGGCATCAAACGTCACTCTCACGTACGCGCTCGCGAAGAGCTTGCGGCCTCATCAGTGGATCAAGAACACATTGGTCTGCGGCGGACTCATCTTTTCGCAATCGCTGTTTCATGTGCCGTCGATCTTGCTGACGGTGCAGGCTTTCTTGCTGTTCTCGTTCGCGGCGAGTTCGGTCTATCTGCTGAATGATCTCAATGATCTCGACGAGGACCGGCTGCATCCGAAGAAGAAGCATCGGCCGCTGGCCGCCGGGCTCATCAGTCCGCAATTGGTGGCCGCGACAATGGCCGTGCTCGCCTTCGGCAGCGTCTGCGGAGCGTTTCTGATCAACGTGCCGTTCGGCTGCATCTTGTCGTTCTATTTGGTGATGAATGTCGGGTACTCGTTGAAGCTCAAGCACATTGCGATTCTCGACGTGATGATCATCGCGATCGGTTTCGTGCTGCGAGCCGTTGCCGGCGCCGTCGCGATTCATGTCGAGCCGTCTCCGTGGCTGTTTCTCTGCACGCTGACGCTCGCTCTGCTTGTGGGCTTCGGGAAGCGCCGCAACGAACTGATGGTGCTGAAGGATGACGCGGCATCGCATCGCGCGTGCTTAGAGGGTTACTCGACCCACTTCCTCGATCTGATGATGACGATCTCGGCGGGAGCAGCGGTCGTGACTTACGCGCTCTACACAATGGCCGATCAAACGGCTGAGCGATTCGGGTCGCATGCTCTCGTGCTGACAACGCCTTTCGTGATCTACGGTATTTTTCGTTACCTCTATCTGATCCATATGAAGTCCGAGGGCGGCGATCCGTCGAAGCTGTTTGCGACCGATAAGCCGACGCTCGTGAATGGGGCTTTGTGGCTGATGGCGTGCGCGTTCTGCGTGTATGGGCCGCGCGGTTGGATGCCATGGTGATGGCAACTGATCGGATCACATGGAACGACTTTGACCCGATCGAATTCGCTCTCCACTGACCCCGCGTCAGTGGAAGCAACGACTGGCGAGCTAACAACGCGGTTCACAAACCGTTGTTCTTGCTCTCCACCGACCCTGTGTCGGTGGAAGCAACGACGGATTCGCTGACGCTGGGGTTACTCGAACGATCCTTAGCTACCGAGTCGCTGCTTCCACTGACGCAGGGTCAGTGGAGAGCGAAAAACGCTGAGCCGATTGGTGCTGCTAGCCGACCAGTCGTGCTTCCACCGACGCGGGGTCGGTGGAGAGCTAATCCCTGCGAA
>CAZNMS010000457.1:6942-7294 GCA_964573505.1 uncultured Planctomycetaceae bacterium | reverse complement strand
ATTGCTACACGAATCCTTAACGGCGTTGCCCAACGGGGCGAGATTCGAAACCCGCGCGGCAGTCAGCAAACGCTGAACTCGTATCGAAGTTGAAGCTTCATGCGGACTATCGAATCGCGCCCCTTTGGGGCTGTTTGCCTCCCACTTCTAAATCTGAGGTTCCCACTCACACAGGATCGCAATGTTGATCCGAGCAACCGTAGGTGACCGAATGCCGGTGAGACATTGCGTTTCAGACTAAGCTGCAATGCGAATCGTCAGACCGTCTTTATTCCACTGCCTCAATTCCTCTGCCAACGTCATCCGATCATGCCCATTCAGCCCGCTCTGGCCCTCTTCAGGAACTGGTTCG
>CAZNMS010000457.1:0-6842 GCA_964573505.1 uncultured Planctomycetaceae bacterium | reverse complement strand
GAGAAGTAGCTTGGGATTCCATCCCGAGCCTCAGCGGGATGAGGTTCTCAAACCAAATCCGAAACCGCCGTCAGCATTCTGTTTCGAGAAAGCATCAATGGCGGATCGACTCACACTGAGTTCCCAACCGACACAGGATCGCAAAGCCGAGCCGCGCAACTCTTCGGGAACTGGTTCGGAGAAGTAGCTTGGGATTCCATCCCGAGCCTCAGCGGGATGAGGTTCTCAAACCAGATCCGAAACCGCCGTCAGCATTCGGTTTCTAGAAAGCGTCAATGGCGGATCGACTCAGACTGAGTTTCCAACTCACACAGGATCGCAAAGACGAGCCGAGGAACTCTGATCGAGATCACGACGATTGACCGATCGTGATGGAGTTGCTGGGCAGCGCTGCCACTTGTTGCAGGCATTCCGGTCCGATTCCCTCGCGCACGCCGACTTGAGCCGCCAGCGTCACGCCCACTGAGATCACGACTTGCAAGGCATTCCAGCTCGCGCTGCCCTGTCGGAATTCTTCCATCCCGCGAGCATCGCTTTCAGCCGCTCCATGTCGCCCTCTCAAGGCACTCGCGCAAGGCATCGTCGAGCCCCCAAAGCCTCCCCGCGGCCCATCGCAACTGGGACACGAGGTTCATGAACCGGGCATTCAGCCGGACGCTCGAAGGGATGAGAGAACCCACTTCCCGCCGCTCCCATAGGCACCAACTTAAGCGTGACATGGTCTGTTCGAAAACGCGGAAGCTCAGATGCTATTGGCGTCACATCGCATCGCTCTTCGGAAGAAGGAACTTCTCATGAGCAAGATCAAGGGATTGATGCAGGCGTTGGAATACGTGCTCGGCGACGACTTGGATCAGTTGGCTCGGCAGGAGCGCGTTGTTCAAAGACAGCGGAAATTCTCCGGTCGATCTTTGGTGCGGATGTTGGTCTTCACCCTGATGCAGAACCCAAACTCCAAGTATGCCGAATGGGCTCGCACGGCGGCTCAAATGGGGATCGAGGTCTCGGTCACCGCCGTCGAGAAGCGGTTCACGCAACCGTTGGAATCGTTCTTATAGCTCGCTTGTCGGAGTCCCCGCAGTTGTTCGGCTCGGCATTGCGAGCCTGTGTGAGTTGAGAACTCGGTGCTTACGTCGCTCAATCTCTCTCAGTCGATCCGACATTGACGCTTGCTGCACACCGGAGCTTGACGGCGTTCCCGTTACTTTTCTGAGAACCTCATCCCGCTGAGGCTCGGGATGGAATCCCAAGCTACTTGTCCGAATGCCTTCCCGAAGATGCGTTGGGACTTGAAGAGTGGTGCCCTGCCGCTTGATCGCCGTGCGAGCACCAGAGGAAGTGGCAAATCGTCGTCGTCAGGAGGCGAGGCAGAAGTGTCGCGCGAAGGGGCGTGAACTCACGGAAGAGTCTTCTGAATGACTGGGGTGGACGCTGGCTGTAACCAATCTTCCACAGGAGCATTATGACTGGCAGTCAATCATGGTGCTGTACCGCGCGAGATGGCAGATTGAGTTGCTGTTCAAGCTCTGGAAGTCGCACAACCTGCTGGCGACGCATCGGCAAACGGCACGCACCCCCAAGACATGACGGTCCTGTGGGCGAAGATGATGGGAGTGATCATTCAGCATTGGCTATTGCTGACGGGCTGCTGGCAGGACCCGCGCCGCAGCTTGGCCAAAGCGGTGAAAGTGCTGCAAACGTGGCTGGTGCCACTGATCATCGAACTGGATCACCCAGCCGGTCTCAGGCGGATTCTCAACAAGCTGCTTACAAACCTGAGCCATGCCGGAAGAATCCAATCCCGCTCAAGACATCCCAGCAATATCCAGCTACTCCAAAATCCATCACCCCTCAGTTGGGCCGCTTAAGTTGGTGCGTATGATCACACATTGTGCCGGCTCGCCCGGTGAGGAACTTTTCTCGGACGGGATTTAGCTCAGCAGTTCGGGGATGATTTGCGGTTCTTCGACTCCTGTCAGGCGCTGATCGAGACCCTGAAACTTGTATGTGAAGCGTTCATGGTCGATGCCGAGACAATGCAGGATTGTCGCATTGATATTCGAGATCGGAGCCGGTTTGTCGATGACGTTGTAAGAGAAGTCGTCGGTCTCTCCGTAGCTGATACCGCCTTTGATACCGCCGCCAGCGAGCCACATGCAGAAGTTGCGCGGGTGATGATCGCGGCCGTAAGTTTGCTTCGTCAGCGTGCCTTGCGAGTACACCGTCCGTCCGAACTCGCCGCCCCAAACGACGACCGTGCTATCGAGTAGTCCGCGTTGCTTCAGATCCTTGATCAATGCCGCTGCCGGCTGATCGGTGTCGTAGCACTGGCTCGAAATGTCTCGCGGCAAGTTGCCGTGCTGATCCCATCCGCGATGCAGCAACTGCACGACGCGGACGCCGCGTTCGATCATGCGCCGCGCGAGCAGAGCACTCGATGCGAACGTGCCCGGCGTTTGAACTTCGGGGCCATACATCTCCAATGTCGCCTTCGTTTCACCCGAGAGATCGACGAGTTCCGGCACGCTCGCCTGCATGCGAAAGGCCATCTCATACTGAGCGATGCGGGTTTGAATTTCGGGATCACCGATCTCCGCGAAGCTGCGCTGATTGAGCTTCGATAGGGCGTCGAGCATGACTCGTCGATCGCTCGAAAGAACTCCGTCGGGGTTCTGCAAATAGAGCACGGGATCGCCTGCGCTCCGCAGTGCGACGCCGGTGAATTTGGAGGGCAAGAAGCCGCTGCTCCACATGCGCGTGAAGAGGGCTTGAGCAGCAGCGTTCGACGACCAAACGGGAGTCAGCACAACGAACGACGGCAGATCGTTGCTAGCACTGCCCAGTCCGTAGCTGACCCATGATCCGAGGCTCGGCTTACCGGGCACTTCGCTGCCAGTCATGACGAACGTGCAAGCCGGGTCGTGATTGATGGCATTCGTAAAGACGCTCTTCACAACGGCGAGATCGTCAACGACTCCGGCGGTATGCGAGAGCAGTTCGCTGACCCAGCGCCCGCATCGGCCGTGCTGCTTGAACTCGAACTTCGACGGCGCGACCGGCAGTCGCTTTTGGCCGCTCGTCATCGTCGTGATGCGCTGCCCTTTGCGAATGCTGTCGGGCAAGTCCTTATCGAAGTGCTCATTGAGGACCGGCTTATAATCCAGCAAGTCGATCTGCGACGGTCCTCCATTCATATGCAGGTAGATGAGGTTCTTTGCCTTCGGGGCGAAGTGCGGAAAACCCGGCAACGGCGGATGCATCGCCGGTCCCGCCGCCTGCGCCTGTTGAGCCGCCATCGCCGCGAGAGCAACGCCCCCGAGTCGCAAACCGGTCGTCCCGAAGAACTG
Organism: uncultured Planctomycetaceae bacterium; assembly: GCA_964573505.1. GTDB lineage: Bacteria > Planctomycetota > Planctomycetia > Planctomycetales > Planctomycetaceae > AM-0621. The sequence goes on along the minus strand of CAZNMS010000457.1, from coordinate 3,495 downwards.
CCGTCGAGTCAGATGCTGCTGCCGTTCAAGAACCGGGTTCATGTTGGGGTTCCTCGTTTGAGGTTTCAGTTTCGGTCTGACGAGTCTCATCGGACGCCGGCTCGCCTGATGAAAACTTCGCCCCCGAGTTCATCTCGGGAGGGGGTAACGGCCTTTGCGCAATTCGAATTCGAACTGACTCGAACTTGTGCAAAGGCCGTCAAGCCCCCGGCACAAGGCCGGGGGCGAAGTTTTCATCAGGCTAGACGAAGGCCAATGACTCGTGTTGATGTCGTGACGAGTGATCTCAGGCAACTCAGTGATCTCTTGCGCGATCACATCGTCCACTCGGAGAAGCTCGGCACCGCATGAAGCAACAGCGTGTAGCGGCTTCTTGCAGGATCGTCGAACGACCGTTTCCGGTCGTCATGCTCACAGCGCATCGACCCAACTCGGGAGCGAGGCGAAGACATCTGCGACGATGAGGTCGATGCCGGCTTCGACGGTGCGGTTATCGAGAGGGTCGTTGTCGTAAGTGTCGGCGCTGGCGTTGCCGTTGAGCGAGTCCGTGCCGTCGGGAGTGACGCCTCTTGCTCCGCCGCTCAACGTGTCTTGCAGACTCCCGCCGAGCAGGATGTCGTTTCCGTTACCTCCGAGCAGGATGACTCGGATTGTGGCGGCACTCGCGTCGAGTCGATTCGCACTGTCGCCGCCGATGATCGCCGCTCGTTCGATGTTCGTGACGATCTCATCGCCAGTTGCGGTTGATTGGATTCGAAGGCCGCTCGGCACTGAGGTCAGCGTGAAGTCGGCGTTTGCTTTCTCAGTGACGTAGTCCGTGCCGAGACCGCCGTCGATTGTGTCGGTGCCCGCTCCGCCGGAGAGCACGTCGGCCCCGTTACCGCCGTTGATGAGGTCGTTCATTGGGCCGCCGAGCAAGGTGTCGTTGCCGTCGTTGCCGGTGAGGAAAACGACCACTGACGACTGCCGCGCGTCGATCCGGTTGTTGCCGGGACCGCCGTTGAGGCTGAAACGCTCTATGCCCCGAACGAGTTCCGTGCCCGTCACGGGCGAGCTGAGTTGCAAGCCGATGACGGTGAAGTCGGTGTCGAACTCTTCGGAGACTCTGTCATTTCCATTACCTCCGTTGATGTCGTCGAGCCCCGCTGCTCCGCGCAGTTGATCGTTGCCTTCGCCGCCGTCGAGTGTGTCGTTACCGGCATCTCCGAAGAGCGAGTCGTTGTCGTTGCCGCCGAGAATGCGATCGTTGCCGGGACCGCCGAACGAGCGGTCGATGCCCGCTCCTCCGTCGAGCACGTCGTTGCCGTCGCCGCCTTGCAGTGAGTCCTCGCCGTCGAGCCCAATCAAGGAGTCGTCGTTGTCTTGCCCGAGCACGAAGTCGTTGCCGGTGCCCGCGTTGATGGTGTCGTTTCCATTACCCCCGAAGAGCTGATCGTTGCCCGCTCCCGAGGAGATGCTGTCGGCGCCTGCCGCTCCGGTGATCGAGTCATTGCCGCTGCCAGTGACGATCGTGTCGTTGCCCGAGAGGCCGCTGACGGTGACTCCGACGATCGAGTTTGCCGCGATGACGTCGGGGAAGTTCGAGCCGGTGATGTTGTCTGCTCCGCCTCCGCCGACGAGCGTCACCGCAACACCGGCGCCGGCAGTGAAGGTCGAGGCATCAATAAGATTCGCGCTCGGGCCGCCGCTCAGTGAGGCCGCAGTGAGGTTGCTGAGAGTGTCGACCGTCGGGGTTCCATTGATCGTTGTTGTGAGCGATGAGTTCGTCAGCGTCATGTTTCCGTCGAAGACTTCGATGAGCGCTCCGCCGCCCGCGCCGGCGTTGATCGTGTCGGCTCCTCCTCCGCCAGTGAGTCGATCGAACAAGCTGCCGCCGGTCAGAGTGTCGTTGCCGTTGCCGCCGTCGAGTTGCACGAGCTTTGTGTAAGTCGCGGCGTTGAGGACATCGTTGCCATTAGCGCCTTGAACGATGAGCCGCGCGCTGAGGTTGCTCGCGGTTGAAGAAACCGTGATCGAGTCGTTGCCGCTGCCTCCGGCGATTTGAAGTGGGTCCGTCGGAGTGACGAAGCGCACGAGCGGCATTGTCGCATGCGATGCGACGGTGATTGCCGTGCGCGTTGCTAAGGCCGGATCGGTCGCCACTTGCAGAGTTAGATTCGCTCCGACGCGATTGGCGTCTGCTTCGTAACGCTTGCTCGTTGAGGTCGCGTTGTCGGTGACGGTCGCGAAGCCGTCGTAAGCGATCTGCGAGTTGTTCGTCTGCACGAAGCCCGATGTCAGTCCGCTGAGTTGATGAGTCAGCGATGTCACTCCGCCGGAAAGGATCAGCTCGTCCGTGCCGAGCTCGCCGCGTGCTTCAATGAGCAAGTTGCTCAAGCCGCCGACGAGATCGATCGTCAGAGTGTCATTTCCGTTACCCCCCATCACGATGATGCGCGAACCGGTGATCGCGGCGCGCGGGATGCGGATCTCGTTTGCTGAAGTGATGACGGCACCGGGGACCGCGGTTGAAACCGTCGCGGCGGTATCGCGGACCATGATCTGATTCGGAGCCGTTAAGAAGTCGATCGTCAGTGCGTTCGCGAGTCCGCCGCGCACGGCGTCTTGCACGATCAAGTTGCCGCTGCCATCAAGACCGACAAGCGTTTGAGTCGCAGTGAAAGCGTTCGGTGTCGGAGTCGCAGCGGTCCATGAAGCGGCATCGTGTCCCCACAAACTCGCTCCGTTGCGTTGCAGCGAGCGACCGTTGCCGAGTGCGTTCGGCCATGCACCGCTCACGGAGTAATCGACGGCGTCTTCGAGCAGTTCGGGAATGAAAGTCGGCTCGGTCGCCGGCGGATCGTCGGGACGATGCAGCCGGATTGTCTCTCCGCTGTCACTGAGTTGCCCCGAGTAACCGCCGACAAGCGGGACGCTGTTGCTCAAGCCATACGCGGTTCGAAACGCGGCGAGTCGATCGGCGTTCGCGACGTTCGTCGGATTGAACGGGATCACGAGCAAGCGACTGTTCGCACCGATCATCGTGCCCGCAGCAAAGTCGAAGCCGATGCCGCCGCTGATCTTCCAATTGGTCAAATCAACTGCGGAGTTCGTCGGGTTGAAGAGTTCGAGGAACTCGAAGTCATCGGCGACTCCCGTTTGCGGAGTGGCCGGCGCATACATGATCTCGCTGATGACGACGGGACCGACGCGCGGACCACTGTTCGGAGCACCGAGCGTGAGCGCTGCTTGCGGCACGAACTTGCTCGGCAAGTTGCTCGTGCTGTTCGGAGCGGGCCAACGTCCGAAGCTCTCTCCATTGATCGCCGCGCCGAAGTCAACGTGATCAATGAAGTTCGTGAGCTTGCCATTCGAGTCCGCAGCAACGAGCCAAACGTTGTCGCCGTGCGCGGCATCCAAACGAAAATCGTTCGGGTCCGTGCCGCCCGACGAGAAGAAGTTGCCTTCATCGAACACAACGAAGCCGAGCGGCGGGACGATCGTGCCATTCGGAAT